>JANOGB010000776.1:0-24611 GCA_031413955.1 Planctomycetota bacterium | reverse complement strand
TGTGAAACGCCGAGATCGGCTGCCCGGTGAGCTGCCATACCTCCAGCGCGCGGCCGATGCGCTGCGCGTCCTGCGGGGCCAGCCGGGCCGCAGTGGCCGGGTCAACCCGCGCCAGCTCGGCATGCAGCGCGGGCCAGCACTCGCAGGTCTCGACGTACGGGCAGAGGCCGGGATTCTATGCCGGTCGAGCGGCGCCCGTTTCTCGCCCGAACAAGCCGGCCCAGCCTTCGGATGGCCGGCCCTCGAAGCCGATCCAGGCTCCATGCTCTCCTCGTCGCCGGGGGGTCGCGGGCGGACCCGCTGCCGATCGATCTTCCTCTCCGACGTGCATCTCGGCTCCGCGCGCGCCCAGGCCGAGCTCCTGCTCGACTTCCTGGAGCACCACCAGACCGAGTTCCTGTACCTCGTGGGCGACATCGCCGACGACGCCCAGGAACGTGCGGAAGAGCGCTGGCCGGCGGCCCACCGCGCCGTGCTCGAGCACATGCGCCGCATGGCCAGCGAGGGCACGCGCGTGCACTACATGCCCGGCAACCACGACCCGCGCTTCGCCGAGCTGTGGGGCACGAACGTCACGCTCGCGATCGCACCCGAGCTCGAGCACACCACCGCCGACGGCCGGCGCCTGCTCGTGATCCACGGCGACGGCTTCGACGTCGAGCTCGGCGAGCGGCGCTGGCTCGGACGGATCGGCGACGCGTTCGCGCGCGGGCTCGAGCACACGTGTGGTGCGCTCGAACGCCTGTTTCGCTCGCGCCGCTCGCGCCTGGCGCCGTACCTGAAGGAACGCTCGAAACGCTGGCTGGGGTACACCGGCCGCTTCGAGCGCTCGGCCATGGTCGCTGCGCGCGCGCGCGCCGTCGACGGCATCATCTGCGGCCACGTGCACTCGCCCGCCTCGCGCACGATCGACGGGCTCTACTACGGCAACAACGGCGACTGGGTCGGCAGCGCCACGGCCCTGGTCGAGCACGCCGACGGGCGCATCGAGCTCGTGAGCTGGGCACGCGCGGCCTGAACCGGGTCGAGAACCCTGACGCTTTCCCCGAGCGATTCCGTTCGCCACACTGCGCCGGCATGACCCAAGGCGGAGAGCTGGCGCTGGTCATGAGCGGCGGCGGCGCCCGGGCGGCCTACCAGGTGGGGGCCCTGCGCTGGCTGGCCAGGCGCTTCCCCCACACCGCGGTCCCGGTCCTGACCGGCGTCTCGGCCGGCGCGATCAACGCCGCCTTCCTGGCCGTGCACGCGGGCACGTTCGAGCAACGCGTCGAGAAGCTGTGCGACGTGTGGGGCGAGCTGCGGGTCGAGAACGTCTTCCGCGTCGGCCCGATGGGGCTCTTCTCGCACCTGGTCGACTCGGCCCTGTCGCTGGTCTCGGGCGGCCACCACAAGCCCAAGCACCACGGCATGGTCGACACGGCCCCGCTGCGCACGTTCCTCGAGCGCGTGCTGCTCGCCAAGGAAGGCGAGCTCAGCGGCATCGCCGAGAACCTCGACCGGGGCGCGCTGCGCGCGGTCGCGCTCACGGCCGCGAGCTACACCACCGGGCGCTCGGTGACCTTCATCCAGGGCCGCGACGTCGAGCCCTGGGAGCGCGCCGACCGCGTCAGCCGCACCTGCCTCCTGGGCGTCGAGCACGTGATGGGCTCGGCCGCGCTGCCGATCTTCTTCCCGGCCGTGAAGATCGAGAACGGCTACTACGGCGACGGCGGGATGCGCCTGACCGCGCCGCTCGCGCCAGCCGTGCACCTCGGCGCCGAACGGATCCTGGCGATCTCCACGCGCCACGTCCCGGACATGGCCGAGACGCGCATGCACGTGCTCAAGGGCTATCCCCCGCCCGCGCAGATCTTCGGCGACGTGATGAGCGCGATCTTCCTGGACCAGTTCGACGGCGACGCGCTGCGCCTCGAGCGCATCAACCAACTGCTCGAGAACACGCCGCCCGAGAAGCGCGGCAACCTGCGCCCGGTGAAGCTGCTCTTGCTGCGGCCCTCGCGCGACCTCGGCCGCCTGGCCAACGAGTACGAGGCGCGCCTGCCGCGCACCTTTCGCTTCCTGACGCGCGGCCTCGGCACGCAGCAGACGCGCTCCAACGACATGATCTCGCTGGTCATGTTCCAGCACGACTACATCGAGCGCCTGCTCGAGCTCGGCGAGGAGGACGCCGCCGAGCGCGCGAGCGAGATCGAGCAGTTCGTGGGCGAGTGAGGAGAGCCGAGGGGCTTGCGGACGGTCGACAAGAACAGAGGGAGAGAGAAGGAGGTTGGGAGCGCGTTGCTCGGATGAGCCGAGGGCCGGCCGGGCGCTCCGCGCGCGGCCGGGTGGGATGGAAGAAAATAGGCGCGCGTAGCGCGCGGCTTCGAGGGGGAGAGGGCTTGGGCGGGTTGCGGAAGATTGGAGGTGAGGGAACTCGTCGGCGTAGGAGGCGGTTGATGACAGCTGCCGGCGAAAAAAGGAAACGGGAAGTTGCGAGCGTTCGAGAAGAGCCAGGCTCCTTGGAAGAACCATGAAGCATGCAGGGAATCAGCTCGAGTTGTTCTCGAAGCGGCGGAGGAGGGAGAAGGAACATCTGCCGGCTCGTGCGGTGACGGTTCGGAAGAGCTCACGCGTTCCGCACGAGACGCGGCCCGAGGTCGCGGGGCCGATCCATGTGGTGTGGCGGATCAGGAGAGGCTTGCCGGATCTCAGGACTCCACGAGGGTTGCGGCGGCTCGAGAGGGCGTTCCGGAAAGGGAAGGAGCGGAACGGCTTCGCGTTGCTGCACTACTCGATTCAGCAAGACCATGTTCACCTCATGGTCGAAGTGATGGACAAGACGAAGCTCTCGAAGGGGCTCCAGGCGCTCGGCATTCGTCTCGCGAAGGCGCTGAACTCGCTGTGGTGCCGCAAGACGGGGAGCGTGTTCGCCGAGCGCTACTTCGCTGTCGCGCTCCAAGGCTGGCGGCAGATTTGGAGGACGGTCCGCTACATCCTCAACAACGGACGCAAGCATGGATCGTGGAACGTGCGGGGTCAGCCCGATCCGTACTCGTCCGGTGGCTGGTACTCTCCGTGGAGACAGGACATCTGCCGTCGACTCCGGAGCTCGCCCGTTCTGAAGGCGCAGAGCTTCGGGTACCTCCCGTGGATCGGCGTCGACGACGTCCCCGGCAGGAACTGGCTGGAGTCCCAGCTCTGCGTCGCCCGTTCGTGATTCGATGTACGCGGCGATGACTGCGCGGTAGCTCGAACCGAGTGCGCGGTAGCAGCCCTCGACGCCGCACACCCCCGTCGCACGACCGCGGAGCTCGTCGGAGCTTCAGCGCGCGGGACAGCCCGGCTCCTGGAGGGCGATCGCGACTCTGGACTCCCACACTTGCGCCTGACACCCTCTGCCCGATGCCCGACCCCACCCCCACCGCCGGTGACTGGCTTCCGCCCGACGAGTTTCGCGGCCAGGTCGCGGTGGTCACCGGCGGCGGCACGGGTCTCGGCCTCGAGATCAGCCGGGGTCTCGCGGCGCGCGGGGCGACGGTGGTGGTGCTCTCGCGCAACGCCGCGAACCATCGCGCGCTGCTCGACGAGGGCGAGCGGCGCGGCTGGCGGGTCGAGGCGCGCGCGCTCGACGTGCGCGAGGCGCCGGCGGTGCAGCGCGTGGCGGCGGAGGTGCTCGCGCAGCACGGCCACGTCGACGTGCTGGTCAACAACGCCGCCGGCAACTTCGTGTGCCCGAGCGAGCGGCTCTCGGCCAATGCTTGGCGTGCAGTGCTCGGGATCGTGCTGGATGGCACCTTCTACTGCTCGCGCGACTTCGGGCGCGCGATGATCGCACGGAAGTCCGGCCAGATCCTGAACGTGGTCGCGACCTACGCCTGGACGGGCATGCCCGGCGTGGCGCACTCGGCCTCGGCCAAGGCCGGCGTGCTGGCGCTCACGAAGACGCTGGCGGCCGAGTGGGCCACGCACGGGATCCGCGTCAACGCGATCGCGCCGGGGCCGTTCGAGTCCGAGGGCAGCGCGGCCAACCTGTGGCCGAGCGCGGCGGCGCGCGCGGAGATGCAGGCGACCATTCCGCTCGGGCGCTTCGCCTCCGCGCAGGAGGTCGCGCGGCACTCGTTGTACCTCCTCTCCTCGCTGTCGGGCTGGGTGACGGGCGCGTGCCTCACGGTCGATGGCGGCGCCTCCCTGCCGCAGCCGATGTGGACGCCGGGCAAGCGCGTCGAACGGGAGAAAGCGTGAGCGAGGAGCTGCCGACCGAGGCCGCCAACGAGGCCAGCCGCGCGCTCGACGAGCTCGCGCTCGCGGATGCCTTCGACGTCTTCGACCGCGAGGACGAGCAGGTCAATGCCACTGTACGCGCGGCGAAGCCCGCGATCCTGCGAGCGATCGAGCTCGTGGCCGAGGCACTCGCGCGCGGCGGGCGCCTGATCTACGCCGGCGCCGGCACGAGCGGACGTCTGGGCGTGCTCGACGCCTCCGAGTGTCCGCCGACTTTTCAGAGCGACCCGCTACAGGTCCAGGGCCGCATCGCCGGCGGGCCGGAGGCACTCCTGCGCGCGATCGAGGGCGCCGAGGATTCGCTCGAGCAGGGCCGCGCAGCCGTGAACGACGTAGGCGAACTCGACGTCGTCTTCGGCATCGCCGCCAGCGGCCGCACGCCCTGGGTGCACGGCGCGCTCGAACGCGCCAAGGAACGCGGCGCCGCCACCGTGTTCCTGGCCTGCGTGCCGTTCGAGCTCGCGCCCGACCAGGCCGACGTCTCGATCCGCGTCGTGACCGGGCCCGAGGTCCTGGCCGGCTCGACACGGCTCAAGGCCGCCACGGCCACCAAGCTCGTGCTGAACCGCGTGACGACGCTCGCCTTCGCGCGCCTCGGCAAGGTGCACGAGAACCGCATGATCGACCTCGACACGCGCGCCAACGCGAAGCTGCGCCGGCGCGGGCTCGGCATCCTGCACGAGCTCACCGGGCTCCCCGAGGACGCGGCGGGAGCCCTCCTCGACCGCGCCGAAGGCCGCGTGAAGCTCGCCGCCTTGATGCACCTCCGCAGTCTCTCGCGCGAGCAAGCACGGGCACGGCTCGGTGCCCACGGGGATTCCCTGCGGCGCGCGCTGGAAGAACGGACGCGCGCCGCGGGAACTCCCGGAAACGGGGCCTAGCGAGCGCCCGTGTCGAAGAGCCTGGCTTGCTTGACCTTCCGCTCGAGCGCGGCTCTGGCTCCTCGATCGACCACGAGCGGGGCCTGGCCGACGGTGAAGTTGTGGCTCACGTCGCCCTCGCAATCCCCCAGCATCTCGACGGCCGCCAGGTTGCTCGGGAAGTTCTGATCGAAGAACGTCGCGAAGTCGAAGCCGGGGAAGGGGAAGCGCACGGCTCCCACGTTCACGAAGTAGAAGCCGGGCGCGAACATCGGCTTGCTCACGGCTACCGGTGGGATGGGGAACGTGGTCGTGGCCGCGGGCACGATGATGTCCCAGAAGATGAAGACGTCATTGGTGCCCGTCTTGGTACCGCCGACGAAGGTGATGGAATTGATCCCCGTCGAAGTGCCGTTCCCGCTGCCCAGGGTGTACTGGACGGTGTTTCCCGGGCCGTAGGTCGCGAAGTTGGCCTGGTTCGCGGGACTCTGGATGGTTGGAATTCCGAGAAGGGCCACCGAGAGGCTGGCGGGTGTGGCGTGGCCCAGCGGCACGTCGCACAGGCTTTCCTTGAACAGCAGCCCAAAAGTCTCCCCACGGACCTCGAAGATCCCGTCGTAGGGGAGAAGCTTGGCGTTCGCGAGATCAGGCAGATCGATGCTTCCGGGCAGCGTCGCTCCGCTGAAGAGCGGGAAAGAGAGCTCGCCGGCCGCGGACAGGTCGAGCCCCAGGGAGAAGTTGTCGTGCGCCGGGAGATTGGGGAACGTCAGGTTCACGGTCTGATCGAAGAGGCATGCAGTGCTGAAGTCGAAATCCAGCATGAGCGTCTGGCCAGAGGTCGCCATCACGTTCGTCGCGAAGACCGCGCTCAGGATCTGATTGCCGGGGGGAGGACCGAAGGCGGTCACGGCCACGTCGAGCGGCACACCCGAGGGGATCGGCGGGCCGAAGCTCGAACCAAAGACGGGACCCGAGGTTTCGAAGCCCCCCAGCGAGTTCGTGTCGACTTCGAAGATGAAGTGGTCCACCCCCACCGGGGGGTTCAGGACCGTGCCATCGAAGGTGGCGTCGGTGACCACGGGACTCGTGGCGAAGTTCGAATCCAGGAACGGCACCACGATCGTTCTCGGGCTCGCGGTCGGATTGACCCCGATCAGAGATGTCGCCAGACGGTTCGTGATTGGGCCGGGAACCACCGTGTCCTTCTGGGCCGTGACCGTGTAGGGACCGGCGGGCGCGTTCGGAAACGAGGCGACCCCGCTCACGTTCGTGATGCCCGGCTGGGACGCACCGCTCGCGCCCTTGAGCGTGACGCAAGCATCCGCCACCGGCGTGCCGGCCTGGACGCTGGTGAAATCGAGGACCGTCACGGTCAGCGCACCGCCGGTTGGAGGCGGGCCGGCGGTCAAGCTGACGATCGTGGTCTGATGGGCGACGATCGTGAAGTCCTCGGACTCGGACCCGCTCGGGAACGTGAAGGTGGCCGTGTACGCCCCCGGATCCCTGGCTGTGGCGAAGAACGCGCCGTCCGCGTCCGACTCGGCGCTGAACGCGGCGGTACCGGTGATCGAGACCGTTCCCGCGACACCCACTCCATTGTCCGTGACCGAGCCAACCAGCGAGCCGGTGTTCGACACGGGGATATCGAAAGCCGGGACGTTGGTTGTTCCTCCGGCCATGATCGTCCCCGCCAGGACCGTCATCGAAACCGTCATGGCTCCGAAGGCAACCGGCGCGATGGCCCGGAGGTCGACGTCGCTCGGGAGCAGCGTGGCTCCGTCATAGGCCGGAACGGAGGCGATGCTGAACCGCCCGTTGGCGTCGGTGCTCGCAAACTGGCCCGTGGAAAGACTGATCAGGACGCCGGGCAGCGGCGTGGAACCTCCGAGCGGGAACACCTGGCCGGCGAGGGTGGTGGCCCTGGTCGGGTCCACCGGCAGCGTAGCCGCGTGCCAGCCGCCCTCGGTGATGACGCCCGTGGCCACGATGAACTCGGTCCCGGTGATGTCTACGACCGTGCCCTGGTTGCCGGTCTGCGCCGAGCGGTTGACCCAGGCACCGTCTTGGTGATCGAAGGACCAGATGTCGACCATCGTGCCGAGCGGGAAGCCACGAGTGTTGGGGAACTGGATGTCGAGGGCAGGCGTGAAGGCCGCACCCGGCGGCTGGATCGTCACGAACGCGCCCGGATCCTGCGTGCCCGGCAGGGGCATGGGTACATTGATCGCGTCCACCGACGTGACGTTGACGTCGACCGGCCCGGCAGGAACGGCCCCGTCCACGAGGATCGTGGTCATGTCTGGGATGGTGATGGCCGTGCCTTCCGGGGCCGTGACTACGGTCATCCCCATTGTCTGGCCACTCCCATCCACGGGCACCGACACCGTCGAGCCGGCGCCGAGGTCGGGCAGCACGAGCGGCTGCGTGAGGTTGCTCGCTCCCCCGCCGACGACGATCCTGAGCTCCAGGCTCGCGAAGGTCCCGCCCGGGACGTTCGAGCCGTCGATGTGCAGATCCACCATCCCGGTCGGGGGTTGCAGCACGATGAAGTTCCCGCCCGCGTCGGTGACCGTCTGGGCCGGTGTCCCGCCGAGGTTCGTGGAGGCAGTCATCTGGATGCCCGCGCCCTGCAGGCCCGTTCCGGCCGGCCCCAGGATCGTGCCCGAGAAAGAGGTCGAACCACCACCACCACTGCTGCCACTGCTGCAACCCGCCAGGAATGCGCCAGCGCAGACGAGCGGAACGAGAGAACGAATGAATCGAGCCATGGACTCCTCCATTTTCTTGGGGACACGAAGCACCACGAGGCCCGGGGCGGGTCGGGCCGGAACGTCCGGATCGACGCTGCATGCCTCCGCCGCACGGTATCAAGCGATCACGGCGCGAGGGAAGCCGTCGACCCTCGCGCTCGAGGCCGTGAGGGGTCGCCGAGCCCTACCATGAAGGGCAGAATCTCGGCCCCTGTCCCGGCTTGGGGCGCTCGCCCGGAAGGGTCACACATGCATCGCATCGACATCGTTCTCGCGGCGACCGTCGCTCTCGCCGGTTGTGCCGCTCCGGGATCTTCCGCCTCTTTCCCGCTGCTCCGCGAACTCGGCGGCCAGCACCTCACAGTGAGTGCGAGCTCGGCCGAGGCACAGGCCTACTTCGACCAAGGGCTGACGCTCTACTGGGGCTTCGACCACGAGGAGGCGCGACGCTCGTTCGTCGGTGCGAGCGAGCTCGATCCCGGTTGCGCCATGGCCTACTGGGGCCTCGCGCTCGCGGCCGGGCCGCACATCAATCTGCCGATGATGGACGCGGAGCGGGATCGCCTGGCCACGAGGCGCTCGCCCAAGCGCTCACCTTGGCCAAGAGCACGACGCCCTTCGAGCGCGCGCTCATCGACGCGCTCGCGACGCGCTATGCGTGGCCGCCGCCCGCCGACCGCCGTCCGCTCGACGAGGCTTATGCCGCGGCGATGCGCGGAGTGTGGGAGACCTATCCGCAGAACGCCGAGGCCGGGGCGCTGTGCGCGGAAGCGTTGATGGACCTCCGCCCCTGGGATCTGTGGACGAAGGACGGAAAGCCCCAGCCGGAGACGCCCGAGATCCTCGCGGTCCTGGAGCGCGTGCTCGCGCTCGACGCGCGGCACGTGGGCGCGAACCACCTCGCGATCCACGCCTGGGAGATGTCACCCACGCCCGAGAAGGCGGTCGCGAGCGCCGACCGGCTGCGCAGCCTGGTGCCCGGGGCCGCGCACCTCGTGCACATGCCGGCGCACATCGACGTGCGCCTCGGACACTACGAAGCGGCCGTGCGCGCCAACCAGGCCGCAATCGAGGCCGCGCGTGAGCGAGTCGAGCGCTCCGGGCGCGGCGGCTTCTACGCCCTGTACCGCGCGCACAACTACCACTTCCTCGTGTACGCGGCGCAGTTCGACGGGCGCTACGAGCTGGCGCTCCGGAACGCGCGCGAGCTGGTGCAGGAGCTGCCCGCGGAGATCGTCACGGCCATGCCGGAGTTCATCGAGGGCTTCCTGCCGACGCCGCTGCACGTGCTGGTGCGCTTCGGCAAGTGGCAAGAAGTCCTGGCGGAGCCCGAGCCCGGGGCGGCCTTTCCGGGCACGCGTGCGTTCTGGCACTACGCACGCGGCCTCGCATTCTCGGCCCTCGGTCGCCTGGACGAGGCCGCGGCCGAGCAGGCCGCGCTCGAGACGGCGTACGCCGCCGTGCCGGAGAACTACACGATCGGCAACAACCCGACGCGCACCGTGCTCGACATCGCGCGCGCGATGCTCTCCGGCGTGCTCGAGTACCGCCGCGGCCACCACGACGCCGCCTTCGCGCACCTGCGCGAGGCCGTCGTCCAGGACGAGGCCCTGAAGTACGACGAGCCCTGGGGCTGGTTCCAGCCCGCGGCGCACGCGCTCGGCGCGCTCTTGCTCGAGCAGGGGCAACTCGCCGAGGCCGAGGCCGTCTACCGCCGCGACCTCGAGCTGCACCCGGGCAACGGCTGGGCCCTGCACGGGCTCGAGGAATGCCTGCGCCGGAGCGGGCGCACGGACGAGGCCGACGCGGCGCTAGCCGCCTTCCGCGAGTGCTGGCAGCGCGCGGACGTGGCCATCCGCGCGTCGTGCTTCTGCCGCACGAGTCCGTGACGGACGCGAGTTCGTTCGTTCGTCAGGCCGTGACGTGCTGCACGCGCCGGGCGCGTCGCAGTCCGACCCAGGCTCCGCCCAGGAACCCGAGCGGCGAGACGATCAGTGGGCCGAAGAAGAGGCCGAGCAGCGTGAAGCCCACCACGACCCGTGCTCCCGGATCGTCCTTGCCGATGCCCATCGCCCCCGCGCACAGGACGGGCACGACTCCCACCAGGAGCGAGGCCAGGTTGGCCGTCAGGAATCCGAGCAAGGATCCGACCAGCATGCGCCAGCCGTAGGGCAGGCCGCGGCGCAAGGCGGGGATCGCCGCGCACAGCAACAGGCCGATGCCTTCCGCGCACACGGCCACGGCGAAGATCGGCAGGATCACGAAGTACGGCATTCTCTTCCCCTTTTCCCCTGGTTGTCCCTCGGCCTCGTCACGTCTCTGTTTCCCCCTGTTCCCCCCTGTTCCCCTGCCTCCCCTGGGCTCGGACGGTCAAGCGACCAGGCGGCGTCGATCGGCATCGTGCACCACGCGCTGCACCTTGCGCAGCGCGGTCAGCTCGCGCCGCGCGGGCCAGGGCGCGAAGGCGAAGAAGGTCCAGATCGCCACCGCCAGCGGCGGGAAGAGCATCAGGACCGCCAGCGGACCCGGAAAGCCCGCGCGCGAGAGGATCCGCCACCAGGCCAGGAGATAGAAGAGCATGAGCACCATGCTGCACGCCTGCCCGATCTCGGTGTAGAGCAGCCAATCGACGCTCGCGGACAAGGTCTCGAAAGTCATCTGCATCACAGCCTGGGCCAGCAATCCGAGCCATGGGCTTCGTCCCCGCGCCACCGGGATCTTGAGCGTCCATCGGAATGCGCCGCGGCTGTCCGCTGCGGGTGCGCGTGGGGATCCTGGTATGGTGCGCCCGCGCCCATGGGCCGGAACGCGCTCCTCGCCGTCCTTTTCCCGCTGCTCGCCGCCTGCGGGGAGGCCGCGCCACCACCCGCCGCCAGTTCCGGGCCGGCTGCGCGCCCGCCGGCGCGCTTGCTGGTCGTCGGCTGGGACGGAGCGAGTTTTCGCGCCATCGACCCGCTGCTCGCGGCCGGAAAACTCCCGCACCTCGCAAGCCTGATCGCACGCGGAACGCAGAGCCAGCTCGAGTCCACGATCGTGCCGATCTCCTCGGCGGCCTGGACCACGGCCACGACCGGCAAGGGCCCGGGCGAGCACGGCGTGTTCGCCTTCCACGAGCCGGTGCGCGGGAGCTACGAGCTCACGCTGGCGAGCTCGCGCTCGAACCGTGCCGCGCCGCTGTGGCGCCTGCTCACCGCGCGCGGGATCCCGTCGCTGGTCTTCGGCGTGCCGCTCACCTACCCGCCCGAGCCGATCCTCGGGACGATGGTGTGCGGCATGCTGGCGCCGCGCGAGGCCGAGTACACCTGGCCGAGCGAGCTTGCGCGCTCGCTGCGCGCGCGCGGCTACCTCCCGGACCTCGATCCGTGGCTGGAGGAGCGCGAGCCGACCTGGGAGGAAGCGCGCGCGCAGCTCGATCTGCGCGAGGAGATCCTGGGCGAGCTGCTCGCGCGCCCAGACTGGCGCCTCGCCTGGATCGTGTTCAAGGAGCTCGACGTGCTGTCGCACTTCTCCTTGGGGCTCGACTTCGCCGCGCACGTCGCGCCGATCTACGTGCGCCTCGACGCGCTGCTCGGGCGCCTGCTCGAGCTCGCCGGGCCGGAGGCCAACGTGATCGTGCTCTCGGACCATGGCTTCACCAGCTACACCCACGGCTTCAACCTGCATGCGTGGCTGCTCGCGCAGGGCTTCGCGGTGCGCCGCGCCGCTGCAAGCGCGGAGGCGCTGCCGGGCGGGCCCTTCGCGCGCCAGTTCGCGGCCGAGGCCGCGCAGCGCCTGGCCGAGCTCGACCTCGCGCGCACCTCGGCCTACGCCTGGGCCTCTGAGGGCAACTTCGGCAGCCTGCGGCTGAACCTGCGCGGACGCGAGCCGGAGGGCTCGGTCTCGGGCGAGGAAGCGGAGGGCTTGCTCGTGCGCATCGAGGCCATGCTCTTCGCCCACCCGCTGGTGAAGAGCGTGTGGCGCGCGGAGGAGCTCCTGCCCGGCCCCGAGCGCTCGGCCCTGCCCGACGTGCTCTTCGCCACGCTGCCGCACGTGCAGGTCTTCGCCGAGTGCGGCAGCGAACTCGCGGGCGAGTACGAGCCCGACGTGGCCGACCACGATCTCTTCGGGATCTTCGTGGCGGCCGGTCCGGGTATCGCGCACACCACGCTCGAACGTCCCCTGCGCTTGCTCGACATCGCTCCGCTCGCACTGCACCTGCTCGGCCAGCCGGTGCCGCTGGAGATGCGCGGCGAGGTGCCGCCCGCGCTGCTCGCCAGCGGCCGCGCGCTCACGCGCGTGCCGGAAGCGAGATTCATGAGCGTGGCTCCGCCGCGAACGGGAGCGGTGTACACCCCGCAGGAGATCGAGGAGCTGGCGCGGGGACTGCGCGCGCTGGGCTACGGGGATTGACCGGCATCGAAGCGCAACGTCACTGCTCGACCGCGATCTTCGCCGCCACCTCCGCCCGGCCGCGGGGCGCGAGAACGACCTCGCCGGCTGCGCTCTCGCCGCCCGGCGCGGTCCACTTCCACAAGTAAGTGCCGCGCGGGACGCCGGTGAGGATCAGCTGGCCGTCCGCGTCGCTCGTGAGGCCGCCGCTCGGCCGCGCGACGAGCCCCGCCGCGATCCAGTCCGTCAGGCCCTGGCCCAGCTCGCGGTGCGTGAGCTCGAGGCGTGCGCCGGCGATCGGGCGGCCGCCGGGCTCGCTGGCCGTGAGCGCGAGCACACCCAGACCGTAGAGCTCCACCTCGACCGGCGCGCTCGAGCCGTCGATGCGCAGGCTGGGGCGGGCCGGCCAGTAGTCGCGGTGGTTGACGCGCAGCTCGTAGTCGCCGGGCGCGCAGAACGGGCCCTTGATGAGCCCGCTCTCGTCCGAGGCATAGGTGAACTCGACCGCGTGGGGTGAGGCGGCGTGGCGATAGGCGACGTGCACGCCGGCGCGCGGGGCGCCCAGCTCGAGCAGGCGCAACAGGGAGCGTCCGCCCGGCTCGAGCGTGACGACCGTGGTGCGTGCGGGATCGGGATCGAGCTCGACTGTTTCGCCGTAGGCCAGCCCCTCGTTGCCGAGGCGGGTCGAGAGCACGACGCGCCGCTCCTCGAACGGGCCGAGTTCGAACTCGCCGACTGCATCCGTGCTCGCGGTCGCGTACCAGCCGCTCCTGTCGTCGAGGCTCGCGTGCACGGAGCACGACGCCCACGGCTCGCCGCGGGCGTCGACCAGGCGCAGGCGGCGCCGCGCGCCGCCGAGCTCCAGGGTCACCGACTGGTGCCCCTTCTCCGCGAGCCGCAGCGCGCGCTGGCCGAGGGACGCCCCGCCTGCATCCACGAGACGCAGCACCGCGTCGCCCGCGCCGAGCCCGCGCAGCACGAAGGCCTCGAGCGCAACCGACCAGCCGGCCTCGGCCCGCCGCTCGGCATCGCCCACCCTCCACCAGGCCGTCAGCCGGGCATCTTCGACCTGGGGCGGTGGCTCGCGCACGAGCACGGTGAGCTCGATCCCGCTCGTCAGGTCGAACTCGACCACTGCGACCGAACCCGGCGTCGCCACACCGCCTTCGACCGCCACGCTCCCGTCCGGACGCGAGACGTGCACCAGGTACTTGCCCGTGTTGGAGGCGAGCTCGAGCGTCCCGTCCGCGCGCAACGGGACAGGCGTACGGTCGTCGTTGCAGGCGTTCCAGGCGTGATGGCCGGAGTAATCCGTGACGCCCTCCTCGCGCACGTAGACCTCGAGCGTGCACAGCGGATTCATGGGCACGAGCCCCACCTCGATGACCTCGGCCTCGTCCACGCGCGTCGAGTAGTGCAACGGTTCGTAGCCCTGCGCCCGCACCGAGAAGCCGCCGCGCCCGGGGAAGAAGCCATCCAGCTCGAAGCGTCCGTCGGTCTCGACGCGCAGGGTCTCGCCGCGCGGCGTGGCCAGACCCGTGAGCCCCGAGGTCGCGTGCGTGAGCGTGGCGGATGCGATCGGCGCGCCGGTGAGCGAGTCGACCACCCGTCCGCGCGCGCGCCGCGGCTGCGGCAGCTCGAGCTCGACCTGTGCGTCGCTGGCGCCGGGGACGACGACCACGGTCTCCGACTGCGGCAGCTCGGCGCTGTAGGCGAAGAGGTGCACGCCCGCCCCGCGCGGCGCGTTCTCGATCCGGAAGCGGCCCTCTTCGTCCTCGAGATCGAGGTAGACCTCGAAAGTGCGGTCGCTCGTCCAGCCGAACAAGCTGAAGCGCGGCACGGGCGCACCCGCGCTCGTCACGCGCCCCGCGATCCCGCCCGCCGGCGAGAGCACGATCGCCAGCGGCCCTTCTGCGCGGCGCGGCAGGGCCGCGCGGTGGTCGCTGACGTCCTGGGTCGTGTAGCCGCTCTTCCCGAACTGCAGCCACAGCGCCTCCGCCGGCAGGCCGCGCAGCGTGGCGTGGCCCCTGGCATCGGTCGTGCTCTGGGCCGTGAACGTCCAGACGTCCCCCGCCGGCCGGAAGGCGTGCACGAAGGCCTCGTCGAGCGGCGCCGCGTCCGGGCCGCGCACGAAGGCGTCGAGCGTGTGCCCGCGGTACGTGGTGAGCTCGACGAACAGATCCTGGCCGGGCTCCGGCGTGGCACGCTCGGCGCCGACGCTCACGACCTCGCCGCCAAAGACCGAGACCAGCGTCCGTTCACGCGCGGCGCGCGGCCAGCGATCGGGGCCGAACGTCCCGTCGGCGCGCACCGCCCGCGTGCCCTGGGCCTCGACCAGATCGGAAGAATCCGCCGCGCTGAAGTAGGCCACGCGGTAGCGCACGCCGGCCAGCTCGGTGGCCGGGCCGGTGAGGCTCACCAGCCCGTGCACCTCGATCGTGGGCAGGAGCTCGAGCTCGAGCTCGGACTTCGGCTCGGCGCTGAAGAGCAGCGAGCACTCGTCGTCCCGGAAGGCCTGGAGGGCGTTGTGGCCCGCGCCCGGACAGAGCTCGAGCGTCCCGTCCGCACGGCTCTCGTGCTCGCGCAGGAACGCGCGCCGCAAGCGGCGCTCGGCGGCCGGCGGATCGCTGCCCCAGAAGTTGAGCTGGTGGCGCACGAGGGCACCCGCGACGGGCTCGCCGGCGCGCGTGACGCGCACGCGCAGGCTGGCTCGCTCGGCGAGCTCCAGCGCGCCGCTCCAGTGCTCGCGCTCGTTCTGGGCCGCGAGCAAGACGCGTCCCGCCTCGTGCCCGGGATGGGTGACCCAGACGACCGAGGGACCCCCGTCGAGCTCCGCCGGCGCCGCCTCGAAGGAGAAGTGCCCGCCCGCGTCGCTCGTGGTCGTGACCGTCGCGGCACGCAGGCGCTCCGGATCGATCTCGCGCAGGTACTCGCGGTCTTCGAACTCCGGCCAGAGCGCCGTCCAGGTCAGCGTCGCGCCCGCAAAGGTCGCGCCGGCGGGCGAGCGCAGGACCCCGGAGAGCGGTCGAGCGGGCGGACGCTCGCGCGCCGCGCTCCGCTCGGTGGGCGGGCTCGCCCCGGGCCGCAAGTCGTCGGGCGGAATGGCCACGAGCTCGACCATGGCCTGGGCGGGCCGCGCACCGGATCCCGCGGGCGGACCCGCGACCGGAGCGCGCGGAGCTCGCCCCTGCGCCGACCAGACGAATCCGGCTCCTCCCAGCGCAAGGGATGTGAGGAAGAGCCAGGGTAGGTACCAGGGAACGCTGCGTGAAGCGGCGCGAGTCGACATGTGAGGCCTCCGCGGGCCTGGAGCACGGCGCTCGCGCCTCGTACGAGAATCTTCAGGAAGCGCGCTCGAGCCCCTCCACCCGCCCCCGCCCCCCGACCGCCAGGTCTCGGGGGGCTCGGCCGTATCACTCGCAGGCCAGGCTCACTCGCGGGCCAGGTGCACGAAGTGCACGCCTTCCACCCTGTTCTCGCCGACCACGCGCCAGCCCGGCCGTGCGAACTCGAGCCGGTCGGGAGCCCGAGGGAGGTCGAGGAGGGCCAGGCCATCGGAGTCGCTGTGCGCCACCGCCTTGCCGTCGGCCAGCACGGTCACGCCCTCCACCCCGGGGCCGAAGAGCTCGTCGAACTCGGGTGCGAGCAGGCGATCACTCTCGATGTCCTTGCACAAGAGCGCCAGGCCATGGCCGCGCTCGAGCGCGACCTCGACCTCGTAGAGCTCCCACCCCTCCTCGTCCGCGTCCGGGTCGAGAACCCGCACGGCCCGCGCGAAGTCGCCGCGCGCGGGGCGATACCCTTCCCGGCAGACCACCCAGCGATCGAAACCGCCTGGCAGCCCCTCGATATCCGCGCCGCACCACTGGCCGCGGATGCGCGCCAGCGTGGTGAAGTCCTCGAGCTCTGCGCCCGTGGATGCGTCGTGCACCCGCAAGGCGAAGAAGCGCGGCGGTACGGCGCGCGCGCGGAACTCGAGCCCGTCTGCGGGGGGCGACACGCGCAGGAGCGCCGGCTCGTACACGCGCCCGTCGACCGCCACGACCGCGAGCTCGTAGTCGCCATCCGGCACGGTCTCGATCGCGAAGCTCGCGACCCCGTCGTTTTCGCCCGAGAAGAGGCTCCAGTCTGCCGTCACGGCGAGTTCCTTGCCGCTCGCGAGCTCGCGCAGCAGGAGCACGGCTATGGGATGTGCGCCCCCTTCCTCGGCCACCAGACTTCCGCGCAGCGCGCCCACACTGGCCGCGGCGGGCAGCAGGATCCGACCGGCTTCGTTCCGACCCTCCACGAGAACGACATCGTGCGGCGCACTCGACGCGAAGCGTCCCTGCACCAGCAGGCGCTGGGGTCCGCGCGCGAGGTCCTGCAGGCGGAACTCACCCGCCGCATCGGTGGACGAGTCGCAGCTCACCTGACCTGGCGAGGCGAGCGGAAACAGCTTCACCTGCGCGCCTGCGACCGGGCGGCCGGCGAGATCCACAACCATCCCGTGCAAGGCGACCTGGCCCTCGGCGAGCTCGAGCGGCATGGCGGATGCCGGACTGGGCGGGACGGGAACGAGCCATTCTCCCGGGCTATTCGGCTCGAACTCGGCTTCGTAGCGCACGAGCAGGGCGCGCGTCTCGGGCTCGCTGACCCAGGCGCGCACGAGACCGCGGGGAAACCGGCGCACACTCGCGAAGCTGCCGTCCGGCCGCGTGCGCAGCGTCTCGGCCACCGCGTTGCGGGGCGAGGCGAGCAAGATGACGCGCTCCGCGTGCAGCGGCGCGCCGCTCCCGGCCTCGACCAGGCGCCCGCGCAGCGTCCCACGCAGCGGGGCGTCGGCCGACGCCACCCGCTCGGAGGTCGGCAGCGCGGCCGGCCAAGAAGTCGGTTCGGGCGCGACGAACTCCGCGCTCGCGGGTGGAGACGCGGCTTCCGCGATTTCGACGCGAGACGTGGCAAGGGCTCCCGCTCCGCCCTCGTCTCCGCGCTCGCGTCGCAACAGCAACAGCGCCGCCACGAGGAGCACGCCGCACGCCGCCACGAACCCGAGCCGGACCACGAGCGCGAGTCTACTCCTGTCCTATGGCTGCAGCGCCTGCGCTCGCGCCTCGGCCAAGAACCGCTCCCAGTCGAAGGCCGGGCCGGGGTCGCGCTTGTCGGCCTGCAGGTGGTAATGCCCGAGGATGCCGTGGAAGGCGGCTTCCTCCTCGTCGCTCAGAGCGTCCGTGCGAACGGTGCCGTCGGCGTGGCGCGGAGCCGCGAGGGCGATGTGCGGGAAGACGCGCGCGAGGGCGGCGGCGAGGGCCGCGAGCGAGCGGTACTGCTCGCTCGTGAAGTCGGGCTGCACGAAGGTGGCGCCGTGGATCGGTCCACGGACGAACCCCTGGCGTGCGGGTCGTCCGCCGAAGCTCGTGCGCAGGCCGCCATCGCCGACGGCCGGCGGCAGCAGCAGGCGCACGCCCTCCTCGGTCCACTCGTACCAGCGCGCCAGCTTGTCGCGCTCCTCCGGCGGGAACGCGCCCACGTGCGCGATCTCGATCCCGATCGAGCGCGGGTTCGCCGCGCGCGCATGCCAGGCCTGCTCGCGGAGGTCGAGCGTCTGGTAGATCGTCCCGTCGAGGTCGAGCAGGAAGTGCACCGAGAGCTGGCGCTCGTCCTGCAGCACGCGGAAGCACGCCCGGCTCGTGCCGCAGGCATCGTAGTGGAGCACGAAGAGGTCGATCTGCTCGCGCAGGTTCGCCGGCGTCCAGCCGTCCCGTTCCACCGCCGCGGCGAGCTCGGTCGAGCGCGCGGCCCGCCCGGGCTGGTAGCGCTTCCCGACCAAGCCCTCCTGTGCGAAGCGCGGGCGCTCGGCATGGGCGTCGTAGAACGGATCCATCGTCCACAGCACGACGGGCGCATCGACCGGCACGCGCTCGCCGCCCACGACGATCTCGTGGCCGGCCGGAAACCGCTCACGGGGAAGTGCCGCGGACGCGCGGCACGCGGCAAGCGGGCCGAGGAGCGCCACGACCGTCCAGGCGGAGGTCCGCCGGTCGCGAGGGTTCACGCTCCCACCGAACGCAAGGTCGTTCCTTCCCCGGAAGCTCAGAATCCGAGCACGAGGTCGAGGGCGTTCGAGAGCACGATCCGGGCCGCGCGCGACTTCCGGCTGACCGCCGACTGTGCCCGGCACAGGCCCTGCACGTGGACCTCGAGACCCAGCAGACTCAGATCGTAGGGAACGTGCCAGGCGAGGCGGCTCGGCGAACGCGAGCACAGTCGGCTCGTGCGATGCAGGAGGGCTCCGTCCACCAGCACTTCCCCGAAGGGCGTGACCGTCCCGGAAGTCGCGAGCCCGCGCAGGTCCAGCACGGCCATGCCGCTCTCCATGCCCGAGCAATCGAGGGTGGCGCTCCAGGTCTGCCCGAGCACAGGTCTCGAATCCGAGTGGAGGATCGTGGGGTTCAGGCCCGACCCGTTGCGCAGCGTCACGGAGGCGAGCTCCGGATCCGGAATGCAAAAGCTCAGGTCGTCGATCGCGCCGGAGCCCGTCAGGTGGACGACGATCCGGACCACGCGGCCCGGTTCGAATCCGGGCATCTCGGAGGTCGTTGCGAAACTCGGCGTTCCGTTCCCAGGCTGGGAAGCGAGGGTGGTCAGGTCGAGCAGGTGCGGACCCGCGTCGCCGTACGTGCCGGTCCAGCCGGGCTCGACGGCGTAGATGCGCGTGCGCCCCTCACCGTCGAACAGGGTCACGCTCGCGCCCTGGTTGGGCGGCGGGTTGATGTCGGCGAGCAGCAGGTTGCGCGGACCCACCGGCGACGTGAAGTCGAAGATCAGGTCGCCGCCGTGTGGGTCGTCCGTGACGACATCGAAGAAGCCCGGAACAGTCTGCGCAAAGCCATACCAGTCGTCCTGCAAGAGCAGCACGTTGCCCTGGCAGATGAGCATGTCGGCGTTGAGCGCCGGGTCGTTCGGACCGCCCGGCGTGGAGTCGAAGATCGCCGGACCGGCATTGGCACCCGCGCTCGAGATCCGCACCAGGTTGCCGAACTCGGGCGGCGTCGAGAGCGCCTGCCCGTTCCCGAGCGGCGTGACGAAGTCGTCCTGGGTCTCGAAGTCGAGCGTGAAGCACGGCGGGCCCTCGAGGAAGAGGATCCAAACCGCGCCCTCCTCGCCGCCCCCGTCGTCCCCGTAGGCGCCGACGGCGAGGTCGAGGGCGCCGTCGCCATCGAGGTCGCCGAGCGCGGAGACGGAGGAGCCGAAGTAGTCGAAGGCGGCGAGACTGCCGCCGAAACCGCCCTGGGTCTCGCTGATCTTCTGCTTGGAAGCAACCGTGCCATCGGAGTTCAGGAAGAGGATCCACAGCGCGCCGTGATCGAGGCCGCCGTCGTCATCCCAGGAGGCGCCGACTACCAGGTCGCCGAGCCCGTCGAGGTTGAAGTCGCCGAGCGCGGCGAGAGAAACACCGAGATGGTCTTGCGGGTCGAGGCCGCTCCCGAAGCCTCCTTGCGTTTCGCTGATCTTCTGCACGGACGCGACCGTGCCGTCCGAGTTCAGGGAGAGGATCCACACCGCGCCCTGATCCGCGCCCCCGTCGTCGTCCAACACTGCGCCGACGGCGAGTTCGACAAGCCCGTCGCCGTCCATGTCGCCGAGCGCGGCGACGGACTCGCCGAAGAGATCGCCCGAATCGAGCACGCCCCCGAGGCCGCCCTGTGTGTCGCTGATCTTCTGCTCGGACGCGACCGTCCCGTCCGGGTTCAGCAAGAGGATCCAGACCGCGCCCTGGGCCCCCCCACCGTCGTCATCCCCCGATGTGCCGACGGCCAGGTCGGTGATCCCGTTCCCGTCGACATCGCCGAGCACGGCCATGGAGTTGCCGAAGAAATCGTTGTTGCCGAGGGTGCCCCCGAAGCCGCCCTGTGTCTCGCTGATCTTCTGCTCGGACGCGACGGTCCCGTCCGGGTTCAGGAAGAGGATCCACAACGCGCCGTGATTGAAGCCGCTGTCGTCGTCGAAGATGGCAGAGACGACCAGATCGCCCGTTCCGTCGCCGTCGAAGTCGCCGAGCGCGGCGACGGAGTAGCCGAAGGCGTCGAATGGATCGAGCGCGCCTCCGAAGCCGCCTTGCGACTCGGTGAGCTTCCGCTCGGACGCGACCGTTCCGTCCGAGTTCAGGAAGAGGATCCAGACCGCACCCACCTCGTTGCCCGCGTCGTCATCTCCGAAGACGCCGACCGCGAGGTCACTCGTCCCGTCCCCGTTCAGGTCGCCGAGCGACGCGACGGAACGGCCGAAGAAGTCATCGAGATCGACGTGCCCACCGAAGCCCCCGGCCGTGTTGCTGATCTTCTGTTCTGCCTGCACCGTCCCGACCTGCGCGGCTGGCGTTGCGACCAGCAGCGCGAGCGAGACCGGGATTCCGAGGAACCACGGGGACGGACGGACCCAGTCTCGAATGTGCTTCATGACAAGCTCCACCGTGACGAACGCCTCGACAGAGCGCCTGCTCTGCCGCCGGCCATGCTACCGCCCCTTCGGAGGCGGCGCCGGGATTCCTGGGGACAGGGTCGGCGCGGCCTGTGACCCACCCGACTCCAGGGAACTCGGATAGTCTGGAAGCGCCTGGGCCGAAGCACTCAGGAAACCTGGTGATGGAACGGCGGCACGAGAGGAACCCCCAGGCTCAGCAGGCTCCCGTCCGCTGGCCAGGGCTCGCTGCCGCGTCCCTGCGACTGCTCGCCTGGCTGGCCGCGAGCCTCGCCTCTTCCTGTGGCGGCACGGCACCCCGGCCCCACGTCGTCCTCATCGTGGTGGACACGCTCCGCGCGGACCATCTCTCGCAATACGGCTATGAACGCGACACCAGTCGAGCCCTGGACGAGTTCACCGCGCAGGCCACGCGCTTCACGAACTGCTATGCCCCGGCGTCCTGGACGACTCCCAGCACGGCCAGCATCCTCACGGGCCTCCTGCCGCCGCGGCACGGGGCGGATTTTCGCGGCGCCGCGCTGAGCCTGGAGGCGCTCACGCTCGCGGAAGTCCTGCGCGCGCAGGGCTGGGACACGGCCGGCATCTCCTTCAACCACAACGTCACCCGCGCCACGCAGTTCGACCAGGGCTTCCTTCGCTTCCGCGACTACCAGGGGGAATCGAAGGAGTATCCGGACATCGCCGAGATGCTCGCGACGGCCTCGGATTGGTTGCCGCTCGAGCCGCAGCAACGCCTCTTCCTCTATCTGCAACCCATGAACGTTCACGGCCCCTATCGGGTCCCGGAGGCCAGGGCATCCGACCTGCTCGGGCAGCCGCCGGACGCCACCTTCCGCTACAGCAAGGGGTTGATGGACCGGATCATGAAGGACGGCGAGCCCGAGCGGCGCGCCGAGGTGGACGAGAGCTATCTCGCGAGCCATCGGGACCAGTACGACGTCGCCATTCGCTACACGATGGACGAACTCGGGAAGCTCCTGGAACTCCTCGAGCAGCGCGGCGTCTACGACGACGCTCTGGTCATCCTCACCGCTGACCACGGCGAGGAGCTCTACGACCACCTCGGCTTCGGCCACGGCTTCACGCTGCACCGCGAAGTCCTGCACGTGCCCCTGCTGGTGAAACTGCCGCACCAGCGAACGGCACGCGTCGTCGAGGAGTGGACCTCGCTGGTGGACCTGTTCCCGACCATCCTGGATGTCGCCGGCATCCAAGCGCCAGGCGCAGGGGACGGGCGCTCACTCCTCTCCCTGTTGTCCGGGGCAGAACAACCCCCGCCCGCCCGCGGATTTCCTCCGTTCGAAACGCGCTGGCCGGAGCGCTTCGTCGGCTCGTCGATCGTCTCCCTCCCCTGGAAGCTGATCTGGGTCGAGGGCAACTACGAGGGGCTCTCGAACCAGACGCTGCTCTTCGACCTCGCCCGGGATCCCCTGGAACGTCAGGAGCTCTCGGCCGAGCATCCCGAGGTCGTCCAGCAGCTGAAGCTCGCTCTGGAGGAGCAGCGCACCTCTGCCGAAGAATCCCTCCCTGCCAGCGTCGCCGAGCACATGGACGAAGGGCTGCTACAGGCCCTGGGCTACTGAGCGCGCTACTCCAGCACGCTCCCGCCGCAGGAGCTGCCCGCGCCGGCGGTGCAGCCGAAGCAGTGGCGGCCGGTGACGATGCGGCGCGTGGCGAGCTGAGCGAGGTCGAAGTCGCGGATGTGGGTCGGGGCGCCGGAGCCCGTCGGCAGGCCGAGCATCTGGTTGAAGTCGCAGTCGTGCAGCGCCCCGTCCCACGCGACGGAGAGCGTGTTCCGGCACATGACGCCACTTGCCGCAGCCGGGTTGAAGGCCGTGACCAGGCGCTGGAGGTAGGACTCGAGGTTGTGCGACTCGATCAGCCACTCGAGATAGCGGCTGATGGGCATGTTCGTGATCGTGTAGAGCGCGTCGAAGTCGATCTCCCACAGGCGCTTCATCTCGCGCTTCCACTCGACCTCGAGCGGAGCCTGTGGCGCGGGCAGGAAGGCGCCCACGGGGTTCGTCACGAGCACGAGGCGCAGGCGCGGGTCGCGGCCGTAGCCGACGGCGTTGAGGCGCCGCAGCCCCTCGATCGAGCTCTCGAACACGCCCTCGCCACGCTGGCGGTCGGTGTTGAACTGGCGGTAGTGCGGCAGCGAGCACACGACCTCGACCTCGTGGCGGGCGAGGAAGCTCGGCAGGTCCTCGTAACGCTTGGCGAGCAGGATCGTGAGGTTGCAGCGGTCCAGCACCTTGCGCCCGAGCCGCCGCGATTCTTCCACCAGATAGCGGAACACGCGCGACATCTCGGGCGCGCCACCGGTGATATCGACGGTCGGGATGTCGCTCGCGGCCAGCACGCGCATGCAGGCTTCCGCCGTCGCCTGGTCCATGTCCTCGACGCGGTCCGGCCCGGCGTCGACGTGGCAGTGGGCGCAGGTCTGGTTGCACACGCGCCCGAGGTTGAGCTGGAAGACCTCGATCCCGGTCGCGCGCAGCGGGTGCAGGCCGGCCTGCTCGAGGTGCCGGTCGAAGTCGCCGCCGAGCGCGTCCCGGACGGGCACCGCCGCGAGCGTCGCGCGCTGCACGCCCGTGTCCGCCAGCGGCACCCGGCGGCGCGCGAGTGTCGGCAGGATCTTCAGGCGGCCGGCGGCTTGCGCGAGCGTCTCGGGCGTCAAGCTACATCCCCAGCTTGTCGGCCACGTTGCGCATCTGCACCCCATGCACGAGCGCGGCGCCACCCTTGATGGCCGCGGCCACGTGCGCGACCTCGGTGAGCTGCGCCGGATCGCAGCCCTTCTCCAGGCTGCCCTGCGTGTAAGCGTCGATGCAGTAGGGGCACTGCACGGCGAAGGCCACGCCCAGCGCGATCAGACTCTTCTCGCGCGCCGTGAGCGCACCCTCCGCGAAGACCGCCCCGTACCAGTCGAAGAACTTCTTCCCGAGCGCGGGCGCGTGCTCGGCGATGTGGCCGAACTTGGCGAGGTCGGCGGGATCGTAGTAGGTCTCCAACTGCCCGGAAGGATCGCGCGGCGGGAGCACGCGTGCAAGCACCGCCTTGCGCAGCCGGGCGCGCCAGGCTCCAGCCTGGCTCCGGTTCCGGTCTTCTTCCCTGCACCTGCTTCTCCCAGGAAGAAGAACGAAAGAGGAAGGAAGAAGCGGAGCCAGGCTGGAGCTGGCGCTCCCGGCGAGCGCCTTTCCGGCGGTTTAGCGCAACCGGCGAGCCCTTGCCCCGGTCTTCGCCTCCATGCGCACGGTACGAGTCCTGGGCATGTGTCTCGTCGGTACGGAGGCGGAGCTGGTCACGGTCGAGGCGCGCTTCGAGCCCCACGAGCGCACGCGGCTCGAGGTGACGATCAGCGGGCTCCCCGATCCGGTCGTCCGCGAATCGAAGGGGCGGCTGCTGGCCGCGCTGGAGGAAAACCGCCTGCACCTCCCGCAGGGGCGCCTGTTCGTGAACCTGCATCCGGCGGGCATGCGCAAGAGCGGCGAGGGGCTCGATCTCCCGCTGGCGCTCGCTGCTGCGGCGGCGGCCGGGCACCTGACGCAGGCGATGCTCGCGCGCACCTTGTTCCTGGGCGAGCTGGGGATCGACGGCCGCCTGCACAGCGTGCCGGGCGGCCTCGCGGCGGCGCGCGCGGCGACCGCGGCGGGCGTGGCGCGCGTCGTGGCGGCCGAGGCCACGGCGCGCGAGGCCGCCCTCTGGCCGGGCACGAGCGCCTTCGCTGCCCGCGACCTGAAGGAAGTAGTCGGGTGGATCAGCTCGGGGCAAGGCTTGTTGCCGCTCGCCCCGCAGACCGAGCTGGCCGAGGATCCGGCCGCGGGGGGGGCCGCGGCCCCCCGCCCGCCCCCCCGCCCCGGCCCCCGCCCCCCCCCCCCCCGCCCCCAGTCCGGGGGGGGGGGGGGGG
>JANOGB010000775.1:0-4290 GCA_031413955.1 Planctomycetota bacterium | reverse complement strand
GGCAGTGTTGAGAAGGCTACATAGAGCTCCGCACAGAAGTGTTTCGCTTCTTCCATGGATTTGAATACCGACGAAGCCGGGGGCTCAAAGGTTGCCTTGCTTATGTCATAGGCAGCATTAATGTCCGCCACGCCGCCCTTTGAGACGACGGACACATGATGTGCGCCGTTTTTGCGCGCGTTCGAGATGCCCGCATAGTTGAAGTGAAAGAAGGAAAACAAATTACCAGCGAAGCACATGAGCTGGTTATCGGCTTCGCTACGAAGAAAATGCACGCCGCGTTCGCCATTTACCCTAACGATGGCGCGATAGACGATTTGGGAGAAGTTAAAGCCAAGGCCCCTCGGGATAAACGTGGGCCTCATATCGTGAAGGTCGGAGATAACGATAGAAAGAAACGCTTCTCCGTTGTGTACATCTGGCTTGATGGGCGAAGGCAGCAACCTGGCGAGTACGTCCGACTCCATCGCGAAGGTGGCGAGAAAGCAGGTCCGAAATACCGTCTCCATCGGGAAGGGATGTTTGGGAATGTGCATGGCCGTGGACGTGGACGTGGACTTGCGCTCTAACGCCAATTCGACTGACCTGTGTAGCAAGGAGAAGTCGCGTTGGGCTGGTCTGCGTAGCGCGGATCGCGCCGCAGCTTGTGACCGTGCAGGTGGCCCTGGCACGAGCTGGGGCCGGCGCTGGGCTGCATGCTTCGCTCCATGGGCCGGTCAGTGTAGCGCGGCCGGGGTGAGGAGCATCGGACGTGGGCAGCAGCCCTGCAGCAGCCCCGGGCTCAGCCACCCAGTCGGTCTGCCGGGCTGCGGACTCCGAACGGCCCGCGGTTCAGCACATGGGTGTAGATCATCGTCGTGGACACGTCCTTGTGGCCGAGGAGCTCCTGGATCGTGCGGATGTCTGTCCCGTCTTCGAGGAGGTGGGTCGCGAAGGAGTGACGCAGGGTGTGGCAGCTCGCCTTCTTCAAGATCCCGGCGCGCAGAACGGCCTCGTGCACGGCGCGCTGGATCACCGTCTCGTGCAGGTGGTGACGGCGGATCTGACCCGTCTCCGAGTGCCGGTAGGTGCTGGTCGCAGGGAAGACCCACTGCCAGGGCGGGCTGCGCGGGGCGTTCGGGTACTTCCGGTCGAGCGCTGCGGGCAGTTCGACCCAGCCAGCGCCGCGCTCGAGGTCGCGCGCGTGCTGTGCGAGGGCGGCCTCGATCGCTCCGGCGAGCGCTTGGCGTAGCGAATCGGGCAGGATCGACGGTCGGTCGCGGTCGCCCTTCCCGGCCCGGATGGTCAAGAGACGCGACTCCAGATCCACGTCCTTGATGCGCAACTGCAGGGCTTCGAGCAAGCGCAGTCCGGCGCCGTAGAGGAGCGTCGCCACGAGGCGTGGCGTGCCTTGCATGTGACCGAGCAGGTCCTTGACCTCGCGCCTGGTCAACACGACGGGAATGCGGTGGGGACGCTTGGCGCGCACGAGGCCGTCGAGCCAGGGGAGGTCTTGCTCCAGCACGGCTTGGTACAGGAAGAGCAGCGCGGCGAGAGCCTGGTTCTGAGTCGAGGCGCTCACGCGAGCGCGCGTGGCGAGGTCGGAGAGGAACGACACCACCTCTGCTCGGCCGAGCTCGGAGGGATGGCGCCAGCGCTGGGCGGTGAAGAAGCGCCGCACCCAGCCGCGATAGCACGTCTCGGTGCGACGGCTCAGGTGCCGTAGGCGGGCGGCGGCGTGAAAGGCTCCGACCAGTGCCGGCCCCCAGACTTCGGCTGGGGCACCCGGAGAACGCCAGGCCGTCGTGCCCGAAGTTGACTCGACACGGTCGTCTCGCCCAGGGGTGGGGTTCGTCTCCATCGAACCCATGGACTCCGCGCGACAGAGGCCGGTGTCATCCTCGCACCCATTTTTCCTCGGCCGAAAGCCCAGCCGATTCGGTAGCCCGTCAGCGAGCCGAATGCTCCGCGATCCGAGCCTTCACCAGCTTCCGCACCAGGGCGGCGGGCAAGGGACTGTGCGCCGGGAAGCGGATGGTGCCCTTGCTGGTGCTGTAGGCCTTCAGTTCCTCCTCGAGGGCTTCCACGGGGAAGGCGCCGGGGTAGAAGGCGCAGTGCTTCGCAGCCGCGCCGAAGGCCACGAGCATCCTTCCGCCCAGACGAAAGGCCGGGATCTGGTAGCTGATGCACTCTTCCGCCTTGGGCGCGGCGGACTGTATGGCCCTGCGAAGCTTCTCGAGCGCGGCTCGCTTCTCGCTGCTCAAGGGTGCGAGGTACTCGTCGATAGTCTTGGGGATGGCCTTGGTGGTGGTCTTGGACTTGGCTCGCATGGCATCTCCTCCTTGGTGCCTGGGACGAAAGGATAGGTGGCTCTTCACGACACCTCGTCTCCGAGCAGGCTCAGGACGAGGCGGATCATGAGATCCTTCTGCTTCGGTTCGCTCTCCGCGACCAGGAGCGCCAGCGCAACCATCGCGTTGTCCGCGAGCCGCTGACTGCCGTCGGCGCGGAGCAGGAGTCCGTTCCGCCGCAGGTAGTCGAGAAAGAGGAGCGAGCCGATGCGCTTGTTGCCGTCGCCGAAGGGATGGTCCTTGATCACGAAGTAGAGGAGGTGCGCGGCCCGCGTCTGAGCGCTCGGGTAGAGCGGCTCACCGCCGAAGGTCTGCTCGATGGCGCCGAGCAGGCCCGCCAGGCCACCGCCGCGCTCCTGGCCGAAGAGCGTTCCGGCTTCCCCGCGCTTCAGGAGCTCGTCGCGCAGCGCGGCGACGGCGGCTCGAGCCTCGTCGAGGGCGAGCGGCGCTCCCGGCGCGACCGGCCGCACCGGGACCTCCGCCAGCCGCTCCTCGTCGTACTCGAGCAGTAGCCTCCACGCCCGCGTGTACTGCTGGACGACAGCGAGCACGGCGCGCCCCTCGTCGGTGACCAGCGCGTGGGTCGTGAGCGTCCGCGCCAGCAGCCCGACAGCCTGCTCGATGTCGACCAAGCCACGCTCGGCCAGGCGCCGCTCATTCAGCGTGTAGCCGCGCACCAGGTGCTCCCGCAGGGTGCGGGTGGCCCAGATCCGGAACTGGGTGCCGCGCAGCGACTTGACTCGGTAGCCGACCGAGATGATCACGTCGAGGCTGTAGAAACCGACTGGCTTGTCGGAACCGGCAATGTGCAAAAAGTGCACATTGCTGTCCTCGTCGAGCTCCCCCTGCTGGAAGACGTTACGCACGTGCTTGGTGACGACCGAGCGCTCTCGGCCGAAGAGATCGGCCATCTGCTGCTGGGTCAGCCAGACCGTCTCCCGCTCCAGCCGCACGTCCACCCGGACCTCGCCGTCCGGGGCCTGGTAGACGACGACCTCGCCGCCGGGGAGCGCGCCCGAGGAGCTCACGCCCGCACCAGCCCGGGCTTCAGCCCGAGCCTCTTCTCCATCTCGTGGTTGTCGGCTATGGATGCCCCATCGTGTCTTCCCTCTGGGAGTCGGGCCAGGCCCGGCAGCTTGACCTCCGACCAGAGCTAACTAATGCTCCACGATTGCGCCTGAAAGCAGCGGCGAGCGGCTGCTCTCCGGCTCCACTTCCGTCGCCTCCCACGAGCGCAGGAATCCGACGATGGCGCGGAGCTCGGCATGGTCCAGGTTGGCGAGGCTGGCCGCGCCGGGACCGAAGGAGCGCATGGGTGTGCCCTTGCGGCCGCGCGCGATGGTGGCGATCAGGAAGCCGTCCGAGGCGGCGTGCAGGAACTCCTGGTTGTTGAGCGCAGGGGCGTAGCCGCTCTTGCCGTCGGGACCGTGGCACGAGGCGCAGTTCTGCGCGAAGAGCTCGGCGCCCACGGCGACCTGGTCGGCGGTGGACTGGAAGTGGCGCCAGCCGGCGCGGCCCTCGGGTTTGCGCTCGGCCAGGGTGCGCACGTAGGCGGCGACGTCCATGAACTCCTCGGTGGCGAGCTCGGCGATGCCGCCCGAGCCGAAGGTGCGCATCTCGGTGCCGTGGCGGCCGAGCACCATGGTGCCGATGAGAAAACCCTCGGGCGCGTTGGCGAGGAACTCGCGGTTGCCGAGCGCGGGGCCGACGCCGCCCTGGCCGTCGAAGCCGTGGCAGCTCGCGCAGCCGCCCGAGCCCTCGTAGAGCTCGCGCCCGCGCGAGGCGCTGCCCAGCACGGCCAGACGCGGTGCGAGCGTGGGCTCGGCGTGCTCTTGCATGCGCAGCCAGGCGACCACGTCAGCGATCTGCGCCGTGGTGAATTCGGCGATGCCCGCCGCGCCGGCCGAGCGCACGCCGTCGCGGGTGCTGCCCTTCAGGAAGCCGGTCATGGGCGTGCCGG
>JANOGB010000774.1:0-13354 GCA_031413955.1 Planctomycetota bacterium | reverse complement strand
CGGAGGACCAGAAGCGGGGCTCCGAGACCATCCGACTCCTCAGCTATGTCGCGAACACGTTCGGCGGTGGATCGCTCGCCGCCGTCGTCGCGCGCCGCACGCTCGAGCTGATCGACGACGCCAGCTCGAAGGCCGGGCTCTCGGCCAGAGTCACACCCCCGCTCTCGATCCTCACGCGATAGGTCCCGGGGGCGAGGCCCTCGAAGACGAAGGCACCTTGCGCGTCGAGCTCGGCCTGGACGAACATTTCATCGGACGCGGGCCGGAGGCTCGCAAGGATCGACTCGCCCACCGGCGCGAGGCCGGCGCGGTCCGTGAAGCCGCCTGCCACCGCAGCCCGGTGCACGCGCGAAACGAGCACGACCTCCGTACCGAGCCGAACTTTCTCCCTGTGATCGAGGGCGCCCCCCGCGCCCATCAACGTCAAGCTCCACTCCTCGCTCGACCCGGATGGCGTGAACAGGAAGGCTCCGTTCGCAGCGGTGGTGACGACGCTGTTCCGCCGACCGTCGCTGACCAGCACGTTCTGCTCCGTGAGGCCCGCGCCCTCTTCGTCCACGACGCGACCGGTGATGACGCGCGCCGCGCCCAGCGTCAGGCTCCAGAGCTCGTACGATCCATCAGCAAGCGTGCGCGCTTCCTCCACGCCGCTGCGCGGATCCGACTCGAGGCTCACGACGAGCTCGACGGCGCCGGGGGGCACGTGCTCGATGAGGTAGGTGCCATCGGCGCGCGTGCGGGTCTTCGGGAGTCCGAACGGCGACGAGTCGCGCTGGATCGCCCCCGCCGAACGGATCGCGACCAGCGCCCCGCCGACGGGTTCGCCGCCGCGCGTTTGCACGCTGCCCTCGATCGTCGCTCCCAGCTCGAGGTGGACGCGGATTTCGTGCACGGGAGCACCGAGCTCGCTCTCCTCGACCTTGGCAAGAGCGAAGCCCGGAGCGAGAACATGCACGAGGACGCTCGCCAGGCCCCGCAGTTGGCCGGCCTCGACCCAGGCGCGAAAACCCCCGTCCCTCCCGGTCGTGAACGAGCGCGCCCGTGGCCGCCAACCGGCGCCATCGACAATGTTGCCCACCGTCCCGAGCGCGACGCGAGCCCCGCTCACGGGTCGGCCCTCGGGATCGAGCACGATCCCGTGCAGCTCGCGCCCCGCGCGATCCAGCACCAGCGTCACGTGCGCCTCGTTCGTTCCTGGCGCGGGTGTTTTGCCGCGCACGTGTTCCACGAAGGCCGGCGCGAAGCCCGGGGCGAAGGCGCCGAGCGCTTGTTCCTGTCCGAGCGCGCGCAGGTGGAACGTGCCATCCACGGCGGTATGGGCCACGATGCGCCCGCCGAGACTGCCCTGCCCCTGCCCTTCGAGCCACACCTCGGCTCCCGCCACGGGCTGACCGGCGCCGTCGATCACGACTCCGGCCACGTCGAGCCCGTCGGGCAGCGTGAGCGCGAGCTCGCGAGTCTGGCCGGCATGCAGCTCGAGCGCGGACTCGACCTCCCGATCGGTGTGCAGCGTGTAGTTCCCCGGAGTGACGGCCTCGAAGCGCGCGCGGCCGTCCGTGCCGGTCTCGGCGAAACGCGCATTCAGCTCGGGCAAGGAATCGTCCACCACACAGAGCACGAGCCCGATGCCAGCGGCATCGCCCCCGTCGCGCTCCCAGCTCGCGTGCACGGTCAGCGTCGCACGCGCTGCAACTGCGGGCTCGAGTGGAGCGGATGGCACACTCGCGAGGGGCGCGCGGACCGACTCGGCCACCGCTAGTACCGCTTGCGGCCTGGGATCTGGCGCAGCCGGCAGTTCGGCGACGCTCGAGGCGGGACGCGAGCGCGCGACTCGCTGTGGCTCGCCGCGCACGGCGCGCCAGCCGAGCCAGGCCAGGAGAACGAGCATCAGTCCGACGATCATCTTCTTCATGAACAGCCCACTTCCCAGGGTCAGCCCCGTGGAACTCGCCACGGCCATCGAACCGGACCGGCCGGCCAGGGAGACGAGGCCGCCGGCCCAGACTTCACGCCTGCCCTGGTGGCGTTCGTCGAGTCTCTCGCGCAGGCGCTCCAACGCGCGTCGCAGACGCGTCTTGACGGTGGGCAGCGGCAGCCCGAGCCGCGCCGCGATCTCGCCCGGCGCCCGGTCCTCGTAGTAGCGCTGCCAGACAACCGAACGGTATGGCTCCTCGAGCGCGCGCACCGCCTCGAGAACGGCGCGCTGCAGGTCGAGCCCCTCGAGCGCCTCGTCAGGGCTTGCAATCGCCTCGCCGCGCGCCGCGACCTGCTCGTGCTGTGCACGCCGCTCACGCGCTCGACGCGCGTTGAGCGCCAGACGCTTCGTGACCGTCGCCAGCCACGAGCTCCGGCTCTCGGGTGCCCCCGGACCGCGCTCGAGCGCGCGCAGCTCCGCCTCCTGCACCACGTCCTCGGCGAGGCCGTCATCGCCGAGCAACCCGCGCGCGAGCCGGCGCAAGAAGCTGCGCTGGGCCAGGAGCTCCTGGTCGTGCGGCAGGGGTTGCAGGGTGGGTTCCATTCGCTGCGAGCTCGCGGCCCGCACGAGTAGAACACCGGCCGGACGCGCCGGGATTCAGGTTGGAGCGAGAATCAGGCCTCGAGCGGCCCGACCGCGCCCTCGACCGCGCGCAGGAGCTCGCCCGAGACGATCAGCTCGTGCGCCGCGACCAGGTCGTCGTGCAGGTAGCGGTCCTGCTCGAGCGGCGGCACGCGCTTGCGCACGGCCTCGTGCACGGCCTGCGCGCCCTTGCCGGCGCGGAACTCGGGGTGGAACCCGCGCGCCTGGGCGGCGCACAGGAGCTCGATCGCGAGCACGTGCTCGACGTTGGTCACGATCGAGCGCGCCTTGCGCGCGGCGGTGACGCCCATCGAGACGTGGTCTTCCTGGTTGGCGCTTGTCGGAATGGAGTCGACCGAGGCCGGGTGCGCGAGGGACTTGTTCTCGCTCGCCAGCGCCGCCGCGGCGACCTGCGCGATCATCATCCCGGAGTGCAGGCCGGGCTTGGCGGCGAGGAAACCCGGCAGGTGCGAGAGGTCCGGGTTGACGAGCTGCTCGGTGCGGCGCTCGGAGATGTTGGCCAGCGTGCACAGCGCCAGCGCCAGATAGTCGAGCACCATCGCCAGCGGCTGGCCGTGGAACTGGCCGGCGCTCACGACCTCGCCCGTGTCGGGAAAGAGCACAGGGTTGTCGGTGACGGAGTTCATCTCGGCCGCGAGCACCATCCCGACGTGCTCGAGCGCCTGCTTGAAGGCGCCGTGCACCTGCGGCACGCAGCGCAGGGAGTACGGATCCTGCACGCGATCGCAGTCGACGTGGCTCGCCAGCACCTTCGATTCGGCCATGCACTTGCGCACGTTCGCCGCCGCTCGGGCGTGGCCGGAGAGGCCCTTGAGCTCTGCCAGGCGCGCGTCGAAGGGCTTGCTCGAGCCGAACAGGGCCTCGATCGTGAGTGCCGCGATCGCGTCCGCCAGCTTCGAGAGGTTGCGCGCACGCAGGAACACGCCCGCGCCGATCGCGCCGATCACCTCGGTGCCGTTGATCAGCGCCAGGCCTTCCTTGGCCTCGAGTTTCAGCGGCTCCTCGTGGACGATGCGCAGCGCCGCGCTCGCACTCATCTTCTTGCCGCCCACGAACGCCTCGCCATGCCCCATGCACGCCGCCGCGACGTGCGCGAGCGGCGCCAGGTCCCCGCTCGCCCCCACCGAGCCCTGCTGCGGCACGAGCGGCACGAAGCCCTTGTTGACGAAGCGCGCCAGCGCCTCCACGAGCTCGATGCGCACGCCCGAGTGCCCGCGCAGGAGCTTGTTGAGCCGCAACACCTGCACCGCACGCACCTCCTCGAGCGGCATGGGCTCGCCCATCCCGCAGCAGTGCGACAGCACCAGATTCTCCTGCAGCTTGCCGAGATCCGCGCGCTCGATGACGACACTCTTGAGCTTGCCGAAGCCCGTGTTGAGCCCGTAGATCGGCTGGCCGCTGGCGAGCGCGCGCTCGACCAGCGCGCGCGCGAGCCGCACGCGCTCGAGCGCCGCGGGCGCGAGCTTCAGCTTCGGTGGCTCGCCACGGAAGATCGACACGAGGTCGTCGAGCGTCAGGGAGCGTCCATCGAGGGTCAGGGTCGCCAAGCGGGGCGGGATTCTACTTCCTGGCAAGCCCCTCTGGATCCGAGCCTACGAGGGGCTCGTTCATCCGCTCCCGCGTGGGTACTCCCGCCCCGCGCGCTTCCACTGCTCTTCGCTCTGGCCCTCGATGCACTCGGGCGGGAGCGCGACCTCGAGGCGTTGCACGTCCTCGAGCACGAACTCCTCGGGCGGCTTCACGGGTTGCCCGTGCCAGGTCAGGGTCGCGCGCCAGCGGCCGGCGACGAGGTTCGAGACTTCGAGCTCCTGGTCTGCGGCGAGCACCTGGGTCGAGGCCGGTGCACCGCCGATCCACAGCTCGACCGGCAGGCCCTGGTGGCGGCCGGGGAAGTCGACGAGCAGCGCGGAGTCGCCGAGGTTCACCTGGGTGAGCTCGAGCTCGACCCGCTCCTCGTCGGGCTGCACGAAGCGCCCGGCCCAGGCGCCGCCGCCAGGGCCGCGCGCCTCGAGATAACGAACCGGGCTCGCGTCGGCCCAGGAGGTGAGCACGAAGCGACCGTCCTTGTCGGTCTTCGTCTCCTGCAGACCGGGCGGCAGGTTGGGCATGACCGCGGTCTCGAGGAAATAGCTCGGCTCGGAGAAGTAGCCCATCGTCGCGCGCACGCGGTCGGGGGCCTCGAGCTTCACCGTCGCGCCGAGCACGGGCGCGCCGTCCTGCTTGACGATGCCGGTGATCGTCGGCGCGGGCGTGAGCTCGATCACGATGTCGCGCAGGTTCGCGCCCAGGTTGACGACCTTGGGAGTCGCGCGCGCGCCGGGCCGGAAGACGTGGATCTTGACCACCTCCGGGCGCAGCTTCCCGATCGTCACCGGCTGACCCGGCCAGGCCTCGATCGGGTTGAGCTTGTGCCAGGGAAAACCCTCGTTGCGAAAAGCGGAGTTGGCGTTGTACTCGGGACGATCGGAGAAGAGGTAGAGCAGCGCGGGTCCGGGACCGCCGGCGTTGCCCTGCACGGCCACGCGCAGCTCGACCGCGGGCTTGAGCGTGAAGGTCATGCGCTCGACCGGCGTGGTCTGGCCGCCCGCGACCCACACCAGCTCCTGGTAGAGCGCGAAGCCGTCCTTCTCGACCTCGCACAGGACCTGGCCGGCGGCGACCGACTGCAGATAGAAACCGCCTTGGGCGTCGGTCAGCGCGCGCGTGCCATCGACCACGACCGCCGCACCCTCGATGCCCGTGCCCTTCATGTCCTGGACCTTTCCGAACACGGTGCCGGGCCGGCTGTAGCCGAGGTTGAGCAGCGTCTCCTGTCCGCGCCGCAGGCGCAGCTCGCGGCGCGAGCCGAGCGTGCCCGCTCCGCGCACCTCGACCAGCGAGAGGCCCGGATAGAGGTCCACCGCGCCGAAGCGGCCGTCCTCGTCGGCGCGCAGCACGCGGCCCGCGTTGGCGCCGGCCAGGAAGCGCACCTCGGCCTGCGCCCCGTTGTCGTCGAAACCCGTGATGCGCCCCGAGAGGCGCGCGGTCGCGCCCGAGCCGACCGGCGGCACGCCCTCCTGCTTGGGCAGGAAACGTGCCTCGACCAGCTCGAGCTCGACCTTGACGGGCCAGAGGACCGTGGTCGTGACCTCGCCGCTCGGACGGCGCACGACGGGCGGCGGGATCAGCTCGACCTCGCGTTCCGTCGCGGGCGCGGGCGGTTCCGCACTTCCCTGGGGGAGAGTCCGCTCGCCTCCGCGCTCGCGTCCGCCATCCGCGAACAGCAAGAAGGCGCCGAGACCCAGCGGCAGGACGAGGAGCAGGGCGAGCAGGATCGGTCGTTTCACGGCGGGGAAGTGTGCAAGTCGCGCTCCCAGGAGGCGCGTCGAGCGGATCGAGAATAGCCGCTGGTGGGCCGTGGGGTACGGAGTCGGGACAATTCCTCGAAGAAGCCGGAGCCGGGCTGGAGCCCGGCGCTCCCAGGTGAAAGAACGGCGCTCCCTACTCGCCCCCGCCGTAGCCCAGGTGCTCGAGCAGGCGTTGCGCGCGCTCGTCGAGCTCGGCGCCCTCTTCGATCGTTCCGAGCGCTTCGCTGGCCGCACGCAGCTGGTCCTCGAAGCCTGCGAGCTGGTCCTTCCGGCGCGCGCGCCGGGCCGGCTCGCGCTCGGCGGCGTCCAATTTTTCGTGCGGATCGCGGGCGAGGTCGAAGAGCTCCCACTCGCGCGCGTTCGGGATGCTTACCTTGGCGTCGAGCGGGCCGTGCACGAGCTTCCAGCCGTCGGCACGCAGGCTCGCCTTGCGCACGAAGTGGTCGTCGACTTCTGCCCAGATCGGGCGCGGGATGAGCGCCTGCTGCAACAGGTCGACGCCCTGCATGCGCGGGTCGGGCGCGAATCCGAGCGCGGCCAGCAGGGTGGGCGCGACGTCGACCTGCATGGCGGGCGTCGCGAGGCGCGCCGGCGCATGGCCGGGGATGCGCAGCACGAGCGGGATGCGCAGGATCTCGTCATACAGGGTCTTGCCGTGCTGCAGGCGCCCGCGCTCGAACAGCTCTTCGCCGTGGTCCGTGGTCACGACCACCAGCGTGCGTTCGTCGAGGTCGAGGTCCAGGCGCTCGAGCTCGGCGAACAGGCTCCCGAGCTGCGCATCCACGTGCCGCAGCGCCGCATCGTAGAGGTGTCCGAGGTGCGCGCGGTCCTCGGCGGTGCCCGGGAACGGCTCGGTCCGGCGCGGGAAGAGCAGCGTCCTGTGATCCGCGAGGCTCGAGCGGCAACCGCTCGCCGCGCAGTCCGTCGTGCCCGGCGGCGGATCGTAGTCGTGGACCTCGTAGGTGTGCAGGAACAGGAAGAACGGTTCCTCTGCGTGCGCCCCGAGCCAGCGCTTCACGCGCTCCACGCCGGGCTCGGTCGCCAACGTAGCCGGACTCTGCTCGGGGTACTCGCGGCGGAACTCGTCGAAGTAGCGCGAGCCCGTGTGGCGCAGCGGATCGACGATCGCGAAGCCGTCGAAGCCGGCGTGAAAGCCGAAGTCCGGCGTCAGGAACCCGCCGGCCGCGAAGGCCTGGGTGCGGTAGCCGCGCGCCGCCAGGATGCGCGCCAGGACCGGCGAGCGCGCCGGGCTGAGCAATCGCCCGCGGTCCTCGACCCCGTGCACGCTCGGAAACTGCCCGCTGAAGAGCGTGGCGTGCGCCGGCAACGTGTAGGGCGCGTTGGCGCTGGTGTCCTCGAACACGATGCCCGCGCGCGCCAGCGCATCGATGTGTGGCGTGGAACCGCTCGTCGCGCCGTAGGCGCCGAGGCGATCGGCGCGCAGCGTGTCGATCGAGATCAGGACCACGTTGGGGCCCGGCGGGCGCGCCGCGCGGTCGCAGACCTGGGGCGCGCCGAACACGCCCGGCAGCGGACCCTCGAGGCCGAGCTCGAGCTTCACCCGGCGGCCCGCGAATTGTGTGAGCTCCGCCGTCACGTCGAGCCAGCCGGTCTCGGCCGGCGTGCGGAGCGGATTCGACGAGCGCAACAGCTCGCCACCATCGACGCGCAGCCAGTGCACGAGCGGCGCGCTGTCCACGCGTTGCGCGCGCGGCCAGGGCGCGAGCCCGAAACAGAACACGGGCTCGCCGGGCGGGAGCTCGAGCTCGAACTCGAGCACTTCGCCCGGCAGACACAGCAGCGCGGGCCGACGCTCGCCGGCCAGCATCGCGCCGACCAGGCGCCGCGCGCGCCAGTCGTCGAGCGCGGGCAGGTCCTGCCCGCGGTGCGCCTCGCCCACTGCCTCGGCGGCCTCGAACTCCCACAGCTCGCGCTCCGCGATGCGCTCGAGCACGACCTGATCGAAGTCCACCTCGCCGCCCTCGAGCGGCTCGCCGATGGCGAGCAGGCAGCCGACGATCAGCGTGCGCGTCTCCTTGCTGGTACGGAAGGCGATGCAGCGCTCGACCCAGCCCGTCTCGCCCAGCGCGCCGGCCACGGGCAGGCGGCGGTCGAAGCGCTTGTCGCGCGCGAACAGCTCGCGCGGCGAGCCAGCCAGAGCCGCCTCGGCCAGCCAGAAGGTCGCGCCGAAGAAGGGCTGCTGCTCGGGCACGACATCGCGCGCGCGCAGCACGCCGCGGAAGCGGTAGCACGTGTCGCCTTCCACCGGCAGCATGCAATAGAGCGCGCCCGCGCGCCCGCCCAGGGTGAGGTAGCTGCGCCCACCCTCGCGCGCATAGGTCTGTTCCAGGGCCGTGGCATCGACCATGAGCACGTCCTTCTTGTCCGTGATCACGATCCAGTCCGCGGGCGGGTCCTCGAAGCCCTCCAGCAGGAGCGGCTCGGCCGGCATTGCGTCCGCTTGCACGGGCTCGTGCAGCGTTCCCGGGCATTCCGCGAGGCGCGTGCGTGCGGCGCCGGGCGCGTCACCACCGCAGCTCGCGAGCACCAGACCAGTTTGAACCGCAAGCAGAGCCCGGACGTCCATCGAGCGGCGATTCGACCCGATCGCGCGTGAGAAAGAAAGCCGGCGCCTTGTCCTGCACGCGTGCTTCGCTAGGCTGCGCCTGGTCCGGAAGGGACAGATGCAGACGCACGCGCCGTTCGCCCTGCGGGAGCTCGCCACCCGTCTGGGCCGCGAGGACTCGCTGAGCTCGATACACGCCGCGCTCCTGCGGGCGACTCACGCGCTGCAACCCGTGGTCGAGTCGGGCGCAGTGCTCGCGGCCTGCTCGGACGAGTTCAACGGCGAGCTGCGCGCGGCCTTCGAACGCGACGTCGCGCGCCAGCTCTCGGCCCCGCACGTCCCGAGCACGCGGCGCGTGTTCTCGGTCTCGAACCTGGGCGGGCGCATCGAGCCGGGCGCGATCGCGCTCGCCAACCTGCACTTCACGTCGCGCTCGAAGCTGGCGGGCGAGAAGCTGCTCCTGCTCGAGATCGCCGGCCACGTCGGCCGGCGCGAGCTCTCCGGCGGGCGCAGCCTGTGGGGCGAGCTCGACCGCTTCGGCACGCCCTCGCCCTGCTGTGGAGCGCTGCGGCTGCTGCTGGACACGCCCGAGAGTGCGGGCGCCGTGCGTTTTCCCTGGTTCGACCAGCTCACGGCCTTCTTCGGGCCCGAGCGCCTGGCCGCCTTGCGCGCGGACGTGAGCCCGCACGCGATGGTGCGCGCGGCCGTGGTCCACGCCGTGCTGCAATCCGAGACCGCCCTGGTCGATCTGCTGCGCGAGCCGCCGAGCACGCCGACGCACATCCTGCTGCTGGCCCTCGTGGTCGTGAACCGGCGCGGCACGGACAACGCTATTCCTGTGGGGCTCCACTATCTGCGCTTCGCGGGCGGCGAGGCCCAGAGCATGGAGGGCACGGCCCTGCGCTCGACGCCGGGCGAGCTCGCGATCGACGACTCGCGCTCGCTGCTGGCCGTGAGCTCGGGCTTCGCGAAGGACGACGATGCAGAGCGGCCGGCCGCGCTCCTGTCACGCTCCGCCGTTCCGGCCGGCGCGCGTGGCCGCGCGTGCCTGCCCGCCGTGCGCGCCCTCGTGGCCCGCCATCGGCGGCACCTCGCCCTGCTCGGTCGCCAGCCGCAGGCGCTGAGGGTCTACGCGCGCCCTACGCTGCGCGCGTTCCTGCAAGAGCTGTCGGTCGTGGCGCCCGAGGTGGCGCTGGCCGCGCTGACGCTCGAGAGCGGGCGGGAGCTCTTGCGCGCCGCACGGCTGGACCAGCTCGCGCAACACGAGCCCTCGAGCGCGGAGACACAACGGGTGCTGCGCGAGCTCGAGCCGCGCCTGCAGCAGCTGGGACAGCGCGAGGCCCGCGAGGTGCTGGAGACCCTGCTGGCAGAGCGGCATCCGCTGCTGGGCGAGGACTGAGGGAACCATGGCGCGCGGCGTCGACGAGCCCTGGGTCGCGGCCGAGACGCTCCCGGTCGAGCTCGCGCGCGCGTGGGCGCGGGATTGGCCGAGCTGGTTCGGGCCCGGACGTGTCGCGCTCGAACGCGCAGCGCAGAAGCCCTGGCTCGCGCGAGTCGCGACGCCGCTCGGACCCGTCGTGGCAAAGTGCGCGCGCGAGCGCGGCTGGAAGCGCTCGTTGCTCACGCTCGGGGCACGCCCGCCGCGCTGCGAGCGCGCGTTTCGCCTGGCCGAGACGCTGCGCGCGCGCGGCTTCGCGACCCCCGAGCCGCTGGCGGTGCTCGGGCGGCCGGGCGAGACCGTGCTGGTCACGCGCTACGTCGAGGGCGTCGGGCCCTGGGAGCTCGTGCCGGACCTGGCCAGGCAGGAGCGCCTGCTCGCGGCCCTCGCCGCGGCCATCGCCCGGCTGCATGGCGCAGGCTTTCGCCACCGCGACCTCAAGGCCTCGAACCTGCTCTTCCTGCGCACGCAGGGCGAGCCCGGGCTCGTCTGGCTCGATCTCGACGGCGTCTCTTTCCGCGGTACGGTCGAGCCCCACCTGCGCGCGCGCGACCTCGCGCGCCTGTGCACGAGCTTCGCGTCGGCCGAGGCGCGCGCGGCCGGCGTGCGTGCCGATACCTGGCCCGCACTGGTGCGCCTGTACCTCGAGCACTCGCTCGGCCGCGCCCCGCTCGCACCCGAACTCGACCGACTCCTCGCGCGCACGCGCGCCTGGAGCGACCGCAACATCCGCCGCCACCTCGCCACGGACCGGCCCGTGCTGTGAAGGAGTACGGAGTCGGAGCAACTTATCCACGATCCCCCCTGCGACCAGGCGTTTTCTACGCCTCGGGGGGATCGTGGATAAGTTGCTCCGACTCCGTACTCCGCCTTTCCGACGGCCGCGCGAGGAAGATCGCCTTGTCCGAGAACAGGCGCGAGACCGGAACCAGGCGGACGAGCTCCAGGCCCGCGCCGGCGAGCTCACGCTCGATCTCCGCGTGACCCGCGGAGGGTCGGTAGCGGCGCGCGAGGCCGGCGAAGCTGCGCAGCCAGCGCCCGAGGTGCTTGAGCGTCCCGCGGTAGCGCACCTCCCCCACCACGATGCCGCCCTGCGCCACGCGCCGCATCTCGGAGAGACAGCGCCGGCGTTCCTGGTCGTCGAGGTGGAAGAGGAAGCGCAGCGAGACGACCGCGTCGAAGGTCGCGCTCGCGAAGGGCAGCCGCGCGGCGTCCGCCTGGACCAGCGCCGCGTTCTCCGGGCGCAGCTTGCGTCCCGCGCGCATCATCTCGAGCGCCACGTCGGCTCCCACCGCGCGATAGCCGGCGGCCCGGAGCTCGGGCAGGATTCGCCCCGTGCCGGTGGGCAAGTCGAGCACGCGCCGCACACCTGGAGCAGCGCGCAGGAGAGCGAGCACCAAGGCCGTGTCGTGCCGGTGCTTCAGGCGTTGCAGCGCGGTCCTGAAACGGCGCGGCTCGTACTGCGCGGCGACGCGCTCGTCGCGCCACGCATCGCGCTTGCCGGCGGCCTGGTTCCGGGACCGATCCTGTTCCACGGCCAGAGCCTCCTCGGCCGCCCCGCGGCGCGTCAACCGTTATCCTTGTCCGCCAGCATGAGCCCCATCGAAAAAGTGAACCTGGCGCAGGGCTTCGCGCGCTTCTCCGATCGCTGGAGCCCGAAGATCGCCGGCGAGCTGAACGACTTCCAGGTCAAGCTGGTCAAGCTCCAGGGCGAGTTCGTCTGGCACCACCATTTCGAGGAAGACGAGCTGTTCCTCGTGGTGAAGGGCCGCCTGCGCATGCAACTACGCTCCCACACCCTGGAGCTCGAGCCGGGCGAGTTCGTGATCGTGCCGCACGGCGTCGAGCACTGCCCCGCGGCGACGGAGGAGTGCTGGGTGCTCCTGCTCGAACCGAAGACCACGCTCAACACCGGCAACCTGGTGAACGAGCGCACCGTGCACGAGCTCGAGCGCCTGACCTGACCTGGATCGAGCCCGCCAGACGGGAGCCGGTGATTGCGCTGAGGTCGCCGGGCGCCGGCCGGTGTCCCTAGGATCATGGGAACGCCCTTCCCCGACCGCATGGACCCCGGTGCCGCTTTTCGACCCGCCGAGCTCGCGCGGCAGCGCGACTTCCTGTGGCGTCTCGCGCGCGGGCTGCTCGGCGACGCGGCGCGCGCCGAGGAGGTCGTCCAGGACGCCTTCGTGCTCGCGCTGGAGCGCCCGCCGCGCGAGGAGCGCGCGCTCGCGGCCTGGCTCGGCCGGGTCGTGCGGCGTCTCTCGCTGAACGAGCTGCGACGGTCCGGGCGCGCGCGCCAGCACGAGGGTGCGGCCGCGCGCCCCGAGGGCCAGGATTCGCACGCCGAGGCCGCTGCGAACCTGGACGCGCAGCACTTCGTGCTCGCCGCCGTGCGCGCGCTCGAGGAGCCCTACAAGACCACGATCTGGCTGCGCTACTACGAGAACCTGTTGCCCTCGGCGATCGCAGCGCGCGAGGGGCTGCCTGTGAAGACGGTCAAGACGCGCCTCTCGCGCGCGCTCGAGCACCTGCGGGCGGAGCTCGATCGTTCGAGCGGCGGTGATCGCGCGGCCTGGGGCGCGTTGCTGCTGCCACTCGCCCGGCGTGGCGCGCCGGCTCCGATCGGCGTTGGCCCGGGAATCCTGGGGGGAGTGCTGGCCATGAAGAAGCTCGTCGCGGTGCTCGTCGTGCTCGCCTGCGCCCTGCTCACCTGGCGGGCCATCGGTTCGGACGAGCCGAGTCCGAACGAGGACGTGCGCATCGTCGCGGCCCAGGGGATGGAGGAGAGTGCCGCGCGCGGCGAACCGGCTGCGCCAGCCGCGCCCCAGAGTGCTCCCGCGCGCGAAGCGCTGGCGGTCGAACGCGAAGGCTCCGACCGCGAACACGCGAGCGCCGGAGCCACGCTCGTCGTGCACGCGGCATTCGAGCGAGACGGGACGGATGCGGCCGGCATCGGGCTCGTCCTCGTTCCCCACGAGGACTCGCAGCCCGATCTGCGGACGGTCCGCGCGTGGACCGATCCCGGCGGCCGCGCCCGCTTCGAGGGCTGCGCGCCGGGAGCCTATTCGGTCCACACGGATCGCCGCGGAACGGCGGAGGTCCGGCTTTCGGCCGGAGCCACGGAGGAGCTCGAAGTCGTGATCGCCGCCGGCGTCGACGTCGCGGGCGTGGTCGTCGATCGCCTGGGCCGGCCCGTTCCGGGAGCCGAGATCTGGCTCTCGCGGGTGTCACGCTTCCTCGGCGACGGTTGGCTGGCCGGCGACGTCGTTGCGCGCGTGGACAGCGAGGGGACGTTCTTCCTGCGCTCGATGGGACCCAAGCAAGACATCGGCGCGTTCGCGCCCGGATTCGCGCCGGCCCCACTCGAGGAGCTCGAGGAGCGGAGCTGGACGCCGAATGATCCGCGCGTGCGGCTTCGTCGACGA
>JANOGB010000773.1:0-2971 GCA_031413955.1 Planctomycetota bacterium | reverse complement strand
TTACTTTTCTTATTGTTGTCTCATTTATTTTTTACCACCCGTGAATCATTAGCTTTCCTAACGTCACTATACTTTTTCCATCTTCGTTGACCCATCCTTTGAACTGGTCATTTCGCCGAGCCCTCGATACGTCGATATCCGAGGTGTGGGTCATGGACTCGCGGCCCACGTCCGGCTCGAACATCCTCTTCCAGTTTGCCGTGATCGGGGGCACGGGTGTGGCTCCGACCCTCTCGTTCCCGTTCGGGGCCGGGCTCTACATCCCCAACTACAACTACACCAACGTGCGGATAGCGATGTCCCAGCTGGGCCCCGAGGTTCGTGGCATCGACCCCCTGCCGCCGGACGGCCAGCAGGCCTCGAACCGCGCCCGTTTCGATGATGCGGTCATCCGCAACGGGCACCTCTTCCTGGTGAATCGCACCGGCCAGCCGGGGACGAACAGCATTGCGGCGGACCGGAACAACGTCAACTTCTACGAAGTGGACGTCACGGCCTCGCCGCTCCTGACTCCGTTCGTCCAGGCCGTGCCCATCACCACTGGAGCGGGCACTTCACTCGCCTTCCCGAGCATCGCGGTGAACTGCGCGAACGACGTCTTGATCGGCATGACGAGCGTCGACTCGACGAAGTACCTGGAGGCGGCCACCGCCATGCGCCTGGGCACCGACCCCCTGAACACCATGGGACCGGTGACCACGCTCAAGGCGGGCGTGGACAACTGGTGGCAGGACGCCCCGGCTCCTCAAGGCAATGCCGGCGTCGCCTTCACCATCCCGAGCCTCGGCGCGTGGGGCCACTACAGCTCGACGTCTGTGGACCCGAACGACAACGAGACGTTGTGGACCCTCCAGCCCTACGCGGAGACGCGCGTGGGTGGAGCCGACGCCGACAGCCGCTGGGGCTCCTGGTGGGGTCGGTTCGGTGATTGCGGCGTCCGGACGGTGATCTCCGACCAACCGGACTCGATCTTCGACTGTGTCGGCAATACCGCGGTGTTCCAGGTGTCCGCATCCAGCGTGACCAACACGCTCAGCTACCAGTGGCGCTTGGATGGCAACGACATCCCGGGCGCGACGACGGATACCTACACGATCCCGGTTACCGCCGGAGCCGATGAGGGCGACTATGACTGCGTCATCTGCGGATGCGGTCAGGACATCACCGCGTTGGCCACCCTCCAGTTCGGGGAGCCGACCATCACGACCCAGCCCGCGCACTACACCGCGGGCCTGGGCTCGGTTGCGGCTTTCTTCGTGGTCGCCACTCCGAGCCAGGGCAGCCTGAGCTACCAGTGGTTCCACAAGGGCAACCCCGTCGGTACCAACAGCAACCTCCTCGCCGTTGGTCCGATCCAGCCCGGCGACTTCGGCCCGTACTACTGCGTGGTATCCGACGGCTGCGGCCCGGTCGCTTCGAGTACGGTCAACCTGCGGCCGCCGCCGGTCTTCAACAAGACGAAGCCGGCGATTCCCACCGACATCGTCGTCGTGCCGGACGCTCAGCTTGGCTGCGTCGGTGATTCGGTGACCTTCGGGATCATCGATGCTCCGCTAGGATCGAGCTACCAGTGGCGGATGGACGGGTCCGACCTCTTCGGCGAGACCAACGACACCCTGGTTCTCAGCGGCCTGACCTTCGCCAGCGCCGCTCACTACGACGTGATGGTGGATACCGGCAGCGGAGTCCTGCAGAGCCACGACGGCGTGCTCACGATGGGGGACAACCCCGTGATCACGGTGCATCCCCAGGACAAGACCGTCGCCGGTTCCGTCCAGGTCGTGTTCACGTGCGCGGCAACGGGCGTCGGCCCGCTGCACTTCCAGTGGAAGTACTCACCCCCGTCTGCCGGGAACAACTTCTCGGACATTCCCGGGGCCAACAGCCCGGTGCTCATCATCGAGCAGGCCATCAGTGGCTCCGCGGGTAGGTACCGCTGCGCCGTGACCAACCCGTGTGGCACGACGCTCAGCGACATCGCTCGCCTGATCATCCTCTGATGCAACTTCCGATGCTCGTCTGACGAGCCTCGGACTCACCCTGCCCGTCGTCGGGGGCCTCGCGCCCCGGACGACGGGCATTTCATTTTCCGTGGATCCCGGGGAGACGAGCCGGTCCACACGGGGACCGTTCCAGGAAAGTCCTTCCTGCGCCGATACACGGTCCGTGGGCGCCCTGCTCCTGATGCTCGCCGCACTCGCGACACAGCGAGCCCTCGGAGCGGCTCGCTCGGATCCGGCAACGCTCGCGCAGGAGGGGCACACGAGCACCAGGAAGCTGGCCGAGCTGCGTGCCGCGCCCGCACGCTTCCTGGGCGAAGAAGTGCGCTTCACCCTGCAGTTCCGCGCCCTGGTCGAGGACTGGAATCCCTACCTCTCGCGCTTCGAGCCCGGCCGCTGGCTCGCGCTCGAGGTCTGGCCCGACGAGCTCTTCACCTGGGACGAGTCGGTCTTCGCCGCGCCGGCCGGGCGGCTCTTCCTGCGCCGCGGCGGCGGTTTCGAGCCGCTCGCACGCCGAGCCCGCACCTACCAGCGCTTCGAGGTCCGCGCGCGCGTGCGCGAGGTCTTCCTGGGTGAGCCCTGGATCGAGCTGCTCGAGCTCGTACCTCTCGAAGGCGAAGTGGGGGAGGGCACGATCCTGCACGTCACGCGCGCCCGCGAGCTCGCCGCGGAAGGCAAGTTCGCGCTCGCCCTCGACCAGTACGAGCGCGCCCGCGCCGCTCCGCTCCCGCCCCACGCGCTCGCCGCGGTGCTGGCTGAGATCCGCGCGACCGAGGAGGCGCGCGCGCACAGCAGGGCCGATGGACAGGAACCCGTCAAGCGCGAGTAGGTTCACCTGGGAGCGCCGGGCTCCAGCCCGGCTCGGGTTCTTTTCTTGTTCCGTGCGCCGCCGCTCCGTATGAGGCAAGAAGCCGCGCCGGGCTGGCGCCCGGCGCTCCCAGGGGAATAGGATCCGCGCGTGTCGCCCGCCC
>JANOGB010000772.1:0-14722 GCA_031413955.1 Planctomycetota bacterium | reverse complement strand
ATCCAACTTCGTCATCGAGCCGGCCTCCTGAGCCGGATCTTGGCTTGGACCGCAGGATCCAGCGCGCCCGATATCCAAGATGCCGCCGGCCGCCGGGTGGGCAAATCGCGTCGAACTTGGATTTCTGCTCACGCTCTCAGGGCTCACGTCGGGCTAGCGGTCCGGGGCACTCGAGCGTATTTTTCATCCCTCCGCAGGGCTTCACCTGGCGCCCTCCGGCCCCCGAAGCCGCGCCCCCCGACAAAGGAACGCCATGAAGAGTGCATACCTGATCGCCGTGCTCGCTCTCGTCACGAACGCGCTTGCACAGCCGGCTCAGGAGTCCCTTCTTCGCCCTGCCGCCACGGACTTCTTCTTCGAGGAGCGTGAGGATGGCTCCATCCTGACGGCCGACGCCCGGGGTACGTACACCTTCGCGAACTGGACGGCCTACGTGCAGTCGCCCTTCTTCCAGGAGCACGGGCTGCGCTGTGGCGCGGACCGGCTGCCGCTCCCGCTCGCGCTGGGCGCGACGAGCGATTGCAGCTCCTCGCACACGGAACCGGCCGCGGAGTACGACCCGCAGAACGGAGCCGACCACGTCATCCCGGTCGTGTTCCACATCCTGCGCCGCACCGACGGGACGGGCGAGATCTCCAACGCGCTGATCGACACACAGATCGACGTCCTCAACGAGGACTTCGGCGCCTACGGCAGTGGCGCCCCGGGCACGGACACGCGCATCCAGTTCACGCTGGCCGGGATCACGCGCAGCAGCAACAACACCTGGTACAACGACGGCGGGACGTACTACAACACGCTCGCCTGGGATCCGACCCAGTACCTCAACATCTACACCAACACCGCGAGCGGGAACCTGGGCTATGCCTATGTTCCGAGCGGTGGCGGCGTGGTCGGCAACACCTGGGATCGCGTGGTGGTCTACTGGTCGACGGTCGGGCGGCCGGGCCCTTACGGAGCGCCCTATGACCTGGGTCGAACGGTCACGCACGAAGTCGGCCACTACCTAGGGCTGTACCACACCTTCGACGGCGGCTGCTCGAGCCTCTCGAACTGCTACAACAACGGCGACTTGATCTGCGACACGGGTCCGGAATCGTCCCCGAACTTTTCCCCGTGCACCCGGGTGACATGCGGCAACCCGGATCCGACGCACAATTACATGGACTACTCCGATGACGTGTGCATGAACCAGTTCACGCTGGACCAGGCCCACCGCATGCGCTGCACGCTGGCGAACTTCCGCGTCGACCTCGCCGAGGCAGCCCTGCCGGGCGTCGCTGCGAACCCGGCCCCGAGCCATGGCGCAACGGCAGTCTCCGTGGACGCGGACCTCGCCTGGAGCGCCGGCAACGGCGCCAGCAGCCACGATGTCTACTTCGGTACGAATCCGAGTCCGGGAGCGGCAGAGTTCCAGGGCAACAAGGCCGGAATCGGCTTCGATCCCGGGCCCATGGCGAACAGCACGACCTACTACTGGCGCATCGACGAGGTCAATCTGGTCGGGACGACGACCGGCACCGTGTGGAGCTTCACGAGCGAGGGCCCGCCCGTCCCGCCGGGCTCGGCCAGCGCTCCGGCGCCCTCGAATGGCGCGCTGGAAGTGGGCCGGAGCAAGAACCTCTCCTGGGCAGCCGGAATCGGCGCCACGTCCCACGACGTGTATTTCGGCACTTCCAGCCCGCCCCCCTTCGCGGGCAACCAGCCGGGAACGTCCTTCGACCCCGGCCAGATGGATCGCTACCGGACCTACTACTGGCGCATCGACGAAGTCAACACGCACGGCACCACGTCCGGAGCGGTCTGGAGCTTCACGACGCGCCGGAGCGTGGCTCGATAGAGCGGTGCACCGTGTGGAAGGGATGCTTGGCTAGCCTCGGCTAGTGGTCCGTTGAACGGAGACCTGCCGGACACGCCCCGGGTGCGTGCGGCGATCTGCGCTACGCTCTTCCTCGGCACGCTGCTCCTCTTCGCGCGAGCGATCGGGAACGACTTCGTCAACTACGACGATCCCGCGTACGTTACAGCCAACGCCCACGTGCGCGCCGGGCTCGGTCTCGACGGGCTCCGCTGGGCCGTGAGCGCGGGTGAGGCGTCGAACTGGCATCCGCTCACGTGGATGTCGCACATGCTCGACGCGACGCTGTTCGGCCAGGACCCACGCGGGCACCATGCGATGAGTGTGCTGTGGCATGCGCTGAACGCAGTCCTGGCGTTTCTCGCGCTGCGGCGACTGACGGGCGCAGTGTGGGCGAGCGCGTCTTGTGCAGCGCTGTTCGCCTGGCATCCGCTACGCGTGGAGTCGGTGGCCTGGGTGGCGGAACGCAAGGACGTGCTGAGCGGCTTCTTCTGGTTCGCCGCTTTGTGGCTGTACGCGGCCTACGTCGAACGCCGGCGAGCGGGTCCGGGGCGAACAGGAGTGGGCACGCTCTACCTGGCGACGATGGCGGCTCTTGCGCTCGGACTGCTGGCGAAGCCGATGCTCGTCACGCTGCCATTCGTGCTGCTCTTGCTGGATGTCTGGCCCTTGCGGCGCGTCGCACTCTGCCGCCCGGCGACGACGGCGAGTACGGCCCGAGCACTGGCGCCTGCGCTCCTCCCCGCCGTCGAGACGTGGTTCCGCGTCCTCGTCGAGAAGCTCCCCTTCCTGGCGCTCGCGGCGGCCTCGTCGTTCGTCACATATCGGGTGCAGGAGGCCGGCGGGTCGGTTTCGGCCGAGCTGGACCTCGGTGCGCGTCTCGCCAACGCCGTGGTCGCGGTCGCGCGTTACCTCGGGAAGCTCTTCGCGCCGATCGATCTCGCCGTGCTCTACCCGCATCCGGGTACGTGGCCGACGCCGCAGATGCTGGCTGCGCTGCTCCTGCTCGGGGCCGTCACGACGATCGCCGTCTGGCAGTGGCGGCGCCGGCCCTGGATCGGGATCGGCTGGTGCTGGTTCCTCGGCACCCTGCTTCCTGTCGCGGGCCTCGTACAGGTGGGCATGCAGTCCATGGCCGACCGCTACACGTACCTGCCGATGCTCGGCGCGCAGCTCGCACTGCTGTGGACCCTCGACGACGCGATCGTGCGGCCGAGGGGACGTCGAGCTCTGGTAGCAATATCAGGAGCGCTGTTGCTCGGCTACAGCGTGGGCACGTGGCGGCAACTCGGGGTGTGGCGGGATTCGTTCACGCTCTTCGACCACGCGCTCGAGGTGACGAGGAACAACTACCTCGCGCACGACAATCGCGGACTGCACTTGTACGCGACCGGGAGACCCGCGGAAGCGCTGGAGGATTACCGCCAGGCGCTCGCGATCAAACCAGACTACGTGAACGCCAACAACAATCTCGGCCGCGCACTGGCAAACCAGGGGCGACCGGCCGAGGCAATTCCCTTCCTGCGGAAGGCGCTGCAGTCGCAGCCGGGAAACGTCGAGGTGCGCAACAACCTCGCCAACGCGCTCACGGACCTCGGCCAGCTCGACGAGGCGCACGCTCACTACGACGCCATTCTTGCCCGCAATCCGGCCCACGCCAGCGCGCTCAACGGCTCCGCCGTGGTGCTCGTGAGGCAGAACCGGCTGCCCGAAGCGAAGGCTCGACTCGAGCAAGCGCTCCTGGTCGCGCCCGACAACGCGAGCGCGCACGCCAACCTCGGCAACTTGTACGCGATGCTCGGCGACCGCGACTCGGCCATCCGCGAGTATCGACGCGCGACGGAGCTTGGTCCGGAGGATGCGCACACGTTCTTTCTCCTCGGGTCGCTGCTCGGCCAGCAGGAGCGCTTCAGAGAAGCCGCGCAGAGCCTCCAGCGGGCCATCGCCTTGCGCCCGACCAACCCGGAGGCTCTAGCGCAACTCGGCCGGTCCCTCGCGCGGCTCGGCGAGCGCGGCGAGGCCCTGCGCGCCTTGCAGGATTCGCTGCGGCAGCGACCCGACGATGCGCCGACAAGGGCGTTGCTGGAGACCGTGACGCAAATGCCGGCGGGGCAGTGAACGGGCGCCGACGCATCCCGACCGCCGCCTCGCATCCAGGCTCCGTTCGGCGCCCGCGCCGCTCATTCAATTCTCGTCGCCCGCGAGGCCGCTAGGCTGCGAGCGCACGTCTCGCAGGACGGCAACCGCGCTGGATTCCGAGTTCTCCGCGTCTTCGAGCATCTCCTTGCGGATCGTGTCGAGGTCCTCGACACCGCGGAAGTAGCAGTTGTCGAACATCAGCCGCTCGAGCCTCTGCTCCTGGAGAGGGGAGCTCAGGACGAGCTTGTCCCCGCGGAAGTCCGTCTTGCTGATCTTCAAGCCGTCGAACCCGCTGTTGACCGTGTTTCGGAACTCCGCGCGCTTGGCCCGGACGTTGTTACCGTCGAAGGTCAGCTTCCGGTTGTCGATGAAGAGCGCCTGGGGACCAGCCATGTCGCAGGTCCGGATCGTCCCGTCCTTGATGCCCTCGACGGTGATGCCGCCGAGCAGGCCGCGCACGCGGCCGCTTTCCTCCTTGCCCGAGCTGCCGTACACGGAGATGGTGAAACCGCTCTTGACCGTCTCCGACCTCGGGATACCGCGCAGCACGAGCGCACCGTCCAGGTAACAGCGATCCATCAGGAGGCTGCCGCCGGAGGCCTCGATGGTCATGGAAGCGCTGTGCTCGACCTCGACGGCCTCGAAGAAGATCTTCGCATCGCTCGGCCCGTCCGGGGACGGCCGGACTCCTCCGCGACCCTTGAAGATGCAGTTGGCCAGGCTGATCTCCCTGCACTCCGGAGTCACCTCGACCCAGACGTTGCGAAACTCGATCTGCCCCCCCGTGGCAGCGCGCATCTTGACGCTGCCGGAGATCTCGAGCGTCGCGCCGTCGCCCTCGCCCGTGATCGTGATCGCGCGCATGGCCTCGAGCGAGAGGCGTCGCGGGATGCGCATGCGCCCCGTCACCTTGAAAGCCTCGCCCAGCTCCTCGAGCCGCTGGTTCTTGTCCACCGGGAACGGTATCTGCGCCGAGGCCAGCGACGCCTGCGACGTGAAGGCGGAGAAGACGAGTACACAGGAGACGGCAAGGGCGCGGGGGTGCACGGCAGCTGGCTTCCTTCGGCAGGGGGCCGGTCAGGATAGCGCGTCGCGTCCCTGGAACTCCTTCTCCGCCGACGGAGACCGCGGAACGGGGGGGGTACGGTTGCCGTCGCGCTGGCTCGATCTCGAGGCCTCGCTCTACATCACTGCCAATCGAGTCGTTCGACCCAGCCCATCGAACCGAAGCCGCGGATCCAGCGCACGCGCTCGACGCGCAGGACGAACGGGGCGAAGTCGTGCGCCGTCGCCCACTCCGCGGCAGCCGGGAAGCGGGCAAGATAGCAGGCGAGGGCGTCACGGCGCGCCTGCCCCACGGGTGCTTCCGCGCTCCCCATCAGCGTCGCCCGGGCACCCGCCAGCGGCTGATCCAGCGACTGGCGATCCTGCACGAGCAGGCTCGCACGCGCGTCTGCCAGCAGGTTCCGCGTGTGTTCGGCGATGGTAGAGAACAAGAACACCGGGTCGCGCTGCTCCGTGGTCGCGAAGGGCGCAAGCGAGCCGAACGGCCAACCGCCGTGGCGTGAGTGCGCCGTACACAACACGCCGTGGTGCTCGGCAGCCAGCAACGCGTGCACGGCCGCAAGGTCGTCCGGAGCCGTGTTCATCGTCCCAGTGTTGCGGCGACGGCATGCGTTTGCCACGGCGGAGTCAAGGCAGGACCGGTGGCGCCGTGCGGGAGTCGCGCTCGATGAGCTCGAGCATGGCGGATCCTCCCAGGAACGAGGTTCGCAAAACCAGCTCGGTCGACGGAACACCAGCTTGGCAAGTGCCGTAGAGCTCCAAGGATTCCTTCCATGCTCCGAGCCGTATCCCGAGCGCGCCGTTCCCCTCCCTTGCCCTTCCTGCGCAGCAAGCACCCGATCCTCTCTGCGCTGCTGCGCTGGCGTTTTTTCCGCATCTGGATGGCGCGCCGCTCGCTCCAGGCCTGAGGCGAGGAAGCCGACGGGCTGGTCCCGTGCCCATGGCCCGAAGAGGACACGGAGGCTGCCCTCGCCCGCAAGACACCGCAGTAGGCGCTGCGTCGATTTCGTCTTTCGGCGCGGGACGCGTTCAATGGGGTGATGAAGTCGCGCCACGCTCTCCTCGGATTCGCCCTGACCGTGCTCCTCGTCCCGCTCGCGCTCGCACGACATGTGACGCAGGAGTCGCCCGCCTCCCAGCCGCACACCGTGATCCTCCTGCGCCACGCGGAGAAGGACACGGCCGCCGATACGCAGGACCCTGGGCTGACGGCGGCGGGCGAGGAGCGCGCGCGCGAGCTCGCACGGCTGCTCGGACATGCGGGCATCTCGCGCCTGGTGGCGAGCGAGTTCCGGCGCACGCAGGCGACGCTCGCCCCGCTCGCGGCCGCCACGCAGCTCTCGGTCGAGACTCATCCGGCGTCGGACCTCGACGGCCTCGCCGGGGAGCTCCGCCGGGCGCCCGCTGGTTCCCTGACCGTCGTTGCAGGCCACTCGAACACGCTCCCGGCCCTGGCCGAGAAGCTCGGAGCCCCGCTCGCGGGTCTCGAGCCAGGCGAGAACCTCGCGGACTCCGAGTACGACCGGCTGTTCGTGCTGACGATCGGCCTCGGCTCCTCCGCGCCGGCTCCGAGCTCGAAGCCGACCCGCGGTCTCGCGCTCGAGCTGCGCTACGGCGCGCTCTGAAGCCCCGCTGTCGTGTCCCGCAGTTCGACCCCTTCAGCACAGACCTGAGCGCAGCGCTTCTCCCAGACTCCGACTTGCGCGGGAAGAGCCGACGAGAACCATGGGCTACGGATCCGTGAGCACCGTACGCAACGGCCCGAGCCATTCCGCGTACGCCCGCCAGCGCCCCACCGAGCTCTGGTAGAGCGGGCGACGCACCTGCGCGTAGGAAGCGGTGCGCGCCACACGCTCGGATTCGTGGAAGCGCAGGGCCGATGGATTCCAGTCGAGACCGCAGAAGTCGAGCAGCGTCCGGGTGGTGTCTGCAGGCTGCGCGACGAGTCGTTCGTAGGAGAGCTCGAGGAGGGGCAACGGCAGGTGCTCGCGCCAGTGCCCCAGCAGGCGGCGGTGCTCGCGCAGGAAGACGCCGATCGCGCCGAGGTCGGTGGCGTAATCGTGGGTGGCGTGGAAGTCGCGGGCGAAGATCGAGAGGCCCGTGTCGAGCGGGTCACGGGTGACGTACACGACGCGCGCGGTGGGGAAGAGCTGGGCGATCTCGCCCAGGAAGAACGCGTTGTGGGGCAGCTTGTCCGTGATGCGCCGCGGCGCCGGGTCGAGCTCGTCGAAGCGCGCGAGGTAACGCTGGGCCGCGGCGTCGAGCGCGGCCGGCGCTGCGCGCTCGAGCGCGCGCGCAGCCTGTGGCACGTCGTCGAGCTCGCCCGCGGCGTGGACTCCGCTCTGCGTGGCCAGGATCTGTTCCACCAGCGTGGACCCCGAGCGCGGCGCGCTGACGACGAAGATCGGACGCTCGTCGCGATTCGCAGCGCGCGGCAGGCGCGCGAAATCCGCGCGGGTGGTGCGCGCCAGGATCTCGTCCACGCGCGCGACGTGGGCGCGTGCATCGAAGCGCAGGCCGCGCAGCTCGTTCGCCTGGCGCCAGCACTCGAAGGCGCGCCGGAACTCCCCGCGCTCGTCCAGCGCGTCGCCCAGGGCGTGGAGGACCGAGCTCTGCAGGGCGGGCGCAAGGCGCTCCAGCTCCTGCGCTTCCAGGAGCTCGAGCGCCTCGTCGCTTCGTCCCAGGCGCCGCAGCAGACGCGCGGCCGTGATCCGCAGGCGCGGCGTCGTCCGCAGCACGTCGGGATGCAGCGCGAGCACCGCCTCGGCCGCCTGCAGCTCCCCGCGCCGCTCGAGGACCGCGATCCATCCGCCCAGAGCTTTCGTGCTGCCGAGCTCCGCCGCGCGCTGGTAGAGCTCCATGGCCATGTCGAGCACACCCTGGTCGAGCAGGAATCCGGCCACGCGCACGAGGACCGCGGGGGCTTCGGGGGCGAGCTCGTAGGCGCGCTGATGGTGCTCCCAGGCGTCGCGCATGCGCCCGCCAGCAGACAGCGCCGCACCGAGCGTCAGGTGCGACTCCGCCGAACGCGGTTCGAGTTCCGCAGCCGCCCGCAGCGCTGCCACCGCTTGCTCCCAGCGCCCCTGCACGAGCAGGGCCCGCCCGCGCACGAGGTGCGCCACGGCGAGCCGCGGGTGCGCGCACAGGACGGCATCGCTGCGCGCGAGCGCGGCCGCAGCATCCCCGCGCTGCAAGGCGGCGACGCACTCCTTCAGGATCTCGCTGGCCTTCATGCGCCCCAAGCGGCGCTGATCGGCAGGACGGTTCCCCGGCTTGAATCGCTGCCCGCTGAAGGAATCCCCCGTGACAGCGACCGCTCCGAGCCCTGGTGCGCGGTTCCCCACGCAGAGCCAGGTCCCGGACCCGAGGTTGATTCCGCGCGTTGCGCAGGTCGGTCGCGCGACGTTTCGACCCGCGGCTCAGCGCGGGCTCTCGCCCGCAACCCAAACGCACCGCGGAGCCGCGGAGAACGCGGAGCCTCGCATAGAAGGAAGGATGGGCCTCCGGATCGTCGACTCTCGGAGAGCCGCAGCCCCGGAGGCCCCATCCTTTCTGACCTCTTCCTCCGCGCCCTCCGCGACTCCGCGGTGCGCTCTCTTCCCTTCCGCCAGTCCTCGCGCCAGGCGACGGCTCTCCGGAACAGAAGATCAGAGCTCGTCACGCAGCCAGGCCGTGGCCAGGCTGTCTGCGTATTCGTTCCAGCGTTGACCGGAATGGGCCGCGATCCACTGGAGCGTGCAGCGCGGGTGCGCGCGGCGCTGCGCGAGCAGCTCCTGCACGAGTTCGACGTTCTTGATCTCGCCGCCTTTCTTGCGCCAGCCCTTGCGTTCCCAGCCGGGCGCCCACGTCTCGATCGTGTCCACGCACAGACGACTGTCCGTGTGCACGGTCACCTCGGCGTCGTCGGGCAGGAGCCGGAAGGCCTCGATCAGGGCCGTGAGCTCCATGCGGTTGTTGGTGGTCTTCGGGTGCCGGCCGTGGCGCACGGCACGGATCTCGCCCGCCTCGACCAAGACCACGCCCCACCCGCCCGGGCCTGGATTCGGTATGCAGCTCCCGTCGGTGAAGGCGCCGCTCGCGGGCCCGCCCTCGTACTTGGCGAGTACCTGCGCCAGGGTGAGGTTCTCCTCGCGCTCGAAGGCCGCGCGCGGGACGAACTTCTTCCGCCGTGCGCCGCCCCGGCTCGGGACGCTCTTCTTCGGCGAATGCGCGCGGCAGAAGCGCGGCTTCCAGCCGGGGAACTTGTCGAGCGCGCCCTGGGCAATGTCGAAGGCAGCGCCGCAGGTCTGGCACTGAAAGCTCGTCATGGCGCGGACGGTACGCGACGGCCGCGCCAGCGCAAGACTCGCGTGCTCGCCTCGGGACAGCTCCGCGGATATCGACGACTCGAGCGAGACCGATGGTCAGTCGCGCGGAAACCGCGCTCGTTCTCCTCCATCCGTTCCTGCGCCAACCCGTCGCTGAGCGCTGATTCCAGGACTAGTGTCCCTTCCCCGAAGTAGCGCCAACAATCCGCCGCACTGAATCGCCGCTGGCGGCGTTGCGCCTCCTCCGAGTATTGCAGCGAATACGCGTCGTCGGCGCGCCTTGCCAGCGACGATCCATCACGGCGCCTTGTTGGCGCTACTTCGGGGAAGGAACACTAGCGCAGGCCGTCGTCTGGACCGCGGCGGCCCCAGCGGGACATCCAGAACGGCAGGATGAAGAAGAGGAAGATCGCGCCCAGCGCCAGCCCCACCGGGAACCAGACCCTCCGGATCAGGATGCGGCGACGGTTGGCTTCCAACGTCAGCAGCCCCAACCCGAACGCCCCCGCGCATAGCCACGCGACCAGCCAGTACCGCCACATGCAGAGATTCTAGCCCGGTCGGAGCAGCTATTTGGCGGCAGCGCCCAGGATCTTGCGAAGCGTCTCTTGGATGTCGAACGGGTTCCAGAGGTTCGTGTTGATCTCGATCTCCCCGAACTCGACGTTCTCGATCATCCTCTTGCCCAGGAGAAAGTCCCCGCCCACTTGCTGGTAGGCGCTGTTGATCGCCTCCTCCCCCTTGGCGCGCGCCTGATCGACCAGCAGTTGCCCTTCCGCCGTCTTCTCCTTCATGTACCGCTCGGCCCCGGTGAGAACCTCCGTGGTGTAGAGCCCGGTGTCCCCCTCGGTCATGCGCAGGGTCTTTTCTTTCTCGGCCAGAAGCGTCTTGACCTCCTTCTCCCGCTCCTCGGAGATCCGCTTCACCGCAGCTTCGGTCTCCTTCTGGATTTTCTCGGTGACTTGCTTTTCCTTTTCCGCTTTCGCGAGCGACGACTGCAAGAGCTGGTCCTGCTCCAGCAGTTGTTTTTCCAGGAGCCGTGCCTCGAAGTTGGTGTCGTAGTCGATCTTGCGCACCAGGACGTCCAGCACCTCGACCCCCTCTTCCCGCAAGGCCTCGTTGAGAGTCTGATGGGCCCGCTCGGAATGCAGGGTCCGCATCTTGCTCTCGTAGAACTCCTCGGTCGCCATGTCGGACATGACCTCCCAGATCACCTTGGTGGAGTTGCGCATGGCGATCTCGTGCAAACGCTCCATGGCGCCGAACTTCTTCGCTGCCGACCAGGCCTGTGTCTTTCCGGCGGCGTCGCGCCGGACCCGATAGAGCACCGTCATGTCCAGGTGCGTGGTGTACTGATCCTTTCCCCGGATGTGGACGCGGGAATCCACTTGCTGCTCGCGTTGCAGATGGATCACCTGGATCGTCGGATCCCACAGCGACAACGACTGCATCCCCGGCCAGATCCAGAGGTAACCCGGCTCCCGGTCCACCTGCTGGACCCCCGCGCCGAAGTTGTCCGTGACGACCCCCACCTTGTTCAGCGGCACCTTCTGGACGCAGAAGAGGAACGCCGCGAGGACGGCGATGAGGAGCGCGACAACGACGATTCGGGAGATCATTTGGGTCCTTGCGCCGCCGGGACGACCGTCTCGATCTGCACGCGCTGAGGGTTGGAATCATTGGAGAAAGGCCGGCCGACGATCCGGGCGCCCTTCAGCTTGTCGGCCAGCGCCTCCTTCACCAGTCCGATCCCACCCTTGGTGTACGCCTCGGCCAGGACCTGGATCCCTTGCGCTCTGCGCGTCAGCTCAGCCTCCAACCCCGCCGCCTCGTTGGCCAGGCGGATGAACATCGCGTCCGCCTCCTTGCGGGTCTTGTAGGCGGACCCCTCCGCGGAAGCGCGCTGCTCGACGGACCAGGCGTCCTTGCCGATGACCTCCTTCTGGGCGTCGCCCGTCGCCTCGGCGATGGCGTTGGAGCGCATGCGGTTCTGCTCCGCGATCGAGGTCTCCTGCTTCTTGCGGTTCGTTTCCTGCCCGGCCGCCTGGTTGACGAAGATCTGGTCCGCCTCCTTGCGCTTGCGGATCATCTCCTCGTACCGGTCGTCGTAATCCCAATCGGTGGCGCTGACCGTCTGGATCTCAACCCCGTACTGGAGCAGGACCTCGTTGAGGCGCTTGCGCGTCTCCTCGACGCGCGCGGTGCGCTCAGCCGGCCGGGCCAGCTCCTCCAGGTTCAGCTCGCCGATCGAGTCGCGCACCTTGGCCCGGACGTAGGAGAGCACGCAATCGCTCACTTTGGAGAGGTCCGCACCGCTGCGCCCCAGGCCGATCCCGCGCACGATCTGCGCCGCGTGGGTCGGCAACAGGTTGAACGTGACCTCCACCACCGCGTCCACGTTGGCCCCTTCGCGCGTCTTGATCACGACGCTGTCCTCCCCCGCCATGACCAAGCTCTGCTGGGTCATGTCCAGGACATACACGTCAGTCATCCCCCAGGGCAGGTGCAGGATGATTCCCTCCATCGTCTGCACCGTCTCCTGGCCGGTGATGTTGTTCTTGATGACGGCCGCCTGGCCAGGTTTCACCGTGTGGTAGCTGGTGAATAGGAGGGCAACCGCAAGGATCAGGATTCCCCCGATCACGGCGAAACTTCCCAGCTGGCCCGGCGTGAATTGGGAGAACCTGCCATCCTCCTCCCCGTCTTGTCTTCTGGATCTAGTGGGAAATGCCATCGTTTATTCTCAATCCTCTACAACCTGTTTTCCTGTGTGGGCGGCAGCTTACAGACGCCGGCTCACGATGCAACACACGGCCGTCGCGGCCGCGCGCAGCATCGAGCTCGATGCGCGGTTTGCACGCTCCTCGCGCACGGGACGTGGCCGAGGCGCGGCGGCCGCCATCACGGCGAGCTCGCGCGCAAGAGCGCCAGGAAGTCGCGCGGCGGGCGGGCCTCCAGCACGAGCTCTCGATCCAGCAGCGGATGCGGCACGCACAGCCGCAGCGCGTGCAGCCCCAGGCGCGGCCCAGCGACCCCGTAACGCGCGTCGCCCACGAGCGGATGGCCGAGCCAGGCGAGATGTGCGCGGATCTGGTGCTTGCGCCCGCTGTCGAGCTCGACCTCGAGCAACGCGCGACCGCCCTCGGCAGCGCGGGTCGCGTAGCGCGTTCTCGCCGCCTTCGCCCCGGGCCGCGCGCCGACGCGCACGGAGAGGTTCTCGTCCTCCAACAGCGGCTGCTCGATCGTGCCGCTGGTTGGCGTGGGTGCGCCGGCCACGATCGCGAGGTAGAGCTTGCGTGCCTCGTTCCAGCGCGCCTGGAGCGCGGCGCGCGCCGCCAGCGTGCGCGCGAACAGGAGCACGCCGGACGTCTCGCGGTCGAGGCGATGGACCGGCCAGAGGGCGGCCGGCTTCCCCGGCCGCGAGAGCGACGCGCGCAGCAGTGCCAGGGCCGTGCGCTCGCGTTCGCGCTCCGTGCCCACAGACAGGAGCCCGGCCGGCTTGTCGATGGCTACCAGCTCCTCGTCCACGTGCAGGATCTGGAGCCCCGTCGGCGCGCTCGGCCCCTCGCCCTCGCCCACGCCGCTGACGCGCACCTCGTCGCCCGCCACCAGCACCTCGTTGCGCCGCACGGTGGCGCCGTTCACGCACACGCAGCCGGCGCGCATGCGCTGCTCGAGCGTCGAACGCTTCCAGTCGGGCAAGCGCCGTCGCAGGAACTCGAGCAGGCGCGCGGCTTCGTCCACGACGAGGCGTTCGCTCACGGGCAGGAGCCTAACGCCAGCGGATCGGGAGGGCGGCCCTATTCGGTCCCGACTACGAGCTGCCAGCCGGCTGCCGGATCTGAGGCTGCCTCGTGGCCAAGCTCTCGGAGAGGAGAGCGGCTCCGGGACACCCACGGTGCTGCCATGCTCGTCCAGCCAGTGGATCAGCCGCCTGCCAGCAGCCCTGCCGGACGAGGATCGCGCTACCCTCTCCCGCGATGTCCAAGCCGGGCGCCAGGATCTGGACCGTGTACGTGCTCCATTCGAAGAGCGCGGCGCGGACCTACGTGGGTGTCACGAACGACATTCCCCGTCGCCTGCAGCAGCACAACGGCCGCGCCCCCGGCGGCGCGCGCGCCACGCGCCCGGGCCGGCCCTGGAAGGTGCGCGTGATCTACGGCCCTTTCGCGACTCGCGCCGAGGCCCAACAAGTCGAGCACGAGGTCAAACAACGGCGCGGCACCGATCGCATGCACTGGGAGCCGTGAGCAGAGCTTCGGCCGCGCAAGTAATCCGGGCCCGCACGCTCAGGTCAGCACGAATGCATCAGCGTCGACGGTGGTCGGACGCTCTTGGTCGAGCGTGCGAGCCCGGGTCATGAGAAACCCTCGCCGGCTCATGCCAGCTCGGGCTCTCCTCGGTCCGGTGGTTGATCTGCCATCCACACCTCCTTGAAAGGACTCTAAAGAGGGAGAAGGTCAGCGACGCATGCTATCGCACGACCACAGGCTCGACTCTAACTCATCGCGGCCAGTTCGCAACGGGGCAGCCAGCACAGAAAGAGCGAAGAACCTCTGGCCAAACAGCTGACTGAGCAGAGGGGGCGATCCAGCCCGGGGCGCGACCCGTGCGCCTGCATCGTTCGTGCCAGGGATCAGCCGCGGCCCGCTGCAACCATCACGCGTCCCGCGGCGCTTCCTTGCTGCCGACGATCGTGAGGTTCATGCCGATCTGGATCGACACGGCCTTGCCGTCCACCATCACGGTCGTCTTGCCGTTCAGGTACCAACCGAACGAGCCGGTCGAGAACGCCTTCACCTCCGCCAGCATGTCCTGATTGTTGATACTGACCTTGAGGGGTTCGGCCTTGGCCAGGAACTGCGACTGCGACAACGGGCACGGAGACTTCGCCATGCCCACATGGTCGCGATTGTGCTTCCGCTTGCCAAGAACCTCCGCGTGCTCCGCGTCTCAGCGGTGCGTTTTCCTGCTGCCAGAATCCGCGCGTTACGCGAAGACTTCAGGACTTAGAAGAGCAGGGCGGGCTAACGCCCGCAACCCAAGCCAACCACGGAGGCACGGAGAGCACGGAGGAACACAGAGGGGGAGCTTGGACCTCCGGGGCTTCAGGTCCCCGTTACTCGACGATCCGGAGGTTCTTCTCCGCCAATCTTCCTTCCTTCCTTCTTGCTCTGCGAGTCTCCGCGCCCTCTGTGCCTCTGTGGTGTGCTCTTCCGGGCAGAATCCTTGCGTCCTGCGCAGACCTCCAAGGGATAGAAGACCAGCGCGGGCTGACGCCCGCAACCCAAGCAGGACCACAGAGGCGCAGAGGGCACGGAGCCTCACAGAGGAGGAAGGGGGCCTCCGGATC
>JANOGB010000771.1:0-5556 GCA_031413955.1 Planctomycetota bacterium | reverse complement strand
GAACGTCACCGTCTTCTTGAGCAGAAACTGCCTCCAAGGAGCCGGCTTCACGTCGAGCAAACTGACTTCGATGCGGTAGTACTCCATGGCGAGGTTGGTCTCGGAACAGGCCCCAGGGTAGCAGGCTCCTCTTCGGCGAGTCGTCGCTCACACGCGCGGTCCGCGAACACTCTGAGCACTACCACCGGGAGCGTAACCACCAGGGGATCGAGAACGAGCTGATCGAGCCCGCCGATCTTGCGAGCGTCGGCGACGTCCAATGCCGAGAGCGCCTCGGCGGTCGGCTCAAGTACTACCACCGGGCAGCCTGAGACTGGTCGATGGCGGCGCGTCGAACGACGATCTGCAGCAGCGGTCTGTTTGCAGGCCACCGGACATCGGATCCCAGTACCGACCCAGCGTTCCCTACGGGGCGTCTTGCGGCCTCGGCCGAGTATTCGGGAGGGACAGGGGTGCCCATCTGGTACCGGCCCCTACGCCTTCGCCAGCTCCCACACCTCGACCATTTCTCGGGTCCTGCGTCGTTGGCCCGTCTCGGATGGAGTGGGTACAACCTTGCGGTGCAGCTTCTGCACCAGACGCAGGCGACTCCCCTCCAGTTCCGCTGGGATCGGGTGGGGCACGTCGGGCTGCAGCAGCTCCATGACGTTGGAGAAGACCAGGACCACGCGCCCCGTCGGCGTGAGGCGCGCGTAGGCCTGCTCGAAGAACCGCTCGAAGAGGCCGTCTTGGAAGTACAGCGCCGTGTCGAGCAGGCCCTCGGCCTCGCCGCGTATCCAGGGGGGGTTGAAGACGATGAGGTCCGCCGGCGTGGGGTCATCCCCCAGCAGGTCGCCGTGCAGCAGGTCGATGGGCGGTGCCGGTGAATGTCGGCGCAGCTCCCGCGCCACGCTCTCGACCGCGTTGGGGTTGTTGTCCGTGGCCAGCACGCGCTCGAATCCAGCCCTGCAGAGCATCAGCGCCAGCACGCCGCAGCCGGCGCCCACGTCGACCGCCCGCCCGCGCGGCCCGCGGTATTGGCTGAGCCAGGTGCCGAACAGCTCCAGGTGGGAGACGCGGGTGGGCGCGTAGGTGCCATAAAACGGATGGACCCGATGGCCCAGAACCGCCAGGTACACCCCCTCCTGGTAGCGGATCCAGGCGCCGTGCAGCTCCTGCACCTGCGCGAAAGGCAACACGAAGGTCGCGCGCTCGGGGTAGAGCTCCCCGAGGAATCCAATGGAGCGCGCGTCCTCGAGCGCCAATCGATGGTTTTCTATGCGCACCACGAGCCGCAGGGATGCTTCTCGGAGGGTGCGCCGATGCACCAGGCGCACCGCGTAGGGGGCACCTTTCGGCGGCGGCCGCAGCAGGAGGCCGAGCTGGGCCAGGATCTCCGCCCCGGTGCTGTAGAGGTCGGTGACCCTCAACGTATCACCGTCGAGCAGACGCTCCGCCGCGAGTTTTGGCGGCGTGGAGCAGTCGACCGGTCGCGCGGCGTGATGCAGGATGGGCTCGGGTCGGTGCAGCGTTCGGTTCATCCTTCGCTCATCTTCTCGAGTACCTGATCTCCGCACTCCGCGTCAGCCGCGCTGATACCCGGACCCGCTGATGATAGTCAACGCGCCGGAGAGGCATGAACCTGGTTCACCTGCTGCTCGGCGATGTCGCGTCGCGCGCGGCGTGAGTGGTATGGAGCAAACCTCGGTAGGCTGGCGTCTGCCTTAAGGGGACAGCCCGTGGTGTCCGAAAATCGCGCCGGCATCCGATGCAGGGTGTGTGGCCCCAGAACTCGCCCGCGCCTCGGCGGCCATGGTCGCGGAAGGTCGCTCGCGCACGGGGGACCACCCCGCACCCGCTCAACTCCCGCTCCACGCGGCCGGATCCTGTTCTCGCCGAACCACGCAGGCTGACACTCCAACCCCCGCCCCTACCGCCACGTTCAACAGCCACTAAAACGCAACTCCCCCGCCGCTCCTACGATGCCGCAAACGCCTCTCCCGCCCTAACTCGCGCCCCACACGCGACTTACGTGGAGCTGGCGAATGGACTTGAACCCTCGACATTCAGCTTGGGAAGCCGAATGCCCCGGTGCGGACAGGATGTGCTTTCGTGTACCTACAGCGGACAGGATGGTCGTTCTTGTCCACGGGCGCATGGACAGGATGTGCTTCCGTGTACCTGGAGGGGCGCGAATAACCGCTGCCAAGTGCCAAGTCACCAAGCAGAGCAACCGCGGCCGGTGAAGCGTTCCTCCGCAGGTGGACCTAGCCCTCATGATGTTCCGGCCCCCCCGCAAGCGGCTCGACGCCGCTACTACTACTGCGCAGCGAAGATCGACGATTCTGGCCGTCTCGGGCCGCCTACCGCGGGCTTGAGGTCGCCCCCGAAGCGGGCCGGTGACCTGGCCCATATCTAGGGAACGCCGCAAGTGGTAGCGCACCGTGATCTCCCCGACCCTGAGCTGGCAGGCAATCGCCCGGACGGAACATGCTTGGCAGACAGGACTTCGATCGTCACGACTACCTCGCGCGCAGGCTCGGCATCCGTGGATCGTGACCGGCTCCAGGAGCACCGGCTCGGTCGCGGCGGCGTCGCCTACGCGGGCATGGGTGCGCGAGACTTCGCGTCCCCTAGGCGCTCAGATACCGCGTCCCCTGACACCGCGCTCTACACCGGCCAACCCGGCCCTGCGCCGCCTCCGGAAGACGGGGGGATCGCGAGGGGGAGGGGTGGGTTCGCGCCTCGCGCTCCTCCAGTGCCAGCGCCGGACTTTAACGTAGAGGGGTTCTCTCCTCCGTCCGCCTTGGCCCACCACCAGGTACCCCCAAGCCGGAGAGTTGCTCGGGGGCTGCCGGGGGAGGACTCGGGTTCCCGGGCAGTGCAACCATGCAGGGACCGTTGACAAGTCTCGGTTTCCACCAAAGAATCATCCCCTGAGGGACGCGGGGACCGGCGGGTGACGCCTCTGGGCTTCGCAACAGAGTTTGAACCCAGTGCTCCAAATACAAGTCACGACACGCCATGAGTACCCCCATCAACGCACACTACAGCCCCATTCTGAACTACGTAGGCTGGGCAGCCGAGCCCGTGAATTGGACAGCCAGGGTAGAAGGCGGACAGTTCAAGCACACCGCGCCTGGCTTGCCCGAACGTGCAGGCAGGGTCTTGAACCATAAGGGATGGGATGGCTCAGACTGGACAGCCGAGCTACGCCCAAGCGAGATTGTGACGTATCCAGCAGGAAAAGCAGCACAAGCGTCGGCAGGCACTATCAAATACATTAGCCATGACGGGAACCCATATGAGAGTCGATGGAACGGCGCTCAATTCTATCATAAACCACGCCTTTCTCAAAGCAACGACAACGAACTACGTGTGTCACTCTACATTCCCCATGTCCGTTGCAACCGCACTACGGAGACGGGACCTAACAACCGCGACGAGCTATACCTAGTCGCAGGTAGCAGCGCAGCTCCATTGGGATTTCGGCGGTTTCCTTCAAATGATGGGTATTACGGGGCTACCAATGAAACTGACTTGTGGCCTCGATTTGAAGGAGAGGTCGTTGGGGTCGTCCAATCCACACCGCAATTGTGGAGCGGAAGACTGAGCGTCGGACAAAGTGTAGTCGTTAGCTGCGTTGCTTCTGAGCAGGACAACAAGGACATTCAGGGGATCACTAAGGTCATCTCGGATATCGGAGACTTCATCGTCGGCCTTTTTGGCACCAAGAGTCAGCAGAATGAGATTGGACCATGGATTGACGTTGCGAGACGGCTTACGGACTTCATGGATGACGCCGATGATGCCGTTGGAGCGTTTGTGGTTCGGCTAGCCAACAACGATGGCGTGCTTGAGATGGAGGTGCGGAGCGCCGTTGGTGGGACGGTCATCGCCGAGGAAGGGTCCCCTGCCTGGAAGGAGCGCTATGGATATCTCAAGACAAGATTCCCCCATTTCGGTCCGCATGTGCGCTACATAGACTGCCATGGCGGCGAGAATAGCCACTACTTGTTCTTGGCACAGGCTGCCATTGAGTAGCCACTAGACGCCTCAGCTGCGAGGATGGCGCAGCATTCCACACCGTCGAGACGCTCTAGGTCTGGAGCCGCGCCCTTCTCGGTGTCGAGCGGCGTCGCTCGCTCGACGGCCAGCGCGAGGCGGGCCGTCCGCGCCACTGGCGTCTCAGCTCAGCGCCTAGACGGAAGCGACCACCATTAGCACCGAGCCTGCGATGGTGCCGACTACCCGTGTACTGCTGCGACAGCGCGGCCACATGGACTTCTACTGAAGGCACGAGAGCAGGGGTATAATCGTGCTGTGCACAGCGCTGCCACAGTAACAAGGCGAAGAGTCGCCCCCCAACCGGCACCAATTGGTAGTGTACTTTAGGAGGGATGAAGGACATGCAGGCCACAATATACATGACTCAACTTTCCGATGGTGCAGTTCGGAACAGCCTGCTATCGCCCGAAGAAATGGAACTTAGCCTCCGGCTAAATGTTCTTTTCTTTGACAAGATCGTTGTTAGTGCTCCGGGGCTGTTGCGCAATCACCTGCTCTACGACAGCGTGCGCAAAGGGCGGACGCGAGATGCATTTGCACGTCTTCACCGCGACATCATCAGCCCCCTACTGCTCGAGGGCAACAAGTCGATCGCGGAAGTCGCAGATGCGCTAGAGTCGCAAAAGGCCTTCGTTGGGCTCAGCGATCCAAAACGGGCAAACGAACGGGGACATCTTCATAAGCATGCAGAGCTAATTATCCGCGCGAGCAGTAGCCCGTTCCGGGGTGGGAACATAGACCGTACCGTTGTGTTGGATAACTGTGTTGCGGTTGCTGATCTATTCGCTTCTCATACCGAGAATGATGATTTGCGTAGCGCGTGTATGGCGCTAGCGCGCGCTTTGGGTGCTCCGGGACTTGACAAGTCAGAGTTCAAGGTGTCCGCGGCAAATCATGTCATTGACGGCATTGTTAGCGTGTCTCCAGAGCTCAAGAGCAAGTTGAAGTCGATCTGCTTTACGGTCATGGAATGGATGCACGCACCACAGAGCACCGCAGAGTTTTCATCTACAGGTTTCGGGTCCGACGTCGTCACGGCTCTTGGAAACGTCTACTCGAATGACTCACCGCAGCCAGTAGAAATGTCATCTGTTGAAACTGAGAACCTTTCTTTGGACTTGCCCGTAGGCGACATACTATCGTGCGAGTGGTCGGAGCTGCTGGAGTTGCGTGAGGTTTCATTGTTTACGCAGTTTCGATCCATGCTAGCGGCGTACCGACAGGCGCCCCGCAAGGGTGTGAGCAAGGAACTCAATGCCGCATACAATAGTACGGTTGGTGAGCTCTTGCGGTTCCTGCAGCATCGACGTGCGCCAGATAGACGTGCCGAGATTGCTCGCCTTGGCAGTCGTTGGAATCTTGTCCTGAAGTTCTCCCCACAGTACGGGGGCGCGGCAATAGCCGCGACTGTGGCCGGAGCCGCCGTCGATTTGCCACAACTCTTGAAGAACGCGTTTGGAGGGACTCCCAGTGAGGGACTAGTAACTAAATACCTCCTACTGATGGCTC
>JANOGB010000770.1:0-4095 GCA_031413955.1 Planctomycetota bacterium | reverse complement strand
ACATCATCGCCAACCCGGCCACTACGACGATGATCGGCGGATCGGGCCCTTCCTAACCCTAGCTGACGAGACGACGAGATGAGATCTGCGCTCCCTGCCTGCATCGCCGAGACAACCGGATCCGTCATTCGGAAGACGATCGGTCGTCTCACACTACTTACAGCGCTGATGGCCGCAACGGTGGTGAGTGCGGATCAGCTCGTCGTTCGATTGGATCGTTTCGGGATGGGCGCCCCGGGCGACGGCGGCGCGCCTGAGAGTGCCTCGGTGGGGCAGCCGGCTGCGGTTCCAAGCGGACTGCCGAGCACGCTGCGGCTCCCTCTCACCGTTGCAACAGACGGCCGCGTCACCATCACCCTCCGACAAGAGAGTATCGACGAGTCGGTGACCCAGGTGGAGGGTTTGCCGACTCCGCACCTACAACTTCTATCGCCAGCGATCGGCAGTGTGAAGGAGGACGCGAGCGGAAAGCTGGCGGTCGACATGGACACGAGCCTTTCCTTCGGCGATGTGGAGGCCGGGAAGTCGAAGGCATTCGACATCAAGATCCGCGGCTCCATCGAAGCGACCGCCGAGTACGGCGAGGAGCTACCCATCTACGTCGAAGGCTGGCGCCGCGGCGACGACGGCAAGCCGCTCGAGAACCCCACCAAGGAAAACCGGGCCTTCTGGGGGACGGTGCCAGGGCATTTTGAGCGGTGAGTGCTTGGTGTCCGGTGCCTATAGGCTCCGAAGGAGATGAGTCGTCGCCGGCGAGGGCATCGAGTAGATGAACTTGACTGAGGCATGCGGGGAAGTCTTCAGCTTGGATCGTTGTTGAACGAGGATGGGCGGTGTTGTGAACCTGGGAACTCTGCTCACTGACTGAAAGAGTCCCCTCCTAGTTCTCACCGTCGACATGGGATGAGCGATGCTCAAGACTCGGCGAATCGCGTTGGTCGCAGCTCTCACACTTACCGCATGCGGGGCGCTTCTGTGGTTCGCGCACAGGACGAGGGTGAACGGGGTCGTCCCGACGCCAGCTCTGACGCCATTGGTGTCGCGGCCAGAGCTCATCCCGATTCCCGAGGCGCGTCTGCAAGCCTTTGCGAATGAGCTGAGGCTGAGGGATATCACCCCTCCGGCGCACCCACCGTCGACCGGCGCTGTGGTCGCGACCGCGCTCAGAGCGGCGCAGCGGCTGAGCGACTCGCCCCCGCTTTCCGACACAAACGACTTCAGTCACGAGGACCGCGCCGCCGATCTGTCGCTCCCGCGTGGCGCTGAGCTGCGCGGAAGCGCTCGTCCCCAGATCTGGGCCGAAATCGATAGGGCGGAATGAGATGAGGTTCCGGAGAACCCTGGCTTCCGCGGCCTTGCGCCACTTGATTCTCGCTGCACTTGCAGTGTTTTCGGGCGCTGGAGTCTTCGTTGGAATCGTGCACGGCGAGGAGACTGGGTCCGGTCCCTCTGCGGGTGGTGACGCTTCGTCGGCCCAGGAGTCATTCAAGAGCGACCTCTTCACCGGTGCAGCGACGCTCAGCGTGGATATCACTCTTCCTCCAGGCGCGAATGGGCACCAACCCAGGGTGGCCCTCGCGTACAACAGCAACAGTGGCCCGAGTTGGGTTGGGCAAGGCTGGAACCTCGAATTCGGCTCTATTCAGCGCATGACGAAGTTCGGAACGCCCCGTTACGACGATGACCCGAATACCGGGGACTTCTTCCAACTGGGCGATGACCGGTTGGTTCGCGACGACGCCGGAATCTATCACACCATGCGCGAGAGCTTTCAGCGAATCGAGCGCGTCTCGACGACTGGGGCCATCAGTCACTGGATCATCCACAAGACGGACGGAGTGACTCTGTGGTTCGGAGATCCAAGCAACTCCGCACTGGCACGCATCAAGGACGTGGAGGACCCAAACAACCCCAAGACCTTTGCGTGGCTCCTCAGTCGGGCAGAGGACTCGCACGGGAACTTCATCGTCTACGAGTATGCGACTCCGTCCGGCAGCGCCGGGGTCGCGTATCCCAGTCGAATCGCATACGGCTTCAGCGGGGACACAGTCTCTGGTTCGCCCACGTTGAGAGAGGTGGTATTCGAGCTGGACAGTGTTGTTCGCCCGGATCGCATGGTCGCGCTCGTTGGCGGTGTTCGCCGGATTCTCGCTCACAGGTTGCGGACGATCCGCGTGCGATACGGCGGGTCGCTCGTCGGAAGCTATCAGCTCGAATACCTTGGCGACGCTGGGACGGCGGCTCCTGCCAACCGCCGTTCTCTATTGCGTCGGGTACGTCGGTTCGGCTCAGACGGCGCTACCGAACTGCCGAGCGATACCTACCTATACTCCGGGACTGTTGGGCCGACGTGGGGGTCGGGCTCTGCGGACCGCGCCACGGAACTCAAGAGCCGGCTCGAGCTCCTCTCGGGAAGTGGCTTCGATCTGCAATCCGGCAATTGGAGCCTCATCGACATCAACGGCGACGCCGCGGTGGATGTACTTCGAATGTCGCCAGCGAACAGTCTGGCCGTCAGCGAAGCCTGGATCAATCACAAGGGGAAGGTGTACGTGCCCTTCGGAAGCGGAGGCGTTCTAACAGTCCCGCACTTCGACATCTTCGGATCCCGGCATTGGTGGAGTTCAACGCCATCTCCAGGCGCGATCCGTAGGAGTCTGCCAGTCTATGCCATCCCGATTGCCTTCGTTCCCGACCCAGTGTCCCCAAACAATGGGCTCGTTCCCGCACGGCCGAACGACCCGCGATCCTTCTGGGGCGACATCAACGGGGATGGACGCGTCGATGTCATCTTCGGCAGGAACAACCCGGGTGTTGGAACCTATCAGAGTGTCTGGTTGAACAGCGGAACGGATTGGGTGCCCCAGACACTCGGAAAGTACGCCTCAGTGCCGGTGTCACCAGAGAACCTGAAGACTGCCTGCAGCCCTTATCGCAGGTACGGCGTGGGGCGATTCGCTGACGTCAATGGCGATGGGCGAGTCGATGCCATCAACTACTCCGCAAGCGATAACGTGAACTTGAGTTGCTCGGCCGTCGGGTGGGCAGATCGGAGCAACTACGGCATTCGCGATGTCTTCTTGAATGATGTAAACGACCCCAACGGTTTCGGCGCCAAGAGCCAGGCTTGGTCGGGCGCGTTTAGCACAGCGGTGGACGCCCTCAACGTAACGCCAATGCAGATCCTCATCTTCGACGTCAATGGCGACGGCCTCCCCGACCTCGCTCCCGACACCAACAGCGACGGCGCTGTCGATGGCACCGTCATGATGATCAATACGGGCCGCGGCTGGATATCGAGCAGCATTCTCGGACTAGAGCTCCCCTCTGGTGTGCCCTTGCGCCCAGCAGACCTCGATGGCGATGGAATGCTCGACAGCCTGAGCTCTTCTGGGATGGTCAACACGGGCAGTAGCTTCGTCTCCGCCTTGCTTCCGAGTGGATTCGGTGCCTACGACCCGAACCAGACTCAGGCGGACTTCGACGGAGACGGTCGCCCGGACCTGATCTCAGCCGTCAGGCCCCCTAACCAAGTGTCAGTGGTGACTCTTCTGCTCTCCTCTGAGGCGACCCCCGCAAACCACGGGCCACCGGGGAGGCTGGTCGGTGTCGATCACGCACTAGGTGCAACGACGAGGATCTCGTACACCGCGACGACAGAGACCTCCTGCTACAATCCGTCCCCGATCGGCGAACCCCCACTCGGTGGGTGCCACGCGCTCACCGCCTATGCTTCTCTTCCGCTCTCCCCTGGCCAATACTGCGAGCCACCGATGATATTCGATCAGGTGCGCAATCTATGTCTCTTCCCGGTCGAGCAGCTTCCCTCACGGGTATACACGGTAACAGAAGTGACTCGCGATGACCGTAACGGAAACGCATGTGGATGTGTTATGCAATGGAACCAGTACCGGCTCCATAAATATTACTGTTACAGGAGGTAGTTTGCCTTTCGGATTTTTGTGGAATGATGGCGACCTCAACCAAAACAGAACCAATATTGCTGCCGGAACCTATTCGGTGATAGTTACAGATAATAATACTTGTACAGGTTCTGTCAGCGCTGTTGTTTCTCAACCCGCTGCATTCAACGTA
>JANOGB010000769.1:0-8720 GCA_031413955.1 Planctomycetota bacterium | reverse complement strand
AGTCTGCGCAGGACGCGGCGATTCCGCCCGGAAGAGCTCACCACAGAGGCACAGAGGACGCAGAGGCTCGCAGAGAAAAGCGGGAAGACGAAGGGGCCTCCGGATCGTCGACTTCCGAGAGCCGAAGCCCCGGAGGCCCCTTTCCTTGTCTTCCTCCGTGAGCCTCTGCGTCCTCAGTGCCTCTGTGGTGCGCTTGGGTTGCGGGCGTAGCCCGCGCTACGCGATGCCGTGCAGCTTCAGCTTGCGATAGAAGGTGCTCTTGCCCACCTCGAGCAGCCTGGCGGCCGCGAGCTTGTCGCCGCTGGTCAGGCTGAGGGCATGCAGCAAGGCGCCCTTCTCGTAGGCGTCCAGCAGCGACACCTTGGCGTCTGCTGACGAGTGCAGCCTGAGTTGCACCGGGGCCGCGCCGGAACTCCGCCGCGGCTGCGCACGGTGGAGGTCCAGGAACGGTTGCGGCAGATCGGCGAGCTGGATCTCGCTCGTCTGTGCGGCTTCACAGGCACACTGCACGGTGCGTTCGAGCTCGCGCACGTTGTCCGGCCAGGCGTACTGGCCCAGCACCCAGGCGGCGTCGACGGAGAAGCGCGCGTCCTCGAAACGGCTGTAGCGCGCCAGGAAGTGTTGGGCCAGCGCGTCGATGTCCTGGGCCCGGTCCTGGAGGGCCGTGAGCACCAGGGTCTCGGCCGCGAGACGGCGCGCGAGCTTCGGCGAGAACTCGCCTTGCAGGGCGGCGCGCTCGAGATCGATGCGCGTGCCGGCCACGAGCCGTACGTCGACGCGCTCGACCGTGGTCGAGTCCTGACGCCGAACTTGGCGCTGGACGAGCGTCTCGAGCACGCGCTCCTGGAGCCGTCCGGGCAGGCGCTCGACGTCCTGCAAGAAGAGCGTGCCGCCGCTCGTCAGCTGGAAGGCTCCGGAGCGTTCCCCGGGTTCCTGCGCCCCCTTGCCCCCGCCGAAGAGCTCGAGCTCGAGCTCGCGCACGTCGGAGCCTCCGCACGCGACCGCCACGAAGGGCCCCGGGCGCGCCCCGGAGAAATGCAGGCAGCGCGCAACGAAGCCCTTGCCGCTGCCGCTCGGGCCCCGCACCAGCACGGGCTGGTCCGTGTTCGCGGCGCGCGCCACGCGGGCGCGCAGCTCGCGGATCGTAGCGCTGCTCCCGAGCAGAGCCGCGGGCCGGAAGACCTCGCGCGCTGCCTCGACCAGGAGCGCCCGCTGGCGCAGGGCGAGTTCCTCATCGCCGCACGGGCCCTCGGCTGCGTGGCGCTGGCGCGTGGCGTCGAACAGGATGACGATGCGCAGAGCAGTCCCGGCGCCGTCCGGCTGCGGGCGGAGCGGGTAGACGCTCGCGAACAGCGCTCGCGCGGAACGGCCGGCGCGTTCCGACACCTCGAAGCGAATCGACGTGCCCGCTTCGGTGCGCGCGTTGCGCACGATCGCTTCGAGACGTGAGTCGGGCGCGAGCAAGGCCAGATGCCGGCCCTCGGTCTCCTGCCCGAACAGGTCGCGCGCGCCACGGTCGCCGGTGCACACGAGACCCTCCCCGTCGACCAGCAGCACCCCGTCGGGACGATTGAGCCGGGCGTCCCGGCCCAGACTGCCCGAGGGATCGAGCTCGGCCCCCGGGGACTTCTCCACCTGCGAACGGCGGTTGCGCTCCTCGAGCAGCCGGTTCTGCATTGCCAGGTCGTCCTGCAACGACTTGATGCGCAGCATCGCGCGCACGACGTCCTCCAGCAGCATCAGGTCGCCCTTGACCAGGAACGACTGGCAGCCGACCTCGTAGCCCCGGTGCAGATCCTCCTGGGCGCGCACGAGTCCGCTGATCAAGACCACCGGCACGCCATGGATCTCGGGAATCGCCTTCAGGCGCCGGCAGACCTCGTAGCCGTCGATCCCCGTGCCCAGGCCGATGTCGACCAGGAAGAGGTCGAAGGGTGCGGAGCGCGCCTCCATGAGCCCCATCGCTCCCGTGGCGGAGACCACCACCTGATACCCGAGATCGGTCAGGCGGTTCCTGTAGAGGAGCTGGGCTCCGACGTCGTCCTCGATCAGCAGGATCCGTTTCACTGGTTCACGGCGAGCAGCTTGCTTGGCAGGAGCTCCTCTTGTGGAAATCGGGAGTATGGGCACTCCAGGCGCCGGGAAAGCTGGCCGGAAGGCCGCGAGACCTCAGTTTCCCAAAAATAGGAACGAGCGGACGCTCCGGCTCCAGGATCCTCCGCGAATCAGCGCGCTCGGGGGTCGGGACAGCGCCGGTCGAGCCGCCCGGCCTGCTGTGACGAAACCAAGCCGTGCAGACCGGGGCCTACCGCTATCCTCCCGCCGACCAGGATGAGCCGCCCCACCCGATGACCGCGCCCCCCCCGGGTCGGCCGGATCGCCCCCTCGGCGGCCTGGTCAAGCACTCCGCCATCTACAGCGCCGCCCCCGTCCTGAGGCAGGTGATCTCGGTCGGGATGACGCGCTTCTACACCGGCTGGCTGGGCCCCGCCGGGCAGGGCGTGAAGGAGAACGTCGACCTGTGGCTGATCGCCCTGCAGCAGCTCCTGGGTCAGAACGTGCTCTCGGCGATGGTGCGCTTCTACTACGACCAGAAGGGCGAACGCGAGCGCACCGGGGTCGTGACCTCGTGCACGATCCTGATCCTGCTCGCGGCTTTCGTCGTCTGCGGACTGGCGCTGGTGTTCGTGCCGTGGCTGACGCCGCTCTTCCTGGGCCGCGGCGAGGTGGTGCAGAGCAGCGAGCTCGAGAAGATCTGCACGTTGCTGCTCCTCCTGGTGCCGTTCCAGCTCGGAACGGTGTCCGGGCTCTACTACCTGCAGGCGCGCAAGCGCTCCGGGCTGTTCACCTCGATCCAGACGGCCAAGCTCCTGCTCGAGGTGGGCCTGAACGTGTACCTGATGGGCGTGCGGCAGCTCGGCGTGGTGGGCTTCATGCTGAGCATGCTGGTGGGAGAGATCGTGACCTCGACGGCCCTGGTGGGCTGGATCCTCGTCAGCCTGCGCCCGCGGATCGACTGGAAGCTGCTCGCGCCGGTCGTGCGCTATGCGGCTCCGCTGGTCCCGGTAGGGATCCTGCAGTTGCTCCTGCACCAGGCGGACAAGCGCATCGTGCTCGAGCTCCTCGGGCAGAACGCGGCCGGGATCTACGGCTTCGGCTACCGCATCGCCTATCTGGTCACGAACATGGTCCTCGGCCCGTTCGTGCTCACCTGGCAGCCCTGGATCTTCGCCGTCGAGGACGCCGCCGAGCGCGCGCGGCTCGTGGCGCGCGTGAGCACCTATGCCGTGCTGGCAATCGCGCTCACCAGCCTGGGCGTGATCCTGTTCGGACGCGAGGCGGCCTTCTTGCTCGCCGGCGATCCCGAGTTCTTCATCGCCTACCAGGTCGTGCCCTTCCTGGCCACGGGTTACGTCTTCTGGGCTCTGTACAACGTCTCCCAGACGCCGCTCTTCCTGGCCAAGCGCACCGGCCGGCTGATCTTCGTGAACCTCACGGCCGTGCTGCTCAACGTCGCGCTCAATTACCTGTTGATCCCGCTCTGGGGAGTCGTGGGAGCGGCCGTGGCCACGCTGGTGACCTTCGCGGCGATCGCCGCCCTGGGGATGCTCGCCAGCCGCCACTCGGCCGGGGTGCATTTCGAGCTCGGCCGCCTGACCGGAATCCTGGCCTGCGTGGTGGCCTGTGGAGTGGCCGCCTTCCTCACGGATACCAGCGAGGACGGCGGACGCATCGACTATGCAACCGCGCTGCTGATCAAGAGCAGCACGCTGATCGTGCTGGCGCTCGTGCTGTGGTTCAGCGTGCTCGAGGCCGGGGAACGCCAGCGTTTCGAGCGCTGGGTGCGCGAGCGGCGCCGACGCGCCTGATCCGATCCAACTCGGCTCTGCTCCGAGCTCGGCGTCAGCCGAGTCTCGTGAACAGATACCAGAGACCGCCGCCCAGGAGCAGGATGTGGACCGGCTCGCCGTTGCGCAGCAGGCTGCGCGCGAGAGACCACGGCACGGTCTCACCCTTGATGGTCTCACCCTTGATGGTCTCGCCGTTTCCGGCGTAGGGGCTCGTGCGCGGCAGCAAGGCGCGCGTCTCGCTGGCCCATCGATCCCATTCGCCCGGGAACAGCCGGCGCAGCTTCTGGTCCTCGTAGCGGATCGTCTGGGGATAGAAGACGAACAGCACGAGCAGCGCGACGGGCACGCTCCACCACAGCCCCGAGGCCGCGCAGAAGCCGGCGCAGATGAGGATGTTGCCGACGTACAGGGGGTGGCGCACGAATCCGTAGGGCCCGACCGTGGCCAGGACCTCGTTCTTCATCACGTACCCCGAGGCCCACAGGCGCACGAGCATCCCCAGTACGGACAGCAGCGTCCCGAGCAGGAGCAGGGCCTCGACCGGCCTGCCCGCGAGCGTCATCCAGAGCACGAAGGCGACGCCAGCCAGCTGGCGAAAACGCCGCCGGCGATGGCGCAGATCGTGGAGCAGCTTGCGCCACCCGCCTTGCGCCCGCAGAGGAGCCAACTCGTCCGCTGCTGGGCCGCGAGCGCTACCGGTGGGATCGACGAGGGCTCCGCTGGGTTGTGCCATGTGCGGGATGGAGGAAGGAACGACGCAGCGCATTCCAGCCTGCCGAGCTTCGCACTGTCCAGGACCGGAACGTTTTTCGGGCGGGGATCCCGGCGCGCTGGGTGGGCGATGAGGGATTCGAACCCCCGACTTCGTCCTTGTAAGGGACGCACTCTAGCCGCTGAGTTAATCGCCCCGGGCTGGACGCGGCCGAAACGGTATCCTGCGCGGCCCTTTGCCTCCACTAGAGGGTTTGCGCGGGCCGAGAAGAGCAGCCGCTCCAACCCCCGCCCCGGACGCGGCCCAAGCGGTCCGTTCCCCTCCTTCTCCAGTTCTCCCGCCCCATGAGAGTCGCGGTCATCGGCACCGGTTACGTCGGGTTGGTCGCCGGCACCTGCTTCGCGGAGAGCGGCAACACGGTCACCTGCGTCGACATCGACGAGAAGAAGATCCGCCGCCTGAAGGATGGGGACGTGCCCATCTACGAGCCCGGGCTCGAGGAGCTGCTCAAGCGCAATCTGCACGACGAACGCCTGAAGTTCACCACGCGCTACGAAGAGGCCATCCCCGGCGCCGAGGTGGTGTTCATCGCCGTGGGCACGCCCTCCGGCGAGAACGGCAGCGCCGACCTGAAGTACGTGCTGGAGGCGGCGCGCACCATCGCCCGGCACATGACCGGCTACGTGGTGGTGGTCGACAAGTCGACCGTGCCGGTCGGCACCGCCAGGAAGGTCGAGCAGGCCATGCGCGAGTGCACGCGCCACCCCTTCGACGTGGTCTCGAACCCCGAGTTCTTGAAGGAGGGCGCGGCCATCGACGACTTCCTCAAGCCGGACCGCGTCGTGATCGGCAGCGAGAGCCCGCGCGCCAAGGAGGTCATGGAGGTGCTCTACGGACCCTTCGTGCGCACCGGCAACCCGATCCTGCACATGGATCGCCTGTCGGCCGAGCTGACCAAGTACGCCGCCAACGCCATGCTGGCCACGCGCATCTCGTTCATGAACGAGATCGCCAACCTCTGTTCCCTGGTGGGCGCCAACGTCGACCAGGTGCGCAAGGGCATCGGCACGGATGCGCGCATCGGTTCGCGCTTCCTCTTCGCGGGCCTGGGCTACGGCGGTTCGTGCTTCCCGAAGGACGTCAAGGCGATCGTGCACACCGCCGGCGAGCTGGGTTACGAGTTCCGCATCCTCGAGGCGGTCGAAGAGGTCAACGAGCGCCAGAAGAAGCTGCTCTACGAGCGCATCCACACCCACTACGGCGGCAAGCTGGCGGGCAAACGCTTCGCCATCTGGGGCCTGTCCTTCAAGCCCAACACCGACGACATGCGCGAGGCCCCGGCGCTGGTCGTGATCCAGGGCCTGCTGGCGGCCGGCGCGCGCGTGGTGGTCTTCGATCCGGAATCGATGAAGGAGTGCCGCCTGCACCACTTCCAGGATCGGATCGAGTACGCCGAGACCCCCATGGACGCCATCAAGGGCGCCCACGGGCTGGTCCTGATCACCGAGTGGAACGAGTTCCGGAACCCGAACTTCGACGAGGTTAAGGCCGCCCTGGCCGAGCCGGTGATCTTCGACGGGCGCAACATCTACCCGCGCAAGGTGCTCGAGCGCCTCGGGTTCACCTACTACGGCATCGGCACCTGAGCCGGCGTCGGAGGGAACGAGGCAGAGAGCCAGGCTGGAGCCTGGCGGCAGGGGCAGAGCGTGCGCGGTTCCTCTGGTCCTGGACACCCGCAAAAGAACGGGCGGTTGGGCCGGAACATGTGCTCCCGCCCAACCGCCCTTCTTCGATGCAGGGGCTCCCCGTGGAGCCACTGTCGATGTCGTGGTGTTTCCAGAGCCGAGTTTGCCCGCGTCCGCGCGGGCTCGACTATCGAGCCCTGGGACGTCGGAACGCGAACGCGCTCGACCGAACCCGAATGGGTTCTGTGACACTCGATGAAACGAGCGTTCACCTTGTCAAGACTTTCTCGGAGTTCCTTGCTCGGCGCTTGAGTCCCTCCTGCGCGTGATCGCGCGCGCCAACTCGTCGACGACGCGCATGCGCAGGAGCGCGTTGCGCACGCGCTCGCCCTGCTCGGTCTCCTCGAGTGCGCTCGCGGACAGGGCGCGCAGACACTGGTCGAGGATGCCGGCGGCACCCTCGAGCTCGAGCTCGTCGACGTACGAGAGCGCGAGCTCGTCGAACGCGGTGATGCGCGCCAGCGGATCCGTGCCGTGCTCGGCCACGCGCCGCCACGCGTTGCGCGCGTCCTCCAGCTGCCCGAGAGCCTTCCAGGAAGTCCCGGCCCACGACCAGGCGTCCTCGCGCCGCGCAGCACTGGCAGCCGGATCGCCGGCGACGTCGAGGTACGCCTCCAGAGCCTCGCGCCAGCGCAACGCCCGGCGCTCCAGGTGCCCGATCTCGAGCTGGGCGCGGGCGCGGAAGGCGCTCTCCGCGCCGTGCTGGGCGGCCCAGCGGAACTCGAAGAGCGCGCGTGCCTCGTCGCCACCCGCGCGCAGGATTTCTCCCGCCCGGAAGGCGCTCTCGACGGCGAGCGCGCGCGCTTCGGGGTGGAACAGGCGCACGGCTCGGTAGGCCTCGCTCGTGAGCCTGCGGGAGGCAGCGAGTTCGTCGCCGCGCTTCGCGTTCATCTCGCGCTTGAGGCGCCGGGCGTGCGTGAGCTGTGCCTCGGCGCTCGCCATGCGCGGCACCGCGCTGGCGAGCCATTCGCGAGGCTGCGCACCTTGCCAGTGGGAAGAAACCGCTCCTCCGGACGGCCAGAGGGACGCGAGCAGCAGGATCAGGAAGCGCATGCGCAGCCTCAAGAGGCACGCAGTTTCCGGCACGTCTCCTGCGCCGCCCGCTGGCGCAGGGCGAACAGCAGGCGCTGCCGGGCACGGTAGAGGCGCACCTTGACCAGGCGCTGCGCGAGGCCGCATTCCTCGGCCACGACCCGCGTCTGGAGCTCGCCGCCGTAGTAGGAGTCGAGCAACGCCCTGTCCCGCTGGCGCAGCCGGCCGAGCGTGCGGAGCACGAGATCGCGCGCGCTCTCGCCGTCGAGCCAGACCTCGCCGACGCGGAAAGCCGAGTCCGCCAGGGTCGACGTGGGACGAGCCGGCGGGTCGAAGGGCTCGCTCGCCCTCGGCTCCGCCTGCGTGCGCACGCCGCGGCGCTTGGAATCGGCCAGCACGTTGAGCGCGATGCGCATCGCCCACGGCCGCAAGCTCGTGACGCGGTGCGCCCGGCGGTAGCGCGCCGCGCGCAGGAAGGTCTCCTGGATCACGTCCTCGACATCGTTCTCGTCCGCGCATTGGCGCGCGAGGAACGTGCGCAACCCATCGCGCATCTCCTCCAGACCCTCCCACGCTGCCCCATCCGAGCGGTTCTCCACAACGGTTCCATCCATCGACTGCCTCCGGGGTTCGCGGACGCGCCTATCGCGCCGCGCGCCCAAGAGGCCGTCGCGCACGCGACGGCACGGAACTGTCGATTTGTGGAGAAGCGCGACCAGCCGCGCGCCGCGAGAAACGGCGAAGGGCGGACTGGATCGGGACGGAACGGTCCGCGTGGCAGAGGCCGGGCTACTCGAGCCTCGGTATCCGTTCTCGGTATCAGTCGACCAGCAACGCGGCGCGCAGCGCGCGCGCCTTGGCAGGCCCGACGAGTTCGTCGACGAGCTCGAGGGCGAACTCGAGCGCCGTCCCGACCCCCTGGCTGGTGACGACCTGGCCGGAGCGCACCACCCGGGCTTGGTCGACGACCACTGCGCCCACGAGCTTCTCGCGCACGCCGGGATAGGCCGTAACTCTCCGTCCCTGTAGCACCCCGGCCGCGGCCAGGACCATGGGCGCAGCGCAGATCGCAGCCACGGTCCGACCAGAGGCTTCGAGCTCGCGCACGAGTGCGAGGATGCGCGCGTCCCGCTGGAGGTTCGTCGCCCCAGGCATCCCGCCGGGCAGCACCAGCATCGCCAGCCCCGCCGGATCGACCTCGTCCAGGCCGCAATCGGTCGCCAGCTGGATGCCGTGGGCGCCCGTCACGAGCCCCGGCTCGAGCCCCGCCACGCGCACCTCGACTCCCGCGCGCCGCAAGACGTCGATGACCACCACCGCCTCGATCTCCTCGAAGCCCGGCGCCAGGGGCACCAGCACGATCCCGGGTTTGCGGTGCTC
>JANOGB010000768.1:0-1656 GCA_031413955.1 Planctomycetota bacterium | reverse complement strand
CGAGCGGTAGCCCTGTTCGGGATGCGGGCGGTCGGCCAGGATCGCCGCCACCAGCGCGCGCGTCTGAGCGCCGATCCGGCCCGCCCAGTCCGTGAGGCGCGACGGGGTCCACTCCAGGTGGTGTTGGTGCGCCTTGGGCATGTGCGCGGGGTGCGTCGTATGGCGGCCGGGCGTGTCGTCGCGGGCATGCGCGGCGACCCGCTGCCCCTTGTGGAAGCACTCGACCGTCGTGGCCGTGAGCCGGGCGTCGACGACCTCGTGCACCAGCGCGAACGGCACGGAGTAGTAGTGCCGGTGGAGCTCGACGTGGTAGTCGATGTTGACGCGCGCGGTCTTCCACTCGCCGTAGACGAAGGGCTCGGCCGGCAGCGGCCGCAGCGCCGGACGGTCCAGCCGCTCGAACAGCTCGCGCCGGCTCGCTTGGTACTGCCGCATCACGCGGTCGTTGAGGTCCGCGAGCAGCTCGCGGATCCGCCCGTTGAGGGGGGCGAGGGCGAAGAAGGTCTCGTGCCGAAGCCGGGCGAGGATCCAGCGCTCGGCGACTTGCACCCCGACCTCGACCTTCGCCTTGTCCCGGGCTTTCCCCGGCCGGGCCGGCAGGATCACGGTGCCGGCATGCTGGGCGAACTCCTCGTAGGTGCGCTGGAGCCCCGGCTCGTAGCGACAGGGGACGGTGACGCCGCTCTTGAGCTGATCGCACACGAGGGCGCCGGTGACGCCCCCAAAGAACGCGAAGGCCCGCTGGTGACTGGCGATCCAATCCGGCACCTGCTGGGTGCGGGTCGCCTCGGCGTAGGTGTAGTTCGAGGCGCCCAGGACGGCGACGAAGAGCTCGACCTCGAGCACCGCGCCGGTCGCGGGGTCGATGAGTCGCGGCTTCTGCCCGGCGTAGTCGACGAAGCACTTCTCGCCGGCGCGGTGGACCTGGCGCATCGACAGGCCGCGCCGCGTGAGCCAGCGCCGGTAGATCTCACAGAACTGGGTGTAGCGGTACCCGTCGGGATGCTGCTCGAGGTACTCGAGGTGGAGCAGCTCGAGCGTGACGCTGGGCTTGCGCCGCTCGGCGTGGAGGTAGGCGCAGTCAGGCCCAGGCCGGGGGCCCGGGCCCGTGGGCCCCGGAGGGTACAGCCGGGTCTCGAGCGCCGCGTCCGCCAGGCCCTCGACGTCGGTCCACCTGAGGCCGGCGGCGCGGGCCCGCCGCTCGACCCCGGACACGGTGCCCAGTCCGACGCTCAGGCTCTGAGCCACCTCCCGGTGGGTCCGTCCCAGGGCCCACTTCTGACGGAGCATCTCGCGTATCTTACGCATGGACAGTCGCTCGGTTGCCAAGGCCGCCCCTTTCCGGAGCGGCCGGGCCGCCGGACTACCCAGCGTCGCCCTACCTCAGGCGGCCACTCCCCGACGAGAGGGTCGCCTGTTCACGATGCCCGATCTACGTGTTCACGATCCCGATCTTGGCGTTCACCATGGACCGATCTCGGTGTTCACGTTCGGCCGATCTGAGCGTTCACGATGGACCGATGCGCGCACCCCGCGGGCCGGCGCCGGCCCTCGCGCGGAGTGAAGTCAGTCGATTCGGATTCGATCCAGCAGGGACAGGTCCGTGAGGATCTGGCGGATCTCGGCGATGAGGTGGTCGGCGGTGGCGGCGTCGAC
>JANOGB010000767.1:0-26962 GCA_031413955.1 Planctomycetota bacterium | reverse complement strand
GCGTTTCTTGGCGCCTGCAGTTCGGGTGGGGGTGGGGGTGGCGAGTCGAACGGTAATCCAGGGGAAGAGCGGGTCAAGCCGGGGACCGAGGACGAGACGTTCTTCGTGGACTTCAACCAAGGTGGCCGCGCAACTCGGCTGCACCTCGTGGAGATGTTCTGGGCGCGCCTCGTGGACATTCACGAGATCGACGCACAGGGCAGCGTCGTACCCGAGCCCGTGTTCCGCGACTTTGCGATCAACGAGAACATCCAGTCCGACGGAACCAACTACCGCCTCGAGACCAACCCGATCTCGCAGAAGACCCGCCTGATCATCCAGCGCTCGCGCGATGCGGCCGATACGGTGCAGGGGACCTTCGACAGTCTGCTGCGCACCGCGGGGGACGGCCTGCCGCCAATCTTCCCCAGGCACGACGATGGTTCCACCGGGGATCAATATTCGTTCCTGGTTCGCAATGGCGCGCTGGTGCTGCGCTTCGACGACGTGCTCGACGACGACATCCAGGCCCAGCAGGACCTGATCGAGACCGTCAGGGTGCAAGTGGGCTATCCGCCCGAGACGCCCTTTCCCGCCCGCCGGTTCTTCGACCCCAATCACGGGGCGGTGGTGGGTGGACAGTTTCACTCCACGAGAGTGTTGATCGACTTGTCGGTCTCCGAGACCGAGAGTTCGAGCATGGTGCCCGTCAACGCCGTGGGGCTGCCGCCCAGCTTGACTTCCACGACCAGCCCGAACGTGTCGGTGCGCGTGCCGACCCGCACCGATTTCGGGTCCGGCCAGTTCGAATTGCTGCGCGGCTTCTCGGGTGTCCCGCTCGCGCGTCTCGAGAACGGGCCGACCGATGTGACCGGGGCCACCCAGGACATCGTTCGCGCGATGCGCTCGGGCAACTCGACCGATTCCAACAACGGCTTCTTGCTCGACCTCAGCCCGCCCGAGATCCTCGGAGCCTGGCCCCTGCGGATCGATGAGGCCCTGGATGCACCAGATGGGCAGCCAGGGTTCGACTACCTCTTGGACGTGACCTTCACGACCGTCTGCCGCGGCGCGCCCCAGCAAACCGACGTGGTTTCGATCGGCGAGGCTTTCTTCGAGGTCATCCAGGAGAGCGCCACGCCGGACGTGGATGGGCTGGTGCAGGGGCTTCGCGTCCGCAACCTCTCGGACCAGCCCATTCCGGCTGGCACAGGCTTGCTCGGCAATGCCCAGTTCCTCTCCACGTTCCAGGAGACGGATCCGGTCCCGCCGGGTTGCTGGATCACTTTCGCACCTTTGCCCACGGCGGCTCCAGTCTTCGGTGTCTCGACTTCTGCTCGGGTGAAGGTGCGCTTCAGCGAGCCCATGGATCCGAGCTCCATCTCGCCCTTCGACAACTTCTACGTCGTGCGCGGCGACACGAACACGCAGGTGATCCCCACGACTCTCATCGTCGGAGAGATCACGCCCCTGCCCGATCTGAAGGAGTTCACCTTCAACCCGACTCAGCTCTTGCCTCACGACACGAACACGCAAGAGACCTATCACGTCCGCATCGATGGTCCTACCGACCTGGCCGGCAACGCACTCGGCGGGACTCTGCCGGGGATCAACTTCGAGATGGCCCCTGCTCAGCCGGCGGTCCGGACCGGCAACACGGTGTTGCGCTTCAGTGGAACCGACGAGCTCCAGCCCACCGGCCTTCCCGACCTGCGCGGCCAGTTCTTCCTCGACTTCGAACGCCAGTTGATTCGCCCACGCCCGGCGACCTTCGCTTCCTACCCCGTCGATCGCATCAATCCGGTGCCGTCGATCATGATCCCGTTCGCCTCAGGAGTGCAAACGCCCCTGAGTCCGCTGGGGAGCAAGCTCCAGACCGTCTGGCGGTATTGCGACCTGGGCTGGCAGGTGCTGGACGAGACCAAGTACAACCTGGACGTTTTCGGTCTCGCCTGGGCTCCCAGACGCGGAACGGTGATCAACGATTTCTTCGAGAACTTCGAGATCCTCCTGGCCCACTCGCGGCGTCTGCCGGATGAGTCGATCGACGTGAACCTCCTGCCGAAGTACCAGAACTCGGGCCTGGTCAGGACGTTCTCGGGGAACATCCTGGCCGATCCCCTGTCTCCCCAGAAGGTCGTCCACCCGCGCTCGCTGGGCTACCAGATCAACAGCGTGGACCTGTTCCTGGCCAGCTCCGGGACGGTGATGTTGCCCTTCCCTCTCAACCGGGTGATCGATGCGCCGGTCACTTACACCTGGCGTGATACCACGGTCCTGGAACTGGGAGGTCCGAACGGGGCGGGCATTCCGCTCGACATCGAAGCTGGTGGGCCGCTCTTCCTGGAAGGGAATGAAGGGTACGTGGCGGGGCCGGAAGAAGTGCCGTCCTTCGGTCTGCCGCTCCTGCTCGAGTACCGATGTTTCCCGTCGAACAGGGGACTCGGTCTCAACCCACTCGACATCTCGCTGGCCATCAACTCCTCGGCCATTCCGTCGTTCCGCGCCTACTCGTCGGGTGGGATCAACCAGTCCGGCATCGCCGAGCCGCGCAATCCCGATCAGCAGCTCGTTGCTCAGGGCGGCTTCAACCCGATGGGGAATCCGCCCGGATCTCCCACCGGCCGTGCCGACGACAACTCCTTCTACATCGGTCAGCTCGACGTTGTCACGCGGCTGAGCCGAGTGCACACGGTCTGGATCAACACCGGCATCGACGATCCGGACTTCCTCGATCCCGTCGTTCTGCCGGGCGAAGCCGATCAGCCCGCCGAAACCCAGATCGTCATCGAGTACCGAGGCGCGGACTCCTTCCTCCTCGGGGACCTGGACGCGCAAGCGATGGAGCCCCTCGACGAGGCCAGTTTCCCGTTCGACGCCCAGCGCTTGAACGCCTATGGGGACATCTTCGCGATCCTCCCCGTGAGCCAGGGCATGCGCACGATCAATACCCACAAGATCCTCGGTTCGGACCTCTTCCCCGGATCGATCCAGTACGTCAATGGCGCCGAGACCTGGGCCGGTGACATCGACTCGATCGACAATGCCAGATACCTCCAGCTCCGCATCACGTTCGTGAGCAACCTCGACACGGGGTTGAGCCCCGAGCTCTCGGCGATCGGCATCTCCTACTCTGACCAGTAGTTTCGAAGGACGACTCCCCTCTCCCATGCGCCATCGTTCGGCCTTGCGCTGCTTCATCTGCCTTTCTCTCGCGTTCGGAATGTTCCTGGCTGCTTGCTCCGGCGGCGGAGGAGGAGGTTCCGGAGAGAGCTTCCAGCTCATCCGTATTTCCCTGATCGAGGACATGGTCTGGAAGGTCAACCAGGAGATCGTCTTCACGTTCAGCGACGAAGTGGACTTCTCCTCCGTCAGCTCGAACACCATCAGCATCCAGACCTCCACGGGCGCCCCGGCCACGGGCACGTTCTTCGCGCGCGGCACGACCCAGGTCGTGTTCCAGCCCACCTGCCCCACCAGCGCCGATCCTTCCGGTACCGGCCTCACGGCGGGCGGAGTGCCCTACATCCTCCGGGTCCTCGGCAAATCGAGCGGAGCGGCCAACACCGTGCGCTCGTCAGGCGGAGCCGCGCTCGAGGTCACGCAGGTCCGGAACTTCACCACGGACGATGTGGGCGAGGAGTTCCTGGACACCGAACTGGGGCCACCCGTGCCGGTCGTCCGCAGTGTGGGATCAATGATCCAGGACGCCACCTACATCGAGGTCGGTGGTGATCCCGACAACCGTGTGTACTTCGAGCTGGATGATGATCAGGAGCTGATGCTTTCCGTTCCGGGCTTCGTTTGTCCGCTCAACCTCTACAGCGATCCCGCCACGCGGATCGCCGTGGTGATCGAGTTCAATCAGGCGCTCCATCCCGCGCCCAGCAACATCTCGGCGACTCGCATGCGCCTGGAGTTCAGTGATGGCGGGAGCTGGAGACCTCTGGAGACCCAGGTGACGCTGGTGGCGAACTGCACCGAGACGGGTGCGCGTGTCCGGCTCGAACCGATCGGCGTCCTTCCTCCGAGCGGCGTAGATCCCCTGATCCGGGAGGTTCGAGCGGTGGTCCTGGTCGGCCTGGAGGACCTGGTTCGCGACCCGACCACCGCCGTGAACGATAGATTCGCCATCGCGCCCGCGCAGGAAGTGAACCTCTCCAGCCTGGACCCGGTGGATGTGCTGAGCGACGAGTTCGCGGAGTCCTTCGACTTCGGTGGCACCAGTCCTCTTTCCTTCCAGGACGTGCAGGCTCTCTCCGCTTCGCCTTCCGCGACGTGGGGTAATGGTCGTCTGACGACTGCGTTCAACTTCGAGGGGGACGGTGGTCCGGGCGGAGTGTTCGACTGGAAGGTCCTGAACGGAGATTCGATCCTGGTCGACACCGACGACGGCTCCATCGTGGCCGAAGACGGCGTGACGGTGCAGCTCATCGACGACGGTGTGGTCAACGTGCGCAACATGACGATCGAGGCCGGGGGCGAAGTCCTGGTACAGGGCGAGAATCCACTCCGGATCAACGCGACCGGCAACGTGATCATCCAAGGCACCCTGGACGCGTCCGGCCTCGACGCGCAAGACGTCGAGGCACTCAATACGGGAGACCGGGTCGAGTTCGGCGGCTTGGGAGGTCCTGGCGGGGGACGGGGTGGCAATGCAAACCTGGTCGTCACGAACTCGTCGGCCCGAGGCGGGAGCGGCCAGGGGCCCTTGGCCATGCCAAGCGGAGGGGGCCAAGGAGGAGAGACCGGGTTCGCTCCCGACACGGGCAACATGGCGAAGGACGCCCGTCGGCCCGGGGGTGGTGCGGGGGGACGCTTCGCCCGGAACATGCCTGGTTTTGTTGCCGAGGCCGGCACCCCGGGGGCGGATCTCGCGACAGGTGCCGTCACCTCCAACAAGCCCCCGTCGGGCGGGCTGCTGGCGACGGGTCCATTTGTCGACGACATGGACGGCACGGGCGGCATGGACGACAACGACTTTTTCGGGACCATGGCCGTGGGCAGCCCGACGGACGTCACCGGCCTGATCCGTGGCGAGCTCTCCAGCCTCTGGGGAGGATATGGCGGTGGCGGCGGCGGCAACGCCAACCCCGCCAGCGTCTTCCCCACGCCCAACTGGAGCCCGGCCAGCGACGAGAAGGGCGGGGCCGGCGGGGGCGGCGGGGGCGGCCTCTCGATCCGTGCCCTCGGATTCATCCAGTTCGGAGCGAGCGGCCAGATCCTCTGCGACGGGGGTCGCGGGGCGATCGGAGAGAACGTACAAGCTCAGGACCACGTGGGGGGCAACGGTGGTTCGGGGTCGGGCGGCCACGTCATCCTCGAAACAGCTTCGTTCGTGGATTTCACCGACGGAGGCGCGGCCATCGGGGTTGGCTCACGCGATTGGATCAGCGCCAGGGGAGGGTCGAGGGTCCAGGGCACACCGATCAATCCTCCACCCGTTCCTCTGCGGGACGTTTCCGTCGGCGGAGCGGGTGGCCCAGGTGTGATCCAGCTGCATGTTCCCGACTCGCTCACTGCCCCACTCGCGTGTGTCGACCCGCAAGCGTGCAACTCCGACATCGTCGTCCCGACCCTCGCATTCCTGTCCGGGAATGCGATCGATGCCGTCACCTCTCCCCCTGCTTCCGTGTTGATCCCGGCCTTTGGTTCGCGTTCTCAGGCACGCTCCAAGTGGATCTCGATCGGCAAGGCAGACCAGAAGCCGAACGGGGTCCCGACTCTGGTGCAGTTCTTGTTCCAGGGGATCGAGCCGACCGGGGGAGTGGACATGAACGAGGGCAAGATCCTGGTCAGCGACGAGGATGGAGATGGCGAGGAAGACGAGGTCCAGCCGCTCGCGCCCTTGCTGGACGAGGCTCTCGAGGGGGACGTGAGTGTGCTCGCCGATCGCGTCACGTTGCACATCGAAAACGCTCCGAGTCGCTTTCCGGGTGCGAACGACCTCTATCTGCGCAATGCGGCCTTGCTCGAGGACTTCGTCCTGACTCTGTCCGTCGCCGCGGAATCGAAGCGTTTCGTGGTCGCGGCGGCCAGCTACGACGACGGCGAAGAGTTCCTCGACTTGACCGTGTCGGAAGACGATGGCGACCTGCGGGACTTCATCGAGGAGAACGGCGTCCTCGGCACGATCCAATTTCAGCTGATTCCGCGCTTCTTCCGCGTCGTGACCGGCGGGATCGAGGACGCGCTGCCGCTGAACACGTTCGTGCGCATCCTGTTCCAGGGTGCCGCAGACGATGGCACCGGTTCTCCGGCCGAGGAGACTCCTCTGGTCGACTGGACCGGTGACATCTCCATGTTCAACACGGAGGCCGATCTCCAGTTCTTCCGCTTCAGCGTCGAGTTCGATCTCGGTGCCGCGGTCACGGCCGAGACCCAGCCCATCAGCCTGGACTTCCTCCGGATCCCCTTCGTGTTCTGAGCGCTGCCTGCCACGGAAACTCTTGCTTCTTCGCGCATCTCCCGCATCCCGACCCACCCCATGACCGGAACAATCGACGTGCCGAGCCCGCTCGAGCGAGCTCGAGGGTACGCTGGTGTGCGGGTCGGTCGGGGGGTACGCCCCTTTCGAGGTCCTGCAATGATCGAACGACCGACCCTACGAACTGGCCTTGCATTCCTGGCCCTCGCCGCGGGGGCGAGCTGCTCCGGAGGAGGTGGCGGGGGGGGGGGAGCCACGCCCGGCACGACCAGTTTCCAGATGAGCAACCTGTCGATCCAGGACGGCTCGGTCTGGCAAATCAACCGCGAGATCGTGTTCCAGTTCAGCGAGCCGGTCGACTTCTCGACGGTCAGTTCGAACACCATCAACATCCGCTCCGCGTCCGACGTTCCCGCGATCGGCGTCTTCCGTCTGCGCGATCAATTCACGGTCGTCTTTCAGCCCAATTGCCCGACGCTCGACGACTTCTCGGACGCAGGTCTGCAGCCGGGGGGCGTGACCTATGTGCTGCGCGTTCCGGGCCAGAACAGCTCGCCGAACACCCTCCGGTCACTCGCCGGTGTGCCGCTCGGGATCCAGCAATCCCGCACGTTCTCGACTCCCGCCTCCAACCTGGCCTCGATCGTCTTCCAGGACACGCGCCTGGGGGCACCCGATCCGATCCTGCGCGACAAGGACTCGCCGCAAACGAGCGCGACGTACCTGGAGATGGGCGGCGATCCGGCCAAAACAGTGTACTTCGAGCGCGACGGCCAGGAACTCGTGCTCTCCGACCCGGACTTTCTGGGTCGGCACAACCTCTACAGTGATCGCGACGCGCGGATCGCGATCCTGGTCGTGTTCAACCAGCCAGTCAGTCCCCTGTCCGACAACATCTCCGAGAACCGCTTGCGCCTCGAGTTCCGGGATCCGGATCCGCTCAACGAGGTGTGGCATCCCATCGCGACGCGGGTGACTCTGGTCGCGAACTGCACCGAGACGGGCGCCACCGTTAGGCTGGAGCCGGTCGGCGTGCTGCCCCCCTCCGCCAAGGTGCGGGCCGTGATCCTGCCCGGCTTCAAGGACCTCGTGGGCGAGTCCATCCTGCAGAGGCGCATCGACTTCGCGGAGTTTTCCACGCTCCCAGTCCTGTTCACCAGCCTGTTGCCCCCCGACGAGCTCAGCGACGAGTTCAACGAGCCCTACGACTTCGGCGGAGACAGCTCGCTCTCGTTCCAGGACACGACCGCGTTGTTCGACGCTCCCGTAGCAGACTGGGGCGATGGCCGGCTATCCGCGGCTTTTTCGTTCGAGGGCACGGGCGGGCCGGGCGGGGATTTCGACTGGGTCGTGCACGCGGGGGAGATCTTCTTCTTCGATACGACCAGCACACCCATCAATGGTGGTCCCAACGGCATCCCGACTACCACGCAGAACGCCGTGAACGGCGTGCTAGACCTGCGCAATCTGACCATCGAACGCGGCGGCGAGGTCCGGGTGCAGGGCCCGAATCCGATGCGCATCAACGCCACCGGAGAGGTGCGCATCGATGGCCGCTTTGACCTCGGCGGGTTCAACGCCAAGGACGTTGCCACGCTGAACACGGGCAACCAGGTGGAGATCGGGGGCGCTGGCGCGGGGGGCGGAGGCAGGGGCGGCAACGCCAATGACAACATCAGCGGCCCGACTAAACGGGGCGGACGCGGTCAGGGCCCATTCCGTCAGGGGAACCTCGGGGGCGAGGGCGGCGAGATGGGCTTCTCCGAATTCAACAGCAAGAACGCGCGCCGACCCGGCGGCGGCGGGGGCGGACGATTCACCAAGGACTGGGTCGGCACGACCACCTTCGCGGATGTCAGCATGGCGGCCGGGGCGGGCACCAACGGGAACAAGAACAGCACGGGAGCCGATACCAGGACGAGCCCCTCCAAGGGCGGAGCGGCGGGCCAAGGCCCCTTCATCGACACGAGCGCCGATAACGACTTCTTCGGCGTCAGACCGGTCGTGTCGAACGGCGTGCTCACGGGGCTCATTCGCGGTGAGCTACCCAGCCTGTGGGCAGGTTTGGGGGGAGGCGGGGGTGGCAACGCTGGGAAGAGATTCCCCAACCCGGGCTGGAGCTTCAGCAGCGACGAGAAGGGCGGTGGGGGAGGCGGCGGCGCCGGGGGTCTTCACATCAAGGCCCTGGGCCGTATCGTGTTCGGGAGGGGTGGGCACATCGTTGCCAGCGGCGCGCGCGGTGCGACGGGTGAGAACACCAACTTCCTCGATCACATCGGGGGCACCGGTGGCGCGGGCTCGGGTGGCCACGTGATCCTGGAATCGGCGGCGGTGGTCGACTTCACAGATGGGGGTCTGAATCTGGATGCGCCTTTGCGCGACTTCGTCCTGGCCGGGGCGCCGAAGCTGAAAGGCGGTCCGACCGATGACGTGGACTCGTGCAGCGAAGACTCGTCGAACTCCTGCTGCGTCGGCGGCGCAGGCAGCGGCGGCTCGTGCCGCGGCAACAGCAACGGCGGTGCGGGTGGCGCGGGCCTGATCCAGATCCACGTGCCGGATCCGACGCAGGCGCCCGGAACCACGGCACCGGCGGACATCCTGGTTCCAGCGGCCGCGTTGCTGGCTGCGGACGTGATCGACCAGATCACCTCGCCCCCGGCCTACGTCATGATCCCGACCTTCGGAAAGCGCTCGAAGGCGCGCTCGGAGTGGATCTCGATCGGCGGGGCCGATCAGAAGCCCGACGGGTCCGACGGTCTCGTACGATTCCTCTTCGAGGGCATCGACCCGACGACGGGGCGGATCCAGACCATCGGCTCGAGCTCGACGGTGGCGGAGCGTACCGCGCTCACGACGGAGTTGAACCTGGCCACTTCGAACAAGGCCAAGATCCTTCCCGACGGTCTTACGCTCGAGCTCAAGGGCGCCGCCCTGAACGACATCCGTTCGGGCACGACCTCGGACATCTCCAACGATGTGTACCTGCGCACGCCGGCCCTGCTCGAGGACTGTGCCGTGCGCATGTTCATCGACGGCAACGAACAGAACTTCGAGGATTTCCCCATCGTCCAGGCGGCCTACGACGATCTGGCCCCGGGTTTCGAAGCCCTGCGCGTGACGGTCAGCGCGGGGCGCCCGCTCACCGCGTTCAATCCGACCGGGGCCGACGGCACGACCGGCGTCAAGCTCCTGCCGCGCTTCTTCCAGGTGGTCACGAACGGGATCCAGAACTCGCTGCCCATCACGGCCTTCGTGAGCCTGCGCTTCCAGGCCGCGAAGGACAACGGTGCCGGCGCCCCGGACGAAGCCAATCTGTTGCAAGACTGGACCTCGGACATCCGCGACTTCAACTCGAAGGCGCCGGGCGCGCTGCAGTTCTTCCGCTACGAGGTCGAGTTCGACCTCGACAAGGACGGAGTCGGCATCTCGGCCGACACCGAGCCGGTGACCCTCGACTTCCTGAAGATCCCTTTCCTCTTCTAGCCCGGTCGGGCTAGTCCGACGCGAACTGCCGAAGCGGCGGCGCGGTCAGGGGACCGTGGTCGCGAACCAGGATGCGTCCGCCCGGGTGTGGACGGCTCGGGAAACGTGTATTCTCGGCCCCGATGCTCCGGGGATCATGGCTCGGGCTGTTGCTCTTCGCGTTCGTGGCCTGCGGGGGCGGCCAGAACGGTCGCGTGCTCAGGCTCCTCGAGTTCCGCCAGAAGGACTTCGAGGGCGTCGCCTTGAACGAGGAGCTGCTCTTCTTTTTCTCCTTCGACGTGGACAGGAGTTCGGTCACCTCCGACAGCGTGCGAGTCCTCGACGATCAGGGACGCGCAGTGGCCGGAATCCGTTCTCTGCGCGGAAACGCGCTCTCCTTCCTGCCCGAGCTCCCTTGCGCAAGCGATCTCGGAGATGGCGGGCTGCGCCCGGGTGGGGAGTATCGGGTGGTCCTGGGGGGGTTTCCTCGGCCTGACGGGATCCGTGCCGTCTCCGGCGCATTGCTCTCGGCCAGCCTCGTGCTCGGCTTCCGCACCGCGGAGATCGGCGGCCAGAACCCCCTCTTCCTGGACCCGTTCCTGGGCCCCTTCCCGCTGCTCCCGCTCGGGAAGCGCTCCGGCTCGATCGAACTCGAGGACGGCGTGCTCGTGCTCGAGTACAGCGAGGCGCTCGACCCTTCGAGCGTGCCGGGCTGTCGCTTCGAGCTCTCCCGCTTCCCACCCGAAGCGAAGGAACCGCAGCCGATTCCCGTGGCCGTGCGCCTGATCGAGAATCGCCGCAACCGCGCGTTGCTCCTACTGGAACCGATCGGAAGCGCGGGTGTCGGGGGTGAGCGTCTGCCGCCGGACACGTACTACCTGCACATGCCGGGGCGCGAGCTGAGGACTCTCGGCGGTCGAACGGTCGAGCCCGGCTGGCCGCTGCTGTCGCTCATCGTTCCACAGACCCGCATGGAGCTCGATTTCAGCTCGCTCCGGGAGCGCTCCACGGAGCCACCGCCTGGCTGCGACGGCACCGCCATCTGGAACGAGACTGGCCCAGGCCTGGTCGTTCGCTACCCCGCCGGCGCCGGGAACGGACTGTCGGGCGCGGTCGAGCTGCGCCAGGCACCGCCGGACTCCGATGTCCAGGCCACGCATCTCTGGATCCCCGCGGAGGCCGAGGTCGATCTCAGCGACTCGATCGGTCCCGTCGTACTGCGCTCCCAGACGGCGCTGGAGGTACGCGGCCGTCTCGTCCGGCGCGGTCTGGGCTCGCGGCACGATCCGCTGACCCGTGAACTCGAGGGCGCCACCAACCTCCCGGACTCCCAGCGCGCTTCGCTCAGCGCATGGCTCGAGCGCCTGCTCGATCCCGGCGTCGAGGTGGACGGTGTGATCGAAACGCAGCCTTGGGCGCGCGAGCCCTGGACGGTGCTGATCGCCGGCGGTGACATACGCGTGCCCGATGGCGGCGCGATCGAGGTCGAAGGTCCGCTCGTGCTGGTGGCCGGGGGGTGGATCCGAGTCGGCGGCGGGGTGGTCTCGCGAGGCAACCTGTGGCGGACGCCGGAGGGCGGGGGCATGGCTTCCCATGGCCGCATTCTCCTGCTGCCGCTCGAGCTCGACCCGCCCGACGTCAATCCTCTGCGCACGAGCTTGAGCGTGGGCAGCGTGACTCTCGCACTTCCCTGGACGCCGCGCTCGAGCGGGTGGCGCGCCACCTTCATCGGCCACGAGGGCGCGGGGCGCCTGAGCTCGCGCTTCCTGCAGACGAGGAGCGGGACGGAGCGGCAGGTGAGCGATCCGAGCGAACTCGGCGCAGGACCCGTTCGCGTCCTGGTGCGGCTCGAGCTCCCCGGCGGGCGCGGAGAGCCCTGGGACCCACCGCGGTTCGAGCGTTTGAGGCTCGAGGCCCTGCCGGGTCGTTTGCCATCCGGGACCAAGCCCTGACGACGAACCGCTGCGCGACCGCGTGCAACGCCGGCTCGCAGACTTTGCCTTGGCAGCCCGTTGAAATGGCCCTTGGTGCGGCTTCGCGCGGGCCTTTTTCAACGGGTTGCTAGACTTCCCACGCCGCGAACGACCCAATCACGGCCGTCTTGGAGCCGCCCCCGCGCGAAGTCGTGATCGCTGTCTGGGGCCTCTTCGGGTTGGTGGTCGGCTCGTTCCTGAACGTGGTCGTGCATCGCCTGCCGCTCGAGGACGAGAGCGTTCTCAGGCCCCTGCGCTCGCGCTGCCCGAGCTGCCGTCACGAGCTCTCCGGCTGGGAGAACATCCCGGTGGTGTCCTGGCTCGTCCTGCGCGGACGGTGTCGCTCGTGCAAGTGGCCGATCCCGGTGCGCTACCCGCTGGTGGAACTCGGCAACGCGGCTCTCTGGGCCGCTGCAGGGGCCCTGGCGCCATCCCTCGGGGTCGCGCTCATCCATGTCGTCGTGTTGTCGGGGCTGGTCGTGGCCAGCGCCGTCGACTTCGATCGCTTCGAGATTCCCGACGAGGTCTCGATCGGCGGCATCTTGCTTGCGCCCCTATTCGCCCTGCTCTTGCCCGAGCTCCACGCCCACACCTGGGTGGCGCAAGAGCTCACGGGCGCGGGTGCGGTGGACCGCGTGGGTGCCGCCCTGGGCGCTCTGGCGGGCATCCTGGTGGGGGGTGGCTCGCTGCTCTTCATCGGCTGGCTGGGCAAGAAGCTCTTCCGGCGCGACGCGATGGGCCTCGGCGAAGTCAAGCTGCTCGCGGCGGGAGGTGGCTTCGTCGGACCCGGAGGCGCACTCGTGGCGCTGTTTCTAGGTTCCGTCGTGGCTTCGCTGGTGGGCGTGGCGAACCTAGGGCGCTTCTTCTGCCTGTCGCGCAGGCGCGTTCGAGCTCGGCGGACGTCGAAGCCCCTCCGGAGTTCACTGGCTTCCGCTCGCATCGCCGGGCGCTACCTGCCCTTCGGGCCTTACCTCGGGCTCGGTATTGGAATCGTGCTGCTGGCTTGGAAGGATGTGGCGCGGCTCGTGAGCGAGCTCGCTTTCTAGCCCTCCCCGATCACGAAACACCGATGGACACCCTGCGGGCGTCCCCCGCGATCTGCAACCTGACGCCATGAACAAGACCAGGACCGTTGCCACAGTTCTTGCCCCGACGCTGTTTCTCTTCTTCGCCAGCTGCGCATCCCAGAAGACGATGATGCAGTACCAGGACGAAGTGCGCGCGCTGCGCGAGGAGCGCACGCAGCTCAAGAAGGAGAACAAGGAACTGCGCGCGCAGAACGAGGCCTACGAGATCTCGCTGGCCGAGGCCAGCGTGAAGCCGGGCGTGCCCACGACCGTCGCCGACAATCCCGAGCTCGATGCCCTGGGCATCGACTACACGACCCGCGGCGGCAACTTCGTGATCTCCATCCCCTCCGAGATCACCTTCCCCTCGGGCAAGGCCGAGCTGACCAAGAAGGGCCAGGAAGCGCTCCATGCCGTGGCGCGCGTGCTGCTCGCCGATCACAAGGGCAGCCGCTACTGGTTCGAGGGCCACACCGACGACGAGCCCATCAAGAAGTCCGGGTGGGACTCGAACCGTGATCTCTCGGTCAAGCGCGCCATGGCCGTGTTGTACTATCTGGTCGAGAACTGCGAGGTGCCCGACGATCAGTGCATCGTCGCCGGCCACGGTCAGTACGAGCCCATCGCCAGCAACAATGACAGCGGCGGGAAAGCCCGCAATCGCCGGGTCGAGATCGTCGTACACAAGCGCTAGCCCGGGGCCGAGTCCCCCGCGCTCCGGCGCGGCTTGCGAGATCCGAAGGAGCGGCCGTAGGATGCCGCTCCTTTCCATTTCCATCGGCCCTCTAGCTCGGAGTTCTCCCGGATGGTTTCGGACCTCGCCTCCGTTCGCAACGTCGCCTTCGTCGGCCACTCGTCGGCGGGCAAGACGTCCCTGATCGACGCCATGGCTCACGCCCTGGGGGCTACCGAACGCAAGGGTTCCGTGGCCGACAAGACGTCGATCTGCGACACCGAGCCGGAGGAGCACGAGAAGGGGCACACCTTCCAGCTCAAGCTCGTGTACGCGCAGAAGAACGGCCTGCGCTGGAACCTGCTGGACACGCCCGGCTATCCCGAGTTCGACGTCGACGCACTCTCGGCCATGTTCGCGTGCGAGCTGGTGGTCGGCGTGGCGAACTGCGCCAGCGCCGTGTCCTACAACCTGCGCAACAAGCTCGAGAAGGCCAGGGAGCTCGGCCGCCCGCAGGCGATCGTGGTCACCCACGTGGATGTCGAGAACGCGAACTTCGACCAGCTCGTGGCAGACCTGCAGAAGAAGATCGGCGAGCAGTGCGTGCCGTTCTTCTTGCCGGACAAGAGCGGCCGGGGCTTCTCCAAGGTCGTGTCCGCTCGCGCGGGCGAATGGAAGAAGCCGCTCTACGATCGCGTCATGGACGCCTGCGACGACGAGGCGGCGTTGCTCGAGTACCTCGAGAGCGAGGATCTGTCGGAGGAGCTCTTCAAGAAGCTCCTGCCGGGCGCGCTCGCCAAGGGGACCCTGATCCCTGTCCTGCCGGTCAACCCGGTCTCGGGCGTGGGGCTGGAGGAAGTGCTCGGGTTCCTGCGGGATTTCGGGCCGAGTCCGAGCGGTGCACGCTTCCGTGCCGGCGGTGGGGAGATCGCGAGCGACGCTCCCGGCCCGCTCCTGGGCGTGGTCTTCAATGTGAAGAGCGATCCGCACGTCGGCAAGATCTGCCTTGCACGCATCCTGCGCGGAACGCTGAAGGCTTCCGACCTGATCGGGGCGGGCCGCGGCGAGAAGCTCGGCGGGCTCTTCCACCCGGTGGGCGGCAAGAACAAGGTCAACGCCGACTCGGCTTCGGCCGGGGAGCTGATAGCCTTCTCCAAGGTCGAGCACGGCGCCTGGGGGCAGTCTTTCTCCGTCGTGGGCACCGAAGCGCCGCCGGTGGAGGTGCCCAAGCCGCCCCCGCCCATGGTTTCCCTGGCGGTGCAGCCGAAGAGCCGCAACGACGAGCAGAAGATCGGACCGGCCCTGGCCAAGCTCGCCTCGGAGGATGCCTCGTTCCACGTGCACCACGACCCGACCACGCACGAGCTCGTGATCCAGGGCATGAGCGACCTGCACCTCGCGGTCATGGAGCAGCGTCTGAAGCGTCGCTTCGGGGTCGAGGTCACGACCTCGCTGCCGCGCATCGCCTACCGGGAGACGATCACCAAGCCCTCCGAGGGCCACCACCGCCACAAGAAGCAGAGCGGCGGCCGTGGCCAGTTCGGCGAATGCTTCCTGCGCCTCAAGCCGGCCCAAAAGGACGCTGGAGTCGTGTTCGTCGACGATGTCGTGGGCGGTTCCATCCCGCGCAATCTGATCCCCGCCGTCGAGAAAGGCATCCGCGAGATCGCCACCCAGGGCATCCTGACGCACAGCCAGGTGGTCGACGTCGAGGTGGCGGTGTACGACGGCAAGTACCACGACGTCGACTCGGATGAGGCCAGCTTCAAGAAGGCCGGAGCCTGGGCCTTCCGCGATGGTTTCATGAAGGCTGGCCCGGTGCTGACGGAGCCGGTGATGAACGTCGAGATCCGCGTCCCGACCGAGCACGCCGGCGCGATTTTTTCCGACCTCACCAGCCACCGCCGTGGAACCGTGCACAACCAGGAGAGCGAGCACGACGGCCACGTGACCGTGATCCAGGCGCACGCGCCCCTGGCGATGTTGCTCACCTACCATCGCGACCTGAAGTCGCAGACGGCCGGCGAGGGTACGTACACCATGAAGGCCGACCACTACGCGCGCGTCCCCGGCATCGAGCAGGAGAAGATCATCGCCCAGTCCGGAAGGAAGCACGCCGAGGAGGAGTAGGCGCCTCCCGGCGCGAGCGTCACCCGGAACCCGATCGCACCGCGGAGACGCGGAGTACGCGGAGGAAGAGGGTTCAGAGAGGATGGGCCTCCGTGGCTTCGGCTCTCCAAGAGTCGAAGATCCGGAGGCCAATTCTTCTTCCTCCGCGAGGCTCCGCGCCCTCCGTGTCTCCGCGCTGCGTTTGGGTTGCGGACGTCGGCCCGCACTGAGGAACCATGGGTTGGTCGGTGGTCGCGCATGGGAACTTCTTTCCGGCGCTTTCCACGGCTCGTGTAAGGCCAGCGGAGCTCCGTTCCTCGCTGTTCAGTTCCGGGCCCATTTCACCCGATTCCTCGGGCCGGTCCCGAACCCCAACACGACCGGAGCTCCCCTCCCATGATCACGATGGAAGACCTCCTTGCGCTGCTCGTGCGCAAGGGCGGAAGTGACCTGCACATCTCGGTCAACTCTCCTCCGCGCCTGCGCATCGACGGCGTGCTGGTGCCGGTCGAGACCGCACCTCTCGCGCCCGACGACACGCGCCGGCTCGCGACCAGCGTGCTGACCTCGGATCAGATCGCCAAGCTCGACAAGGACTACGAGCTCGACTGTTCCTTCGAGCTCGAGGGTCAGGGGCGCTTCCGCGCCAACGTCTTCTATCAGCGCGGTGCGGTGGCCTGCGTGCTGCGCCTGGTGCCGCACGAGATCGCCGACTTCGAGAAGCTCGGCCTGCCGCGCAAGACGTGCGAGCGCATCTGCAGCCTGCACACGGGCCTGGTGCTCATCACCGGCGCCACCGGCTCGGGCAAGTCGACCACGCTGGCCTCGATGATCGACCTGATCAACAAGACGCGCCAGGGGCACATCGTCACGATCGAGGACCCGATCGAGTTCGCCCACAAGAGCCAGGGCTGCCTCGTGACCCAGCGCGAGATCGGCACCGACTCGCACAGGTTCGCCAACGCCCTGCGCAGCGTGCTGCGCCAGGACCCGGACTTCATCCTGGTGGGCGAGCTGCGCGACCTCGAGACCATCGAGGCCGCGCTGGTCCTGGCCGAGACGGGCCACCTGACCTTCGGCACGCTGCACACCTCGGACGCGGTCCAGACCATCAACCGCATCATCGACGTCTTCCCAGCGCACCAGCAGCAGCAGGTGCGCACGCAGCTCTCCTTCACGCTGGAGGCCGTCTTCTGTCAGCAGCTCCTGCCCGCCGCCGCCGGCCACGGACGGGCGCTGGCGGCCGAGATCATGCTGGCCAACCCCGCCATTCGCGCGCTCATCCGCGAGGGCAAGGGTCACCAGATCTACTCGCAGATCCAGACCGGCGCGCGCGTGGGCATGAAGACGATGTCCTCCTGGCTGGCCGACCTGGTGCGCGCCGGCAAGGTGCGCATGGAGGACGCGGAGGAGGCGGTCAGTGATCCCAGCGAGTTTCGCATGATGCTCAAGGGCGTTGCCTGATGGTCCGCATCTCGGGCAAGATCCGTAGCATCCTCGTCGACGCCGGGCTGGTCACGCAGGACGACTGGAACAGCGCGCGGGAGAGCGGCAAGTCGCCGGTCGACGCGCTACTCGAGCGCGGCACGGTCACCGAGGAACGCCTGTTCGAGGTCCTGGGCGTCACCTCTGGCCTGGTCCCGGTCGACCTGACGCGCATCAAACCCGACCCGCAGGCAATCGAAGCCCTGCCGCAGGAGACGTGCACCGAGCACTGCGTCCTGCCGCTGGCGCGCAACGGCGACAACCTGACGGTCGTCATCTCGGATCCGTTCGACGTCATGCTGCTCGACGACCTGAACCTGATGTCGCGCTGCAGGGTGCGTCCGGTTCTGAGCTACCCGGCCGCCATCCGGCGCGCCCAGGAGCAGGTCTTCCACCGCGATCAGCAGCAGGTCGACGAGCTGCTCGAGAACGCCAGCTCGCAGGAGCTCACGGTCGACGACGAGGACGCGATCGAGGATCTGGAGACCGCCACCGCGGTGGGCAAGGAGGACGTGCCCGCCGTCAAGCTGGTGAACCTGATCATCCTGCGGGCGCTGCGCGAGAAGGCCAGCGACATCCACGTCGAGCCCATGAACACCTCGGTGCGCGTGCGCTACCGCATCGACGGCTGCCTGGTCGAGGCCATGAACCCGCCCAAGGCCCTGCTGCCGGCGCTGCTCTCGCGCCTGAAGATCATGGCGAACCTGGACATCGCCATCCGCTTCGAACCGCAGGACGGGAAGTTCCAGATCAAGTACGAGAGCCGCAACATCGACTTCCGCCTCTCGACCCTGCCGGTCGTGGGCGGTGAGAAGGCCGTGATGCGGATCCTCGACCAGGGCAGCTCGGTCGTCAGGCTCGACAGTCTCGGCTTCGAGCCCAAGTGCCTGCAGGACTTCCGCAACGCCGTCAATTCGCCGCACGGCATGGTGCTCGTCACCGGGCCGACCGGCTCGGGCAAGTCGACCACTCTGTACGCCGCCATGAGCGAGGTGTCCTCGATCGACGTCAACGTGGTGACGGTCGAGGACCCGGTCGAGTACCGCATGAACGGCATCAACCAGGTGCCGGTCGCGCCCAAGCGCGGACTGACCTTCGCTGGCGCCTTGCGCTCGATCCTGCGCCAGGACCCGGACGTGATCCTGGTGGGCGAGATCCGTGACAAGGAGACGGCCGAGATCGCCGTCAAGGCCGCGCTGACGGGCCACCTGGTGCTGACCACTCTGCACACCAACCACGCCGTGCAGGCCGTCACGCGACTGGTCGACATGGGCAACGACCCGTACCTGGTATCGAGCTCGGTGATCCTCGTGGCGGCCCAGCGTCTGGTGCGCAAGCTGTGCGAGCACTGCCGGGTCAAGGTGGAGATCCCCAAGAAGGAACTCGTGGCGGTGGGCGTGCTCGAGACCGAGCTCGCCGACCTCCAGCTCTACGGGCCGAACGTGTCCGGCTGCCCACGCTGCAAGAACGGCTACCGCGGGCGCATGGCGCTGCTCGAGACGCTGCCCCTCTCGCACGATCTCAAGCGCATGGTCGTCGAGGGTCGATCGGTAGCTGAGCTGAAACAGCGCGGCTCCGAGGACGGCATGCTCACGCTGCGGCGCATCGGCGTCCTGAACGCCATGCGCGGCAAGACGTCCCTGGAAGAGGTCCTGCGGATCACGATGGGGGATTAGCCCCCCTTTCCCCCTGACGACGAACGACGAGGACGGACACGGTGGCCAACTTCCAATACGCAGCCAAGGACAAGTCGGGCAAGACGGTCCAGGGCACGATCCAGGCGAACGACCGCACCGAGGCCGTGAACCAGCTGCGCGGCCGCGAGCTGATCATCCTCAAGGTCGAGGAGGGCGGGAAGGCGGCCAGCCCGCAGAAGAGCGCCACTACGAGCAAGGGCGGCGGCGGGTTCTTCTCCAAGACCCCGCGCGCGAGCAAGGGCGAGGTCGTGATCTTCACGCGCCAGCTCTCGACCATGATCAGCGCGGGCATCTCGTTGCTCGAGGCGATCGAGGTCCTGACCGAGCAGGCCGAGACGCCCGGCATGAAGGCCTGCTGCACGCGCCTCGCATCCGAGCTGCGCGGCGGCTCCGACCTCTCCGCGGCCATGGCTACCTGCCCCAAGGTCTTCTCGGGGCTGTACGTCAGCATGGTCACGGCCGCCGAGGCCTCGGGCCAGATGGACGTGATCCTGCAGCGCCTCGCCGACTACGTCGAGTCGAGCGAGGAGCTGAAGCGCGAGATCCGCTCGGCCATGACCTACCCGGTCATTTCGCTCGTGCTCGTGCTCTCGATCACGGCCTTCCTGATGATCGGCGTCGTGCCGGGCTTCAAGGAGGTCTTCGACGGCCTCGGCGCCGAGCTGCCGGCCCTGACCAAGGCGACCCTGGCCGTCTCCGACTGGATGCGCTCCAAGTGGTACCTGATGTTCATCGGGATGTTCGCCGCCGTGGCCGGCTTCATGATCGTGCGCAAGACGCCCCAGGGCGCGCTGGTCCTCGACCACCTGGCCCTGAAGGTGCCCATCTTCGGCCAGCTGACGCGCAAGGTGTGCCTGGCGCGCTTCTCGCGCACCTTCGCGACCCTGGTGCGTTCCGGCGTGCCGATCATGGGCACGCTCGACATCGTGGCCGAGACCGCCGGCAACCGCGTGATCGCGAACGTGGTCCACGCCTCGCGCGACAGCGTGCGCAACGGCAACATGCTGTCCGAGCCGCTCTCGAAGTCGAAGGTCTTCCCGCCGATGGTCGTGCGCATGATCGCGATCGGCGAGAAGTCGGGCGCGCTCGAGGCGCTGCTCGAGAAGATCGCCGAGTTCTACGACAGCCAGGTCAAAGCCACCATCAAGTCGCTGACCAGCCTGATCGAACCGCTCTTGATCTGCTTCATGGGCGGAATCGTCGGCGTGGTGATCCTCTCGGTCTTCCTGCCGATCCTGAACCTGATCGGCGAGCTGTCGGCGAAGTAGCAGGAGAAGAACGACCACAGAGGCGCGGAGGACACAGAGCCTCACAGAGGAAAGCGCATGCACGCCGGAGGTTGGAAGTCCTTTCCGTCTCTGCGCGACTCTGCGTCCTCTGGTGCGCCAGATGTAGTCAGACCGTCTTACAGGATGAAAGGAGCCTGTCATGTAGTAGCTCGATCGACATGTAGCCGACGGAGCGGTGCTCCCCGGAAGAAATGCCGGGCCGGCAAAGCCGGAGGGCGACCTGTGTGCCGAAGCCTCCCGAGGCGAAGGTGCGAGCCGCAATGCAGTGAACCCGATTCGGCCTCGTTACGCAGAGCGTGGGCGGCCAGCCTTCCAGAGAAGGTGAAGCCCGTTGCCGGGAGCGAAGCATCGAGCACGAGCAGCTTCCGGGCCTACCGGGGTGGTTGGGGGCAGCGCGCATCGACCGATGATCTGACAGACCTGGGAGACCCTCTTGTCCGGGTGGGACCCGAACGCGGGCGGGAAGAAATAACCGACCGCGGGACTGGAGGGAGTCGGCGGGGCCAGTAGTAGCGACGAGACGGGGTAACGCCCGTGGAGCGAAGAGGCCCTGCCGGTCGCAAGCAGACGCAAGACGCAGAGAGAACCGATTGGTCAATCGACCCACTACGGACACCTTCAACTGGTACCCGGAGCTCCCCCCCCGATGGGACCAAGGACTCCGAGCTGCCGGTGAACTCTCTCTACTGAGGCGGAGGCTCAGCCAGATGGCCAAGCGAGAGCCGAGCATCATGCTCGCACTTCCGTGCATGCCCCTGGTGACGCGCGACCGGGTGCGCCGGATGCGGGAAACCCGCACGTCCGGTGCAATGAGGGGGTGGCGCTTCGGCGCCACCCTACTCTCCCGTCTCCGCGGTGCGTTTGGGTTGGGGGCGTCAGTCCGCGCCTGAGAAGGTAAGGGAGAAGAGGAAGAACCAGAGCCGGGCTGGAGCCCGGCGCTCCCGGCTGAGAGAAACCGAGACATCCCTGGCACGGTCCTTCTGGCTCCATGAAGGAGAAGATCGTCAGCCTTGCCCGGAACGGACTCGACGAACTGTGCGCGGCGCTCTACCCGCCGCTCTGCTGGCTGTGCCGTGCGCGGCCGTGCGTCGACGGTCTCGGTTGCGCGGAGCACGCGCTCGCGCCCTGTCGCTTCGATCCGGACGAGCCGCGTTGCGCGGGCTGCGCCGAGCGCTTGCCAGCGGGCATCACCGGCGGGATCTGCGCGCGCTGCCGGCGCGAGCCGCGCGGCTACCGGCAGCTCGTCGCCGGCGGGTCGTATCGAGAAGAGACCCCGTTGCGCGACTGGATCCTGGCCTTCAAGCACGGCGGACGGCGCGAGCTCGCGCGGCCGCTGGCCGCCTTCCTGGCGGCGAGCTGGGAGCGCGCCGGTGGACCTCCGCCCGGCGCGTTGCTCAGCAGCGTGCCCTTGCACCCGCTGCGGCGCTGCGAGCGCGGCTACGACCAGGCGCGGCTCCTGGCCGAGGAGCTGGCCGAGCTCCTCGGGCTCACGCACGTCTCGGCCCTGCGCCGGCGGCGCTGGACTCCGCCCCAGGGTGCGCCGGGCGCGAGCTCGCGCTCGGCCAACGTGGCGCAGGCCTTCGAGCTCGTCCCACGTCGCGCCGAGCGCCTGGCCGGGCGCTCGCTGTGGCTGGTCGATGACGTCGTCACTTCGGGCGCGACCGCGCGCGCTTGCGCCGAGGTCCTGCGCCGCGCGCAGGCGAACGAGGTCTCGGTCCTGGCCCTGGCGCGCGTGGAGCTCGACCGGGAAGCAGAGGCTCCGGCGCCGGGCTCCGATAGACTGACGCTCGCGCGCCCCTTCGACGGAGCGCGCGAGCCTTGATCCTCTTCATCGAACCCTCAGGCGGTCTGGCGGGGGACATGTTCCTCGCGGCGTTGCTGGATCTCGAGCACGAGGCGTTCACGCTGGCGGATCTCGAGCGCCTGGCGCGTGCGCTGGTGCCCGAGAAGCTGCGGCTCGAGCTCACGACGGCCGAGCGCGGCGGTTTTCGGGTGCGCCTGCTGGCAGTGGAGACGGACGAGAGCGCCGCTCCGCCGCAGCGGCATCTCTCCGAGCTCCTGGAGTTGGTCGAGGCGAGTCCGCTGACGAGCGCCGCACGCGCGCGCGCCGTTCGCATCCTGCGCCGCCTCGCCGTGGCCGAGGCGCGCGTGCACGGCATCCACGTCGACGAGGTCCATTTTCACGAGGTCGGCGCGGTCGACACGCTGATCGACGTGTGCGGCGCGGCGCTGGCGCTCGAGCGTCTGGGGATCGAGCGCGTGCTCGCCACCACGCCCTATGTCGGCGGCGGGACGGTGCAGTGCGCCCACGGCGAGCTGCCGGTTCCGGCCCCGGGCACGGCCGAGCTCCTGCTCGGGATCCCGCAGCGACGCGGGCCGGGGGGCGAGCGCGTGACGCCGACCGGGGCGGCGCTGCTGGCGGACCTGGTCGAGTGCTTCGAGCCCGAAGAGGCGCTGGTCGTCCAGCGCCAGGGGCTGGGCGGCGGCCAGCGCGAGCCCGAGCTCGGCCCGCCGAACTTCGTGCGCGTATCGCTGTGTACGGCCGCGGAGACTCGTGCCGCGCTGTCCACCTCGGTGTCTCCAACTGTGTTCCCATCCGTGGCTGCGCACGAGGTCTGGCAGCTCGAGTGCAACCTCGACGACGCCACGGGCGAGGAGCTCGCCTTCCTGGTCGAGGAGCTGCGCGTCGCGGGCGCGCTGGACGCCTGGTCGGTGCCGGTGCAGATGAAGAAGGGCCGGCCTGGGGCGATGGTGCAGGCCCTGGCGCGGCCCGGGCAACGCGAAACCCTCGAGCGCGTGCTCTTCCTGCACACGCCGACCCTGGGGGTGCGCTGGATCCGCTGCGAGCGCACCGAGCTGGCGCGCGAGGAGCTGGTGGTCGAGCTCCACGGCCGGCGCGTGCGCGTCAAGCGCCGCCGGCGGCCGGCGGCCGAGCCCAGCGCGCTCGATCTCTCGCCCGAGCACGACGACCTTGCCGCCCTGGCGCGCGCCACCGGCCACGACCTGCGCAGCCTCGAGCGCGCGGCCGTCGAACTGGCGCGGGCCGCGCTCGGGGCCCGCTGATCTGCCAGGCCAGAAAGAGAAAAGGCCCGCGGCCCACCGTCGGGCCGCGCGGCCTCTTCCGCGCCCCGTTTTCAGGGCGCTCTTCGGTCCGGTCGAGCGGCGCAATCTGGCGCGGGCTCGCGGACCCGGTCTCCGCCCGGTTTTCGCGGGCGGAAGACGAACATCTAATGTACCGGTGGACTGGGTTCGAGGTCGGCCGGGCACAGGAATCCGTGAAAAAGCCTGTGTGGATCGGAGGATGGAGCCTGGCTACGATGCGCTGGAGAGTGGGATCCAGGGCGCGGGATCTTCCCCGCCGGGGTCGACGCTCGCTCGCGAACGCTCAGCGCCCCTGTTCTTCTCCACAGCGCCTTCTTCTCTACGTCGCCGCTCTGCTCCGCATCGTAGTCCCGCTTCCCCTCGAACGATGAACTTCAGCACCCTCCTGTACTCGCTCGTGCTCTCGTCCGGGATCCTGGCCGCCGTGCGCGGCTCGGTCCAGGCGGGTGAAAAGCACATGCCTCTGCGCTACGGGCGCATCGCGGGCAGCGCCGTCACGATCCTCAACCTGTCGGACGAGAAGGGCAAGGAGATCGCCCGTCCTCCCACGGGGCAGCTCGTGGCGGTCTTCAAGGAGGCCCCCAGCGGGTGGCTCGAGGTCGAGGTCCCGGGCGGCTTCGCGGTCTGGGTCTATGGCCGCTATCTCTTGCCGACGGCCGAGGCGGGCCTGTACGAGGTCACGGGCAACGCCGTGAACCTGCGTCCCGGACCCTCGAGCGATCTCTCGAACGACGTGACCAACTTCCCGCTGCCGCAGCGCCTGCAGGTGGGCGACAAGCTGCGCGTGATCGAGCTCCAGGATCCGGCCAAGCCCTTGAGCGACACCTGGGTGCGCGTGTGGTCGCCGCCCGGCGTGCGCGGTTGCGTGAAGAGCTCGCTGGTCGAGGGCCTGTCGCCGGCCGAAGACGGTGCGAGCCTGTGGAGTGCCGCCCTGGCCGCGCTCCCGGCCGTGCCGCCCGTGCGCGCCACGCAGGCGCGCTCGCAGGAACCGAGCGAGGCCGAGCGGCGTGAAGCCGAGGCGCGCGCGGCGCTCGAGGAGGCGCGCACCGCGCTGGAGCGCGAGCGCGCCAAGGAAACGCCCGACTACGATCCGGTCGAAGTCGCCCTGAACTCGGTCGTGGCGCGCGGCGGCGCGTACGCCATCGAGGCGCGCGCCGAGCTGCGCACGCTCACCAGCCTGCGCGAGGCCTACGGGCTCAAGGTCGATCTCGAGCGCGAGCGCGCGCGGCGCGCCTCGGAAGTCCTCGAGCGCCAGCAGGACGTGTGGGACAAGAGCAAGCAGAAGGATCCGCTGGGCGGCGTGTTCGCCGCGCGCGGCGTGATCGAGCGGCGCACGAATGCCGAGGGCATCGCGCGCTTCTACCTGCGCTTCGGCGGCGGGATCAGTTGCGAGCTCGCCTGCGCCAGCGGACGCTACGACCTGTCGACCTTCGCCGGCACCGAGGTCGGCGTGCACGGCAGCGAGATCACCTCGCGCACGGGCGAGCTGCCGACCTTCGAGGTCGCACGCCTCGAGATCCTCACCGTCCGTTGAGCGGCGCGCTCGGGCGCATCCGCCGCTGGCTTACGCGCTGGTGGCGCTGGCTCGTCCCCGGCGTGCGCCCGCTGTGCGACGACTGCCGCTACGACTACGGCAACGTGTGCAAGCGGCCCGAGCGGCCGAATGCGCTGCACTGCCCGGATTACAAGAAGCGCTGAACTACTGGATCGTGAAGTCCTTGCGTGACGCGAGGATTTTCGGAGCAGGAAAACGCACCGCGGAGACGCGGAGGAAGAGAGAAGAGATCAGAGAGGATGGGGCCTCCGGGGCTTTGGCTCTCCGAAAGTCGTCGATCCGGAGGCCCATGCTTCTTCTTCCTCCGCGAGGCTCCGCGTCCTCCGTGTCTCCGCGGTGCGTTTGAGTTGCGGAACTCCGACGACGTCTAGGCTTTGTACGACGAGCGCCGTATTTCTCCCGGCTCGGGTTCAGCGTCACTTCACGCAAGGCGGTCACCCCGCCTTGTCGCATCCGGTTCCCTGGGGGCCCGGTTGCCGTGGCGCGTTCGGACAATCGGCGGCGGTTCCCCGGATTTGGCCTCCGGCCGTCCTGGGCACGGGCAGACTTGGCACGTCTGCACATCCATGAATCCGGAGGGTCGAGTCTTGTCTCGCGGTCGAGGTTTTTTCCTGTGCGCCCTCGCGGCGCCGGCACCGTTGTTCGCTGCGGAGGGCGAGACGCGGGTTACTGTAGCCAAGGACGCGATAGAGGCGGCTGGCGAGCATGGGGTGCCGGCGCTCTTTTCCTGGGGTGACGTGGATGGCGACGGGCGGCTCGATCTCGCGGCCGTGAACCTGGATGGCAAGCTCCAGCTCCTCACCAGCGCGGGCGACGGCCGCTTCGAGGACGTGACCGAACGCTTTGGCCTGGCCGAGGTCGGGAACGCGGCGCTCGCGGCGTGGGCCGACTACGACGGCGATGGGCGGCTCGACCTGTTCGTGGGCGCGCACAGCGGTGCGAGCCGGCTCTTCCACAACGAGGGCGGGGCGTTCACGGACGTGAGCGCGAGCAGCGGGATCTCCGCGGACGAACCCGTGCAGTCGGCCCAGTGGCTCGATCACGACGGCGACGGGCGGCTCGACCTCTTCGTCGTTACGACGAAAGGGAGCGCGGTCTCCTCGCTGCTCTTCCGCGGTCTCGCGGGCGCCTACTTCGAGGGTACGGAGTTGCCCTTCGCTGGCAGTGTCGAGGTCCCAGGCCTCGGCGGGCCCGTGCTGCCGATGGACATCGACAAGGACGGTGCTGGTGTTCCCGGGACGCTGCCCCCGCGCGGATCACCGCCCGGCAAGAGGCGCGATGCCGGCCGCCCGCGAACGGATGGCGGGAGCACGCAGGGCGCCGTCGTGCAGGGCCGCAGCGCGCCGGGCTCGCCCGCGAACATCCAGGGCCTGAGCACCACGAACGGTTGCGCCCAGGCGCTCGCCGACCAGGCGCAGAAGGGCGCGTGCATCCAGGGCTCGTCGACTCCGGCTCTCGGCAAGCTCTATCCGCTCTCCGCCAATCTGTTCGTCGCCGTGGGCGGCAACGTCGGCATCGGCACGACCAATCCGAGCGCGAAGCTGCACGTTGCGGGCACCGTGCGCCTGACGGACAAGCTGACGCTCGCACCCAGCGGCGACGCGGCCCTGGATGTCAGCACGGGCAGCATCTACAAGGCGGGCGCGCTCTTCCTGCACACCAGGGGCGGGGCCGGCAACACGGCCCTCGGGAACCTGGCCCTGAGCAGCACGACGAGCGGAGCCCGGAACACCGCCGAAGGCTACCGGGCGCTCGCCTCCAACAAGACCGGGAGCGACAACACGGCCAGCGGGAACCTGGCGCTCTTCTCCAACACGGACGGCGCCGGCAACACCGCCAGCGGCGCCTTCGCGCTGTTCAGCAACACCACCGGCGCCTTCAACACCGCCAGCGGCTACGGCGCGCTCTACGCGAACACGAGCGGCGAGGGCAACACGGCCATCGGAGACTCCGCGCTCGTGTACAACACGACCGGGTCCTTCAATACCGCCAGCGGCGCGCGTGGGCTCGCCTACAACTCGACCGGCAGCTACAACACGGCCAGCGGGGAATCGGCGCTGTTCTCGAACACGATCGGAGAGGCCAACACGGCCAGCGGCGCCTTCGCGCTCTTGTCCAACACAACCGGCAACTCCAACACCGCC
>JANOGB010000766.1:0-5087 GCA_031413955.1 Planctomycetota bacterium | reverse complement strand
CGGGGAGGGATTGTTCTTCACCACGATCACCATCCAGGGCCGCACGCTGGCCAGTGGGCAGGCGACCACGGTCGACGTCACCTTCCGCGGCGGATTCCTGAACGAGACCGAGGGCGTGTTCAACTCCGAGGCCCCGGCCGCGGACGACGTCAAGCTCGGCAAGCGCGTGGTGGCCTTCTACCGCTGGACCGACGACATCGGCGGCGGCGTGCCGGCCAATGCGCTAATGGTGGGCCACGGCGGCCTGTACCGCACGGTCGAGGGACCGAACGGTCCGGCGGTGCTCGGACGGGGCGAGGGCTACGCCGTCAGCACCAACCGCTACGTCGCGCAGCTCGAGTCCGCGGTGCGCCTCCTGTCTGCCTCCAAGCCCGCCAAGCGCTAACCCGGGTCAACCCAGCAACTCGATGAACACCCGACTTTTCGTTCTCCCCGCCCTGTCCCTGGGCGGGGCAGCGCTCCTCTTCGTACCCCTGCGCTCGACGCAGGCCTTCTCCAAGATCGGCGGCAGCCTGAGCGAGAGCCAGCGCGACGTGCGTATCTTCGACAACTTCGCCGACGCGACCGCCGACGACAACGCCGCCGCTGCTTCCCAGTTTCCCGGTTTCACGGGCCTCGAGCTGGCGATCTGGAAGGGCGCAATCGAGTGGGGCAGCAAGCTGCACGGCGACGGCACGGGCGACCCGCTCGGCGGCAACCTGCTCGGGAGCGGCGGGGCCAACTTCGACGCCTTCTGGTCGGGCAACACGAGCGGCATCGGCACGATGAACGGCAACGTGGTGTCCGCGATCGGCAGCTGCGCCGCCAGCACGCTGGCCTTCACCGAGACGCCCATCTCGGACGGCTGGCGCATTCGCTTCTGCGACAACTGGAACTGGGACGACGGGCCGGGCTCGGTCCCCGGTCGCTTCGACATCCAAAGCGTGATGGCGCACGAGTACGGGCACGCGCTCGGGCTCGGCCACTCGAACGTAGGGCTGGCGACCATGGCACCCTCGGTCGGCCAGGGCGCGACCGGGCTGCGTTCGATCCATGCAGACGACAGCTCCGGGATCCAGTGTGTCTATGGGGTTGCCTCGGTCACCAAGGCGTGCATCGTGGCCACGGTGGCCAACACCGGCCTCAACACGCTCACGATCTACGGCAGCAACTTCGGCGCAACCGGCAACGAAGTGTGGTTCTGCCCCTTGGCCCCGAGCGCCACGGGCTCCGATCCGATCGTGCGCGTGACGGGCGTGAGCTCGAGCGCTGGCAACACGGTGATCACCGTCACGATGCCCGCCGCCGCCGGCCCGGGCGACGTGATCGTGAACGCGCCCGGCACCGGCAACTCCACGGTCTCCAACGCCTTCCCGACCGACCTCGTGGGCACCTTCGGAAACGTTCCAGGGACGCACCCTGACATCGCGAGCGTCACGCCGGCGAGCATCGAGGCCCTGATCCCCGGCACGGCCGAGACCATCACCCTCACCGGCACGGATCTCGACCTCACGACCGCCGTTCTCCTGGACGGCGTTGGCATCTCCCCGGCGCGCTATACGATCGTCAACGCCACCACGATCACGCTCGACATGCCGCAGGCTTCTTCCCTCGGTCTGCACGACCTGGGCGTGACGGATGGCGCCGTCACGGACGAGTTCCAGGTCACGATCGTCGCGCCGGCCCTGCCCAAGTACGAGCTCGGCACGGGCGATCCGCTCAACGTGGTCGACCGCGACAATGGCCTGCCTTTCATCGTGAGCGGCGTGGTCGGCAGCTCGCATAGAATTCTCGCGTCCAGGTCCAATCTGCCGAGTACGAGCGCCTTCATCAGCCTGGGCATCGGCAACAACTTCACTCAGCTCATCGAAGGCGCAACCTTCGTGATCCCGGCCGCGGGCTGGCTCCAGGTGGTCGTTCCCACGGGTTCGCTGGTCGACCCGGGCCCCGTGGGCAAGACGTTCTTCTCGCAGACGTTCGAGCTCACCTTCCCGACTCCCCTCGACGTCAGCAACGTGCAGTCGATGATGCTCGTCCAGTAGGCGAGGGTCCGTCTCTTCGGGGGCCGGGGCTCCGCACGCGCTCCGGCCCTTCATCCGGGAGCGCCGGGCTCCAGCCCGGCTCTTCTTCTCTTCTTCTTCCTTCGCTCGGAGGGCGGCCCCCCCCGCCGTGCCGTCAGGTCGTGACCCGGCCCGGGTCGAGGCGCTACCTTGCCCCACGTGCAGGAACGAAGGGAAGAGGCGCAGGCGATCGGCGCGCGCCGGGACTGGCTCTGCCTGGCTGCCATCCTCCTCGTCACGGCCGCGGTCTACGCCCGGGGCCTGACGGGTGAGCTCGTCTACGACGACAAGCTCCTCATCGCGCGCAATCCCTCGATCGCGAGCCTCGCCAACCTGCCGCGGCTCTTCACCAGCGGCTACTGGGACTTCCTCGACGTGCGTGAAGCCGAGTACATCGGGTACTGGCGGCCGCTGACGGCCATCGTGCAGGCGTTCCTGTGGCCCATCGCCGGCAGCCGCCCGCTCCCCTATCACGTGGCCAGCCTGGTGGTCCATCTGGGCGCGGTGACGGCCGCGTTCCTGATCGCGCGGCGTCTCAGCGCCAGGGCGTGGATCGCGGGCGCGACGGCGCTCGTATTCGCGCTGCATCCGGCGCACGTCGAGAGCGTGGCCTGGATCTCGGCCCTCAACGATCCCCTGTTCGGTTGCCTGGCGCTGTTCTCGATCGAACGCTTTCTCACTTGGCGCGCGCACGGCTCGCGCGGGATCCCGCTGCTCGCGCTGCTGTGCTTCGCGCTGGCACTCCTGGCCAAGGAGCTCGCGGCCGCGTTCGTGCCGCTGCTCGTGCTGCTCGATCTCCTGCGCCCGGCCGCTGCGTCGGAGCCGCCAGCGGCCTCAATGGATCTGCCCGCGCCGCTGCGCCGGGTCTTCTCCGTGCCACGCACGCCCCTGCGTGCCTACGGCCCCTTCGCGGCCGCCTTCGCGCTCTACATGCTGGCGCGCATGCTGGTCTTCGCCAGCCCCTGGGCCGGCTTCGAGCGCGTCACGACCGACTTCATGGTGGGAGCGCTGCGCCTCGCCCTGCTGCGCATCGAGCTCTTCGGCGGCGCCCTCGAGATCCTCACGCTGCCCCTGGAGCTGTCGGTCTTCCGACCCTTCCGGCCCTTCCTCGCGCCCCTCGATCCGGCGCTCGTCCGCGCCGCGCTGTTCAGCGGCGTGTACCTGGCGCTGCTCGCGGCGAGTTTCCGGGGCGCGCGGCGCCTCGCACTCGCGGCGCTGCTGGTCATTCCCGCCGGACTCCTGCCGGCCTTGATCAAGGTGCAGTCGCTGGGCGCCTTCCCGCTCTCCGATCGCTTCCTGTACCTGCCCGCATTCGGCTTCGCGTTCGGCACGGCGTTGCTGTTCGAGCACGCCTTCCCGCGCCGCACGGCCACGGTGCTCGTGCTCGTCGTGGGCGGGCTCTTTGCCGCGCGCAGCGCGCTGCGCATCGGCGTATGGCACGACGAGGAGACGCTCTTCCGCGCCTCCGCGGCCCAGTCGCCGCGCTCCGTCTACGTGCAGTGGGGTCTCGGGCGCGTCCTGCTCGAGCGCATGAACGCCACACGCGAGCCGCGCTACCTCAGCGAGGCCCATGCGGTGTTCGAGCGCACCGCCGCGCTGCTCGAGGAGGCCAAGCAGGAGCCCACCGACCTGATGGTCAGCTCGCGCGACTTCCTGCAGGTCAACCTGGGCCTGGCCTGGTGTTCGATCTACGCCGAAGACTGGTCCGCGGCGATCGCCGTGCTCGAGGATCTCGCGCGGCGCATCGAGGAAATCCAGGGACGAGAGCGCCAGGCGCGCGAGCTGGGCATGCGCGTGCGCGAGCAGTTCCTCGATCTCGAGAAGGTCTACACGGCCCTGGGCGTGGCGCAGTTCAAGAGCGGGCACTTCGACGAGGGTGAGCGCTCCTTCCAGCGCGCGCTCGAGCTCCAGCCCTCATCACCCGAGACCCACCAGAACCTCGGGCGCATGTACGCCGAGCAGGGACGCTGGGAGGAGGCCGCGCGCGCGTTCGAGGCGAGCTCGCGCTTGCGCCCGGGCCATGCCGAGGACCGCCTGCTCCTGGCCCAGGCCTGGCAGACGTCGGGCCGGAGTGCGCAGGCGGAAGAGCTCGCGCGCGAGCTGGCGCAGGAGCTCCCCGCACGGGCCGAGCCCCTGATCGTGCTGGCGGCGGCGGCGCTGGGTCGAAAAGACTCGGCCGCGGCCCTGAGCTGGCTGGAGCGCGCGCTCGTGCTCGAACCGCGCAACGCCCTGGCCTGGTACCAGAAGGCGCGCGCACTGATCCAGCGCGAGGACGCGCGCGGGGCGATCGCCGCATTTCGCAACGCGGTCGAGATCGACCCGACCAGCTTCGAGGCCCACTACGACTGTGCAGCCTTCCTGCTCGGACAGGGCGCGATCGCCGAAGCACGCCAGTACCTGGTGCGCGCCTACACGCTTGCGCCGGAGCGGCACCGCGCGGCTCTGCGCGCGAACCTCGTGCAGATGGAACTCGAGGCGCCGGTCCTCTCCGAGCTGGCTGCCGCCGACACGAAACGCGGCGAACTCGAACCCGCGCTCGCCTGGCTCGAGCGCCTGCTCACCCTCGCTCCGGCGGACGGCGCCGCCCTCCTGAAGCAGGCGCGACTCCTGCGGCGCATGCAGCGCGACGACGAAGCCTTGGCGGCACTGCGCGTCTGCGCCGAGCGCGCGCCGCGGGACTTCGAGCTCTGGTCCGAGCTCGGGGCGTACCTGTACGCTCAGGGGAAGCTCGAGGAAGCGCAGGCCGCGCTCGAACACGCGCTCGAGCTCGAGGTCCCCACGAGCCTGCCGGCCGAGCTGCGCGAGAGCTCGAAGCAACGCCTGCGTGATCTGCTCGACAAGCTCCAGAACCCGCCCGCGCCCGGCGAGTGATTCAACCGGGAGCGCCGGGCTCCAGCCCGGCTCCGTTCTCTCCGGCTCTTCTCGGTTTCTCGGATAAAAGCCGGGCTGGAGCCCGGCGCCCCCGGGGCGCAATCGAGACCGCACCCGACCTCGACGCGCTCCGCGCCCTGCTCCCGCCCGAACCGCAAGCCTGAAAACCCTTTAGCG
>JANOGB010000765.1:0-2726 GCA_031413955.1 Planctomycetota bacterium | reverse complement strand
TCCCTTTCCTCTCTCCAGCCCGAGGAGGAAGAAGAAACCCGGAACGAAGAGCCGGGCTGGAGCCCGGCGCTCCCAGGTGAGGGATTCAGCGCGCACGCGCGCGGTACTTGTCGAAGGTCAGAGCGCCCTCGAGACGAGCGTTCGGGATCTCCGCTCGCGCCAGCGCCGAGACCGTTTTCTGGTGCGGGTCCACCGCGGCCGCGCTCACGCCTTCGAGCGCCAGTAGCGCGCCGTGGAGCTTGCTGCTGCAGCCCTGGCAACAGATGCCCTCGATGTCGAAGGTGCGGAGCGTGAAGCCGGCCGGCACCTCGCCTTCGAGCGTGAGCGGGATCGATTCCGGGGGAACCTCCGCCGGCACGACGTAGGTCCGTTCCCGAGCCAGCACGGCGACCGACCCCAGCACGGCGCCGGTGAGGACCAAGAGCGCGAGCGCGAGGCGATTCGTCGACATGCGGGTCAGCGCGGCGAGCGGGCCAGACGGATCCCCGAGAACTGCCAGCGGGCTTCCGGTCCGAAGAAGTTGCGATAGCTCGCGCGGATGTGGCGCGTGGGCGTGACGCACGAGCCGCCGCGCAGGACGTAGCGGTTGTTCATCCACTTGCCGTTGTACTCGCCCACCGCGCCCGGGAACGGCGCGAAGCCCGGATAGGGCGTGTAGGGGCTGGCGGTCCATTCCCAGACGTCGCCGAAGGCCTGATCGAGGCGCTGGCCGGAGCGCGCGCATGGGGCGGGGTGCAGGCGGTCGGAGTCGAGCAGGTTGCCCGCCAGCGCCTCGGACTCCGCGGCGTGCTCCCATTCCTCCTCGAGCGGCAGGCGCGCGCCGCTCCAGCGTGCGAAGGCATCCGCCTCGTAGTAGCTGACGTGGCACACGGGTTCGTCCGGCTCGAGCGCGCGCGCGCCGTTCAGCGTGAGGATGCGCCAGGAGCCGGCGCGTTCCGATCCGGCGCGCTTCCAGTAGAGCGGCGCCTCCCAGCCGAGCCGCGTACATGCGTCCCAGCCGTCCGAGAGCCAGTGCTCGGAGCGTTGGTACCCGCCGGCACGCACGAACTCGAGGTACGCGCCACAGGTGACCGGCGCGCGCGCGAGCTCGAAGGGCGCGAGGAAGCGGCGGTGGCGCGGGGCCTCGTTGTCGAAGGAAAAACTGCGCCTAGAGCAGCCGATCTCGATCAGGCCGCCGTCGAAGCTCGTCCACTGTTCCTGCGGCCGCGCGAGGCGCGTCGACGCCGGGAACGAACGCTCGCGATAGGCAGGCTCGAGCGGATTCAGCGCCAGCACGTGCTTGATGTCGGTCAGGAGCAGCTCCTGGTGCTGCTCCTCGTGGTTGAGTCCGAGCTCGATCACGAAGCGCAGCTCGGCGCCGAGCGGGCCGTGCTCGCCGGCGAACAGGGCCGCCATCCGGCGGTCGACGTGGGCGCGATAGGCGCACACCTCTTCCACGGTCGGGCGCGAGAGCAGGCCGCGCTCGGGCCGCGGATGGCGCTCGCCCGCCGCGTGGTAGTAGGAATTGAAGAGCACCGCGAAGCGCGCGTCGAAGGCCCGGTACTCGCGCACGGCGGGCACGAGCACGAACGTCTCGAAGAACCAGCTCGTGTGCGCGAGGTGCCACTTCGTCGGGCTCGCGTCGGGCATGCTCTGCACGACGTAGTCCTCGGTGCGGAGCGGCCGGCACAGGGCCTCGGTCGCGCGGCGGATGCGCGCGTAGAGCGCCGCCCCGGGCACGTCAGGCTCCAGCCTGGCTCCGTTTCCATTCCGCTCTTCTGTCTCCTGGGAGGGTTCAGCGGAGGAAGAGCCAGGCTGGAGCCTGGCGTTCCCAGGGGGATGGCTCGACATGCGGAAGCCGCGCAGTCTACCGCCGCACAGGGTCGCAGCCCACCGCTGCTGCGCGTATGGATCGGGGTCGGGCGCAAGCCAAGAGTGCGCGTTCCGGCTCGTAGTCGGCGGGCGTGATCGGGGCGAATTTGCGCACGCCGCAGCGTGCCAGGGCGCTGCGACCCGGCTCGGATTCGTGCATGCCCAGGAGGCCCGCGGCGATGGCCTCCTTCCGCGCGCGCGACAGTCCGGCGCGCACGATCACGGGTTGCACGGGGTAGGGCCCCAGCGACTCGATCACGCGCACGCCGCGCGCGGCGCCCGAGCGGCGCTCGAGGAGCAGCGTATTCGAGTCGATGGCTGCGCAATCCGCCTCGCCGCGCTCGACGGCCCGTAGCGCGGCGTGATGCGAGCCCACGGCGCGCACCGATCGGAAGAAGTCGCAGGGGTCGCCCAGCTCGGCCACCGCCGCGAGAACGCTGAAGTAGCCGCTCAGCGAGCACGGATCGTTGTAGACCCAGCGCGCGCCCCTCAGCTCCGCGAGCGCAGAGGCCGGTGCTGAACTTCCGACGATCACATCGGCGAAATACACGGGCCGGTCCTGGCAGCGCGGATCGTCGAACACGAACGCGGCGCGCACGAGCTCGACGGCCGGCGGCCTCCGCTCGGACAGCCACAGGTAGCCCGGTGCACACAGGAAGCCCACGTCGGCCTGGCCGGTGCTGAAGGGCTCGGGACCATCCGGCTCGGGGGCGGAACGGGTCTCGTCGCTTTCCAGGCGGGTCGCGACTCCGAGCAGGTCCGCGAGGCGCTCCGCGACGGCCGCGAACAGCGCCAGGGGCAGCCCGGGTGCGAGGTAGGTGAGGAGGCGCAGCTCCTCGTGTTCCTGCTCGAGCTCCTGCTCGCCTTTTTGCTCG
>JANOGB010000764.1:0-1690 GCA_031413955.1 Planctomycetota bacterium | reverse complement strand
AGCTGCGGCAGACCCGCGTTCGGGGTAGCAGCCGATGGCCTTGCGCCAGCTCTGGCCCAGCAGGCGGATGTGCGTGCTCATCTCGCGCGGCCCCGTGGCGCAGTTGATCGAGAGCACGTCGATCGGGTACGGATCGAGCAGCGCGATCGCGGCCGCCATCTCGGTCCCGACCAGCATCGTGCCAGTCACCTCCATCGTGACGCTGACGATCAGCGCGATCTCGCGTCCGACCTCGCGGCGCGCGGCCAGGCAGGCGTTGATCGCGGCCTTGGCCTGCAGCGGATCCTGCACGGTCTCGATCGCGAAGGCGTCGACGCCCGCACGGGCGAGGGCCAGCGCTTGCGCGCCGTAGGAGGCCTTGAGCTCGGCGTAGCGGATCTGGCCCAGGGTGGCGAGCTTGGTGCCCGGGCCCATCGAGCCGAGCACGAAGCGCGGCTGGTCGGCGGTCGCGTACTGGTCGCAAGCCTCGCGCGCGGCCGTCGCGGCGGCGGTGTTGATCTCGGCGCAGCGACCCTCGAGCTCGAACTCGCGCAGCACGTGCGGCATGGCGCCGAAGGTGTTGGTCTCGACCGCGTCACAGCCGACGGCCAGGAACGAGGCGTGGATCGCGCGGATCACGTCCGGGCGACGCTCGTTGACGATCTCGCAGCAGTTCTCGAGGCCCCCGAAGTCGCGCTCCAGATCCAGGTGGTGAGCGTGGATCGACGTGCCCATCGCACCGTCGATCACCAGCACCTTGCGCTTCAGGACCTCGAGAAAGGACTGGCTCACGGCTTGCTCACTGGCTCGGTTCGCCCACGCTCACGGCTTGACGGCCGTCGCGACCAGGGTCATGAAGTGTGGCGGCTGCGGGTCGCGCGCGGCCCGTACGACGCGCACCCGCTCGAAGCCCGCCTGGGTGACGAGCTCCTCCAGGGCCTGCTCGGTGAAGCCGAGGTGCAGGTGCTCGAGCCTGTCGCGCACCCACTCCTCGGTGTGTGCCAGGAGATCGATCACCAGCAGGCGCCCACCGCGCACGCAGATGCGCTTCGCCTCGGCCAGGCACTTTGCCGGAGAGCGTGCATGGTGCAGCGCCTGGCTCGCGACCACCACGTCGTGCGAGGCGTCCGGCAGCGGCAGGTCCTCGATGTCGCCCTCGACGTACTCGAGGTTGGTGATGCCCTTCTGCTTGGCGCGCGTCGCCAGCTGGCCGAGCATCTCGGCCGAGATGTCGACCGCGGTGACGTGCGTGGCGACCTCGGTCAGCATCAGGGTCAGGAGCCCGTCGCCGATGCCGAGATCGGCGTAGCGTGAGCGCGGCGCGAGCTGCAGCACCGCGCGCGCGAGGCCCTCCCACGTGCGTCCCGGCAGGAGCTCGTCGCCGAAGCTCGCCGCCACGCGGTCGAAGTAGGCGCGGCGGTCGGAGCGATTGCGCTCGCGCAGCGCCTTCAGCCCGGCGCTGTCGGCCGCGAACTCGGGCGCCGTGGCGTTCTCGCCCTGGACGCTCTCCCAGAATCCGGCCGCGGGTCCCGGCGCGATCGAGAAGAAGGTGCGCCGCCCGGCCTTTCGGTCCAGCACCAGGCCGACCTCCTTCAGCAGGGCGAGGTGCGTCGAGATGCGGCTCTGCCCCATGTTGAGGATCTCCATGAGGTCCGTGCCGGAGAGCTCTTCCTGCGCCAGGAGGTGCAGGATCCGCATGCGGGTCTCGTCC
>JANOGB010000763.1:0-2228 GCA_031413955.1 Planctomycetota bacterium | reverse complement strand
CGTGGCCGAGGCCGCGGTCAAACCGTCGTCCAGCAGGCCCGGATTGTTGAAGCCCGCGCTACTGCACGAGCCCGGGCCGCCGATCGTGATCGAATCGGTGGTCACCTGCGCGGTGCCCAGCGAGCCGAGCAGTGCCGCGAGCAAGAAGTAGGAGGGTGCCTGGCGCGTGTTCATGTTCGTCCTGGAGCGAGGGTGGGAAACGCGCCGACACGGGTGTCCGGCGCTTGCGAGCTCTGGGGCTTCTCTGGCCCCCGGTTGATTGGCCGACATTGTTCCGTCCCGATCCCGGCCGTCAACGGCCGAATCGAGGGCGGTCGCTAAGTGCTCACCCCAGCCTGCGCCCCGGAGTGGTGCGCGCTCTCACGCATCCCGGTGCACCGTCTCCGGCGCGAAGGCCGGCAGGCACACGGCCACGTACTCGGTGTCCTCGAGCGGCGTGCTGTATTGCACCCACTCGCCGGGTGAGGTGATCACCGCCTCGCCAGCGCGCAGGTCCTCGTGGCCCTGCCGGGTGGCGACCCGCAGCACGCCGCGCAGGACCAGCGTGAACTCGCTGAACTCGGGCGTCTGCCCGGGCTCGAGCCAGCCCCTGGGACTCTGCATGCGCGCGAGCGAGAGCTCCTGCGTGCCTGTGTTCACGCGGCCGACGAACTCTTCGATGCGCTTCGGGACGTTGCCGGCGGCCTGGATGACTTTCGGGGAGCGGATGAAGCGGGGCATGGCGGAATCGTACCGACCCGCGACCCTCAGCCGGGAAGGCTCCAGCCTGGCTCTTCTCTTCTCTCTTCCCCCGGGAGCACCGAGGAGACCAAGAATCGGAACCAGGCTGGAGCCTGGCGTTCCCGGCTGACTCCAGACGGCAGCAGGCCTCTATACTGCCGCGCGGCTCGCGATCACCGGGGAACGCATGTCCGAAGTCGAGGAACTCTTCGTCCGCTGGCTCGCGGAGCGTCCGGACGCGAGCGCAGGCGACCTCGAGGAGCTGTGCCGGGCGCATCCCGCACACGCCTCCGAGTTTCGGGCGTTCCACGGCGAGTGGCGGCGCGTGCGGGGCTGGCTCGAACGGTCGGGGCTCGGGCCGGAGCACGGTCATTCCTTCGCCGAGCGGCTGAAGCAGGAGTACGGCTCCGGGGTCGATCCGGCCATCGCGCTCGAGAAGGAGCATGAGGAGGGCGGGCCGCCGACGAGCGAGCTGCTGAAGCGCCTCTCCGAGCACGGCCACAAGCGCTCGCGCTACGCGCTCAAGGGCGAGCTCGCGCGCGGTGGGATGGGCGCGATCCTGAAGGTGTGGGACGAGGACCTGCGCCGTTCGCTGGCGATGAAGGTGATCCTCGGGAAGACGGACGGTGCAACGGGCGGCGAGACGCCGCCCGTCGACCGGCGCCTGCTCGCGCGTTTTCTCGAGGAGGCGCAGGTCACCGGCCAGCTCGACCACCCCGGCACTGGACGTGCTGGGCGAGGCGCGTTTTCAGCCGCCGCTCGCGAACTGGCGCAAGATCGAGTCGCTGGTCAAGGCCGAGCTCGAAGGCATCCTGCTCCAGCCCGATTGCGACGTGCCTGCGGCATGCGCGCGCATGGCGGCGAAGACGGATGCCTATCTCGCGCGCGAGCGGGAGCGCGCGGGGCGAAGGCCGCTGCCGAGCGGCGCACTCGAGCTCACGGTCGGTGCAGCTTTGCTCGGGCTCCTCGGGCTCTTCCTCGCCAGGCGCGGCCCGCGACCAGGCGTCCGCGAGCGTCGTGGGGAGCGCGCCGCGCTGACCTTGCTCGTGCCCTGGGCCGCGGGCTTCGTGCTGTTCCTCGTCGGCCCGGCGCTCGTGGCGCTCGTGCTCGCGCTGTGCGAATGGTCGCCGCTGCGGCCGCTCACCGACGTGCGCTGGGCCGGGCTCGACAATTTGGCGCAGCTCGGGCGCGATCCAACCTTCGCGAGCTCGCTCGCTGCCACAGTGCTCTAAGCGGCACTCTCGGTGCCGCTCGGGCTCGTCGTGGCGCTCGCGCTGGCGCTCTTCCTGCGGCGCGAGTCGCGCGCGACGAACACGGCGCGCACGGCGTGCTTCGTGCCCGTGATCGTGGCGCCCGTGATCCTGGCCGCGATCTGGCGCTACGCGCTCGACGCGGAGCGCGGACCCGTCAACGCGCTCTTGCACGTGCTCGGGATCGCCGGCCCGGCCTGGCTGCGCGATCCGGATTGGGTCGTGCCGTCCTTCGTGCTGGTGAGCCTCTGGAGCGTC
>JANOGB010000762.1:0-1850 GCA_031413955.1 Planctomycetota bacterium | reverse complement strand
GTGGACCGCGCCATCCCCTTCTTCGAGCGTGCCGTGGAGGTGAGAGATGCACGCGCGGCGGATGCCCTCGGCAATGCTCTCTCCGTGAAGGGCGATCACGCGGGTGCTGCGTACTGGCTCCAGCAAGCCCTGGCCGCGAGTCCCGACAATGCGAGCATCCACTACCGGCTCGCGCAGGCGCTCGAAATGCTGGGACGCACGGAGGAAGCGGGCCAGCATTACGAGGAAGCCCACCGACTCGACCCGAGACTCCTGCCTCCGATGTCCAGAATGCCGGAGAGTGACTAGTACTAGTGGCCTGTAACAGCACACCCCCTGGACGCGTGGCTTCCGAAGCGCTGTCTTCCGCCACGAGCCTCGGCCCCAGGGCGGCATGCTGGCCGCGCGCGCTGGTGCTGTGCCTCGCGCTCGTGCTGTGCTACGCGAACAGCTTGCAGGTGCCGTTCCTGCTGGACGATCCGCGGCCGGGCGTGCCGCTCGACTACTCGACGCGCGTCCTGGTGTGGGCCTCGTTCGACCTGAATCGCGCCCTCAGCGGGAGCGCGACCTGGAGCTACCACGTCTTCAATGCGCTCGTGCACCTCGCCTGCGGGCAGCTGCTCTTCGGGGTCCTGCGCCGCGGCCTGGCCCACGCGGCCCCGAGCCTGGCCGCGAGCACGCGCACCAACCTGGCCTTCGTCACCAGCCTCCTGTGGCTGTGCCATCCGCTGCAGACCGCCGCGGTCACGTACCTGAGCCAGCGCGCGGAGACGCTCGGCGCGTTCTTCTACCTGGCCGTCCTCTACTGCTTCCAGCGCTCGACCTCGGCCGCGCGACCGCTGGGCTGGCAGGCGCTCGCGCTGCTGTCGCTCGCGCTGGGTTTTCTCACCAAGGAGACCGTGGCCACCGCGCCGCTGGTGGTGCTCCTCTACGATGCCCTCTTCCTCACACCTGGTCCGCTCACCGCCCTGCGCCTGCGCCGGGGATTCTACGCAGGCGTTGCGCTGGTCACGCTCGGGCTCGGCCTCGTCTTCGTCGCACCGCCCTTGCTGGGAGGAGACGCCACCATGGGACTCGGCCTGCGCGCGCTCGGTCCCCTGGAGTACGCGCGCACGCAGCCCGGCGTCGTGCTGCACTACCTGCGGCTCGCCTTCTGGCCTCATCCGCTGTGCTTCGACTACGGCTGGCCGATCGCGAAAAATCCCTCCGAGTACTTGCCAGAAAGCGCGGCGATCGCGGCGCTGCTGCTCGTCTCGACCGTCCTGCTCGTGCGCCGTTCCTGGGTCGGCTTCGCCGGCGCGTGCTTCTTCGTCCTCCTGGCGCCCACCTCGAGTTTCGTCCCGATCCGGGATCCGGCCTTCGAGCACCGCATGTACCTGCCGCTCGGCGTGGTTCTCCTGCTCCTCGTCGTGGCCGGCTGGTGGATCTGCACACGCCTTCCCCGCGACGCAAGGCGCTGGCTGCCCGTTCTCGCAACCGTCGTGGTGCTCGCCTCGGCGGCCCTGACCGTGCGCCGCAACCAGGACTACCGCTCGGCTCTGACTCTGTGGCAGGGAACCGTCGCTCTGGCGCCACACCACGCACGAGCTCACGACAACCTCGGAGTCGCGCTGCTGGATGCCGGTCGTCCGCAGGACGCCGTCGCCCAGCTGCTCGAAGCCCTGCGTCTCGACCCCGAGGCCGGCTACGTCTACCTGAACCTGGGCGTCGCCTTCCTGCGCCTCGGACAGGTGGACCGCGCCATCCCCTTCTTCGAGCGTGCCGTGGAGGTGAGAGATGCACGCGCGGCGGATGCCCTCGGCAATGCTCTCTCCGTGAAGGGCGATCACGCGGGTGCTGCGTACTGGCTCCAGCAAGCCCTGGCCGCGAGT
>JANOGB010000761.1:0-12340 GCA_031413955.1 Planctomycetota bacterium | reverse complement strand
TGGGAAAGAGCTCGATGCTGGTGCGGTATTTTGCTTTCTACTACACGGCGTGCCAAATTCTGACGTTTCTGCTGCAGACGTTTCTGGCGAAGGAGGCGGTGGAACGGCTGGGCCCGGTTGAGAAGATCGGGCGATGTCCGGCCAAGGAAACGGCAACTCCACCGTCGCGGCCGTCGACCTGGGCTCGAACAGCTTCCACCTGCTGATCGCGCGCGTGCTCGGCGACCAGGTGACGGTGCTCGATCGCGTGCGCGAGCCCGTGCGTCTGGCGGCGGATCTGGACTCCGAGGGCAACCTGGGCGAGCGCGCGCTCGAGCGCATGCTGGCCGGCCTGGAGCGTTTTCGCGAGCGGCTGGTCGACCTGCCGCCCAAACGCGTGCGCGCCGTCGGCACGGATACGTTCCGGCGCGTGAAGCAGCCCAAGGACCTGCTCGCGCGCGCGAGCTCGGCCCTGGGCTTTCCGATCGAGATCCTGCCCGGCAGCGAGGAGGCGCGCCTGATCTACCTGGGCGTGGCGCACGAGGAACCCGCCATCGACGGCCGGCGCTTGGTGCTCGACATCGGCGGCGGCAGCACCGAGTGCATCCTCGGCAAGCGCTTCTCGCCGCTCCTGAAGGACAGCCTGGCGATGGGCTGTGTCAACTTCACGCGGCGCTTCTTCGACGACGGGCGTTTCACACGCAAGGCCTTCCGCAAGGCCGAGGTGGCGGCGGCACTCGAGTTCGAGCCCTTGCAGCGGCGCTACCAGGAGGCCGGCTGGGAGGACTGCATCGGGGCCTCGGGCACGATCAACGCAGTGAGCGACATCGCGCGCGAGAACGGCTGGTCCGAGGGCGCGCTCGGCCTGAACGACGTCAAGCGTCTGCGCCGCGCCCTGCAGGCTGCGGAAGAGCTGGACAAGGTCGACCTCGCCGGCCTGACGCGCGAGCGCGCGCAGGTGCTCGCCGGCGGACTCGCGATCCTCGAGGCGGCCTTCGAGACGCTCGGGATCGAGAGCCTGCGCGCCACCAAGGCGGCGCTGCGCGAGGGCGTGCTCTTCGACCTGCTCGGGCGCATCCGCCACGAGGACGTGCGCGACCGGACCATTCGTACGCTGTCCGAGCGCTACCACGTGGACGCCGACCAGGCCGAGCGCGTCGAGCGCAGCGCGCTGCGCTGCCTGGACCAGGTGGCGGAGGCCTGGAAGCTCGAGCGCGAAAGCTCCGCGCAGCTCCTCACCTGGGCCGCGCGCATGCACGAGATCGGACTCGCGCTCTCGCACACCGGCCACCACAAGCACGGCGGGTACATCCTCGAGCACTCCGACATGCCCGGCTTCTCGCGCCAGGATCAGCTGCGCCTGGCGGCCCTCGTGCACGCCCAACGCCGCAAGCTCGCCCGTACGGCCTTCGCCGAGTTCCCGGAAGGCTCGGCCGAGACGCTCCTGCATCTGTGCATACTCCTGCGCATCGCCGTGCGCCTGCAGCGCACGCGCTCGCCCCGGGCATTGCCGCACTTCGAGCTCGAGGTCGTGCCCGATGGGCTCCTGATCCGCGCTCCCGCCGCCTGGCTGGAGAAACACCCGCTGACCAGCGCCGATCTCGAGGAAGAGGACGCGCTCGTGGCCGGATGCGGTATCCGCATCCGCGTCGAGCCCGCCTAGCCCTTCGATTCCACGATGGCGAGAGTACGGAGCCAGGCTCGGTCTTGCCGGATTCCGCCCTGCGCTCCACGCACTCTTGCGCGCACTCGGAATCCTGCGAGACCGTGCCTGGCTCCGTACTCTCGCCCCGGAATCCGACGAGACCGTGCCTGGCTCCGTACTCTCGCCGGCCTCGATTCCGCTCCGGCCGATTAGGATGCGGCGCAGCATCTTGCTGCGCGCCATGGACAACACAGGGATCCCGTTCTCCAGCGCGCTGCTCCCGGCCGCGCAGAAGAAGCGATGAGAGTCCTCGCGCTTTTCCACATCAAGGGTGGGGTGGGCAAGACCGTCAGCGCGGTGAATCTGGCTTTCTCCTCCGCCCGCGGCGGCGCGCGGACCTTGCTCTGGGATCTCGACCCGCAGGGCTCGGCCACTTTCTTGCTGCGCGTCCGGCCGGAGGTGCGCGGCGCAGCGCGCCGGCTGCTGCGCGGCGAGGTGGAGCTGGCCGAAGCGTTGCGCGGCAGCGATTTCGAGGGACTGGACGTGCTGCCCTCCGACGTGCGCTACCGCAAGTGGTCGGAAGTGCTGGCGCGCGAGAACGGCTCCACCCTGGGGCTGCACGAGCTCCTCGCGCCACTGGCCGGGGAATACGAGTACGTCATCCTGGATTGCGCGCCGGGCCTCTCGCCCGTGTCGGAATCGGTCTTCGATTCGGCCGACGCGCTGATCCTGCCCACCGTACCCACGCCGCTCTCCTTGCGTGCGCTCGCACAGCTCATGAAGCACCTGAAGAACCGGGCGCAGCGCCCGCGGGCGCTACCCTTCTTCTCGATGGTGGATGCGCGCAAGACGCTGCACCGCTCGGTGTGCCGCTGGGCAGCGGAGCAGTCCCTCGGGTTCCTCGGGACCGAGATCCCCTACTCCAGTCTGGTCGAGCAGATGTCCGTCCAGCGCAGTCCGCTCGCCGTCCTGGCTCCGCACAGCGAGGTCGCCGGCGCTTTCGAGCGCTTGTGGAGCGAGATCCTCGCGCGCCTCGGGAGCGAGGATCCCGGAACGTCCTGGAAGCGCAGCACGCGCCAGGCGCTCGACCTGCTCGCACGCCGCGATCCGCACCGCGTTCCATGACACTCTCCCTGTACGTCCTGCGCCACGCCAAGGCCGAGAGCGCGGCGCCCGCGGGCGCCGGTGACCACGAGCGCGCGCTCAGGCGCCGCGGGCGCAAGTCCGCCCGGGTGGTCGGCCGCTTCCTCGCCCGCCTCGGCGAGGCGCCCGAGTGCATCCTGTCGTCGAGCGCCGTGCGTGCGCGGGAAACGGCGGAGCTCGCGCACGAGGCGGGCGGCTGGAACGCGCCGATCGAGACGCGCCAGGCGCTCTACGCGGCGGCCCCCGAGGCGCTCCTGCACGAGCTCGGCTCGTGCGCGCCCGGCCTGCAGCGCCTGCTCCTCGTCGGCCACCAGCCGGGACTCTCCCTGCTCATCGCCGAGCTCACCGGCAGTGAGCCGGACTTCCCCACGGCTGCGCTGGCGCGCATCGACTTCGAGCTCGAAGGCTGGAACGCGCTCGCGCCGCTCAGCGGGCGGCTCGCGTGGCTGGTCACGCCCGAGACGATCGCGGCCTTTCGACCGCGGGCCTGAGCCACTACATCCTGAAGCCCTCGCGTGACGCGCGGATTCTCTGGCCAGGAAAACGCACCGCGGAGACACGGAGGTCGCGGAGGAGCACCGAGGGAAAAGCCAGCAGAGATGGGGCCTCCGGGACTTCGGCTCTCCGAGAGTCGACGACCCGGAGGCCCTTTCTTCCTCCGCGAGCTCCGCGTCTCCGCGGTGCGTTTGGGATAGCGGCCGTCAGGCGCGCTGCGAGCGCTTCAGGTCGCCGTCGTCGAGTTCGGAGCGCGCGGGCAGGCGTCGTTTCGGGCCGGACTTCTTGGGCGCGGCCTTCTCGACGCGCGCGCTGAGGTGCTCGCCGTGGTGGTCGAGCAGTGCTTGCTGGCAGCGCAGGGGTTGCTTCCGGCCGGGTTCGATGCGCGCGTAGGCCCCGTCGGGTGCGAGCTCCCAGGCCTGCTGGTTGTCGGCCAGCGGCAGCTCCAGCGCCTCGGCCAGCACGCGCGAGCGCAGCTCCTCGTCGAGGATCGGGAAGCACACCTCGAAGCGCCGGAAGAAGTTGCGCTCCATCCAGTCGGCGCTGGAGCACCACAGCTCCTCCTCGCCACCCGCGAAGAAGTAGTAGACGCGCGAGTGCTCCAGGAAGCGCCCGACGATCGAGCGCACGCGGATGTTCTCGGACACGCCGGGAATGCCGGGCTTGAGGCAGCAGATGCCGCGCACCACCAGGTCGATGGCGACGCCCGCCTGGGAGGCCTCGTACAAGGCCTGGATGAGGCCCGGCTCGCTCAAGGAATTGAGGCGCGCGAGGATGCGCGCCTTGCGCCCGGCGCGGGCCTCGTCCATCTCGCGCGCGATGCGCTCGAGCAGCGCGCTGCGCAGCGTGAAGGGCGAGCGTAGCAAGCACTTGAGGCGCGCCACGTGCCCGAGGCCGGTCAGCTCCTGGAACAGCTTGTGGACGTCGGTGCCGATCTCGGGCCGCGCCGACAGGAGCCCGATGTCGGTGTACGCGCGCGCCGTGCCGGGATGGTAGTTGCCCGTGCCAAGGTGCACGTAGCGCCGTAGCCTGCGGCCCTCGCGGCGCACGATCAGGACCATCTTGGCGTGGGCCTTGTAACCGACGATGCCGTACACGACGTTGGCCCCGGCTTCCTGCAGGCGCGTGGCGAGATCGATGTTGGCGGCCTCGTCGAAGCGCGCGCGCAGCTCGACCACGGCCGTGACCTCCTTGCCGGCGCGCGCCGCGTCGAGCAGGGCCTTGACGATCGGCGAGCCCACCTCGGTGCGGTAGAGCGTCATCTTGATCGCCAGCACGTGCGGATCCTCGGCCGCCTGCGCCAGGAATTGCACCACCGGGGCGAAGGACTCGTAGGGATGGTGCAGCAGCACGTCCCCGCCCCGGATGGTCTCGAACAGATCCTGCGTCTGCTTCAGGCGCGCGTGTGTGCCCGGCACGAAGGGCGGGAACTTCAGGTCGCCGCGGTCGACCAGGGTGTAGATCGTCGCCAGGCGATTCAGGTTGACCGGACCGTTGACGCGGTAGAGGTCCTCGGCCCCGAGGCCCACGTTCTGGAGCAGGAACTGGGCCATCTCCGGACCGCAGGTCTCGGTCACTTCGAGGCGCACGGCCTCGCCGAACTTGCGGTTCGGGAGCTCGCCCTCGAGCGCCTGCAGGAGGTTGTCGACCTCCTCCTCGTCGACCCACAGATCGCTGTTGCGCGTGACGCGGAACTGGAAGCAGTCGGTCACCGTCATGCCCGGGAAGAGCTCGCCCGCGTGCGCGTGGATGACCGCGGACAACATCACGAAGGCGTGCTCGCCCCGCCCCTTCTCGCGCGGCAGGGCGATCAGGCGCGGCAGCGAGCGCGGCACCTGCACGATCGCGACCCCGCTCTGGCGGTGGAACGCATCCCGCCCCTCGACGCTCATGGCCATGCACAGGCCCTTGTTCAGTACGCGCGGGAACGGGTGCGCAGGATCGATGCCGACCGGCGTCAGGATCGGCAGCACCTCGCTCAGGAAGGAGCGCTTGAGCCAGGAGGCGTCCTCGGCGCTCCAGCTCGAGCGTTCCAGGAGCTGGATGCCCTCCGCGGCCAGGGCCGGCAGGAGTTCCTCTTCGAGCGTGCGGTACTGCCCCGCCACGAGCTCGTGCGCGACCGTCGCGATCCGCCGCAGCGTCTCTTGCGGCGTCTGCCCATCGGACTGGAACTGCTGCACGCCGTGCGTGACCTGCTCCTTCAGGCCCGCCACGCGGATCTCGAAGAACTCGTCCAGGTTCGTGCTGCAGATCGTCAGGAAGCGCAGTCGCTCGAGCAGCGGCAGCTCGGGGTCCTGTGCCTGCGCGAGGACCCGCCGGTTGAACTCGAGCAGCGACAGCTCGCGGTTCAGGAACAAGCCGGGATCCGTGCGCTGGTTCATGGCGGTCTCGCGGCTGCCCGCCGATCCTAACCGTGCGCCGCAGCCGCGCGATCATCAAGATCGCGGACAAGCCCAATGAACCGCGATTCTGCGCCGTTCTTGGGCCAGGTTGGAGAGCCCGGTCTCGCCGCCTTCGCTGCCTGTATCCACGCGGATGCGCACTTCGCCCCAGGTCCATGCGGCCCACGAGTTCCTAGCCTCGCGGCATGCGCACTCGACACTTCACCTGGCTGCTCTCCCTCCTCGCGGCCTGCCAGAGCTCCGGTCCAGGGGAGGGCGCCTCCGGAGTCGCACGCTCGCGAGACCAGCAGCGGGCCCACGGAGAGATCCTCTACCAGATGCACTGCGCGGTCTGTCACGGCAGCACCGGGCGCGGAGACGGTGAAGCGTCGGGGTTCCTGTTCCCGCCCGCGCGGGACTTCGGGAAAGGGAGATTCCGGCTGGTGAGCTCGAAGAACGGCGCGCCCTCCGATCGCGATCTGGTGGCGACTCTGCGGCGCGGCATCCCGGGCTCGGCCATGCCTGCCTGGAGCTGGATCGCGGAGGAGGACCTGGAGTCGATCGCGTCCCACGTCCGCTTCCTGGCCGAGCAGGGCCTCGCGCTGGATCTCGAGGAAGCAGCCATGCGGGCCGGAGAGGAGCTCCCGCCCGAAGAAGCGGGACGCATCGCCCTCGCGCGACTCGCTCCGGACCAGGAGCAAGACGAGCCGCTCCCGTTGCCGGCGGATGCGGACGCGCTGAAGCGCGGCAAGGCCCTGTTCAACCAGCACTGCGCGGATTGCCACGGGCCGGACGGGCGCGGCCAGGAGGAACCGCGCTTCGACGAGGACGGAACCCTCAACTGGGCGCGGAACCTGATGGCCGGATTCCTGAAGGGCGGCCGATCCACGTTCGAGCTCGCCTGTCGCATCCGCACCGGATTGCCGGGCTCGGCCATGCCGCCCACGGAGCTCGCTGCGCAGGACGAAGCCGCGCTGCTCGCCTACCTGCACGAGCTGATCCCGGCCGGGGCCAGCAAGCACCTCCTGCACCGGCGCTCGACGCTGCACGCACGACGCGTCGCCGAGGTTCCCGTGCAGCCCGGTGACAGCGCCTGGAGCGCAGCTGGAGAGATCGACGTCGTGCTGGCGCCGCTGTGGTGGCACGCGGAGGCCGTGCTCGCGGTCCGGGTGACCGCGCTGCACGATGGCGAGGACCTGGCCGTGCGGCTCTCCTGGCCCGACCGGACCGGGGTCGTGCGACTCTTCACGGACTCGGCGCCGACGGATGGAGCGGCGCTGCAGTTCTCGGCCGCGCAGGAGCCGGCGCTCTTCGGCATGGGCGCGCCGGGCGAGCCCACCAACCTCTGGCACTGGCAGGCACTGCGACTCGAGGACGTGGCCGGGGCGGAGGATCTGCTCGTCCCCGTGCCGCACCTCGGCCTGCCCGACTGGCCGAACGACGTGCGCGCCGACGTGCCGCGCTACCAGCGCCTCCTCACCCAGCTGAGTCCCTCCGAGCGCGTCGACCGCATCACCGTCGAAGGCGTGCAGACGATACGGAGCGCGAGCCGCATCCCCGGAGAGGCGCACGCCAGCGCGAGCTGGGAGGACGGGACCTGGAGCGTGGTCTTCGTGCGTCAGTTGCACTGCCAGAGTCCCGACCAGATCTCCCTGCCTCCCGGCGCAAGCGTGCAGCTCGCGTGCGCCGTCTGGAACGGAGCGGCCGGCGAGCGCGGAGCGCGGAAGTCGATCTCGATCTGGCAGGAGCTGGCGCTGGATCCATGACGAGCGCGAGCCCGCCTCGTCGCGCGCTGCGCACACCGCTATCCTCGGGCCGCGTGGTGGAGCACATCGAGCGCGAGTTCAAGCTGCGGATCCCGGACGAGGCGGCGTGGGCGGCCCTGCTCGGGTGCCTGGCTGGCCCGGTCGCCCCCCCGGTCCTGCAAATCAATCACTTCTTCGACACGGCCACGGGCGCGCTGCGTCGTGCGCGGCTCGCGCTGCGCCTGCGTTCGGAAACGCCGCGGGGTGGGACGGGAGTCTTCGCGCTCACCCTGAAGGGCCCGCTGCTCGCGAGCCATCCTGCGCTCGCGGTCCGGCCCGAGGAAGAGCTCGCGCTCGCCGAGTCCGAGGCCCGCGGAATCCTCTCCGGCGCGCGCTCCCCGCTCGAGGTCCTGCGCGCGAGCGGGCTCGGTGACCGCGCGCTGGTGCGCCAAGGACTGGAGCTCGTCGGCCAGGATCCGCTGCTCCACCTGGGCGCGTTCGAGAACGAGCGCACGCGCGTCGGCCCCGTGCCCGTTGCCCATGGCTCGAGCGCTCTGCCGCTCGTGTTCGAGCTCGATTGCACGCGCTTCCCCGACGGAAGGATCGAGCGCGAGCTCGAGCTCGAGCTCCCGCCCGAGGCGGAGCCCGGCGTGGTGGAGCGCGCGCTGGCAGGGCTCTTCTCCAGGATCGGCGTCCCGCTGGAACCCGTGCCCAGCAAGGCGAGCAGGTTCTTTCGCAGCCTCGACGCCCCGCCGGGCGCCTTGAGAGGCTGAGCCCAGCTGGGAGGGCGCGAAGCGCTTGCCCGACCGGCCCGGAGGCAACGGATCTCTTGCCGAGGGAGCGTCTCGCTGGGCCGGGGTGAATGGGCCGTGGAGGGTATATTCCCTCCGCCAGCGCCATCGATCGGCGCAGCATCCCCCATCGAAAGGAACGCGATGACTCTCCCGCTCCGTCCGCTGCGCTCCGGCCTCGGCCTCGCGCTCGTGCTGCTCGGCGCCAGCGCCGGCGCCCAGGAGCCCGCCCAGGTACACAAGCAGACCTTCGCGGCCGTCAAGAAGGAGTTCGATCAGGAGTTCCGGGACATGCGCGCGACGGCCATGGGCCTGCCGGAAGAAGAAGTCACGAGCATCTACGAAGATTTCTTCGCCAACGTCGTGCCCGACTTCGCCGAGCGCTATGCCGTGCTCGGCCGCGCGCAACGGGGCACGCCGCTCGCCTACGACTCCTGGTCAGAGATCGTGTCCCTCGGAACGATGTCCGACACGAGCTCGGCGCGCGGCACGGCCTTGCTCGAGGAAGCCTTGAACTCCTTGACCACCGACCACGCGCAGTCCGAGTCACTGGCCGGCCTGGCGGGCAATTTGCGCTTCGCCACCCATGCGCTGGGCGAAGAGCGCGTCGCCAAGACGTTGAAAGACATCGCGGCGCGGAGCCCGCACCGCGCGGTGAAGGCCGCGGCGCTGTACTCGCTCGGAGCCATGCTGGGCGACGGACGCCCGGCCGGCGATCCGCGCATCGTCGAGGCCAAGGCCGTGTTCGCCCAGCTCCAGAAGGACTTCGCCGACGTGGAGTTCCGCGAAGAGCGCAGCTATGCCCAGGCCGCGAGCGCGTTCGTGTTCGCGCTGGAGAACCTGGCCGTCGGCAAGCCCTGCCCGGACTTCCAGGCCATCGACGCCGAGGGCGCGGGCTTCCGGCTCGCCGACTACAAGGGCAAGGTCGTGCTGGTCGACTTCTGGGGCTTCTGGTGAGGGGGTTGTGTGGCGATGCTGCCGCACGAAAAGGCGCTCGTGAAGCGCATGCAGGACAAGCCCTTCGCCCTGATCGGCATCAACAACGACGGCCCGGCCGCGGAAGTCCTGCCGCGCTTCCAGAAGGAAGGCATCACCTGGCGCAACGCGATCGAGCCCGAGAAGGACTCGCTCGCCTCGCGCTGGAACGTCGACGGCTACCCCAACCTCTACCTGATCGACGCGAAGGGCGTGATCCGCTACCACTGGCTCGGCTCGCCCGGCGACGAGGTGCTGGATCAGAAGATCGACGAGCTGGTGGCCGAGGCCTCGAAGAAGGGCTGAGGCGCTCCGGGGAGCGCCGGGGTCCATCCCGGCTTCTCCGTCCTGGGTTGTTACTCGCTCCGAAGAGAACGGGAAGAAGTCAAGCATCGGAGCCGGGCTGGAGCCCGGCGCTCCCGGTTGAGCATGAGAGCAACGAGGGCCGCGAATCCCCACGATTCCGCGGCCCTCGCGCCCCGCCTGGGAGGATCAGGCTGCGACCAGCGAACGCCGCTGGTCCAGCCATGCAGCCAGCGCGCGAGCGGCGTCCCACACGCTCGTGCCCCAGACCTCGTCCAGCCGCCGAAAGCCGTTGAGGATGGCGCGGTCGTCTCGCGGTCCGAGGATGTGCTGGGCCCTGGAGAACAGGACCGCCTGCTCCCAGGTGGAGTGCTCGCGCTGGGCGCGCAGGTAACGCTGGGCGGCGCGCACCAGGACGGCGAGCGAGTTGGGCTCGCCGTAGGTCACGCCCTCGATCTGGTTGCGCATCTCTGCCAGGAGCTTGCGCTGCTCACCGTGGTCGTCGAGCAACGCGCGCAGCGCGCGCACGTCCTCGGCGGCCGCGCGGGAGAGCAGCCGCGGCAAGAAGATGCGCTCCTCCTTCTCTTGGTGGTGGCCGTCGACCTGGACCTCGAAGAAATACAGCAGACGATCCAGGGCCTCGGCATCGACCTCGCACCGGCCGATGATCCCGTCGATCTCCGCCTCGAACCGCGCACAGCATGCCGCGATCGCGGCGTGCTCTCTGGTCAGTACTTGGAGTGCTTTCATGTTTGGTCCCTCCGCAAGGGGTTCATCCCAAGCATGCCATCGACGGCGAGACCAGGTCGGCTCATGAGCACAGCTCCCCACCGGCATGCGCACTGGTGCGCAGGACCGGGCGTTCCCGCGCTCCAGGCCATGGTCGGCATGAGCGGCCGGCGGCGACCGAGGTGCCCATGGGGGAAGAGGGGAGGTAGAGGGGAGGTGCCCCGCGTCGCCGGCCTGCTCGAGCGACGCTTCCCGGCCTGATTCGCTCCCGCAGGCCACGCTCGCCCTGGCCCTTCCCTCGGGCCGTGCGAGAATCCGGCGCATGGAATCCCTCGGCCTCGTCGCGGCTCTGCTCGCGCTGTCCTCGGCTCACCCCCAGGAGGGACAGCCGCGTACGGAACCCCATTTCGTGCCGCTGTTCGACGGCCAGTCCCTCCAGGGCTGGGTCACGCGCGGTGGACGCTACGACGGGGACGCGCGCTGGAGCGTCGAGGACGGCTGCATCGTCGGCCGCCAGGGACCGGGCGGCGAGGGCGGGCTGCTGTACACCGAGAAGCGCTACACGAGCTTCGAGCTGTGCCTCGAGGTGAAGCTCGACCAACCCTTCGACTCGGGCGTGTTCCTGCGCATGGCGCCGCAGGGGAAGGGCGCGCAGGTGACGCTCGACTGGCGCCCGGACGGCGAGATCGGCGCGATCTACTCGGACGGATTCCTGGCGCACAACGAGAGCGGCGCGGCGAAGTTCCGGCGTGACGAGTGGAACGAGCTCGTCGTGCATTGCACCGGCTTCGACATGCACATCCGCGCCTGGCTCAACGGGGAAGAGCTCGTCGACTACGAGTTCGCAGCCGGCGCTCCGGGCTACGCGCCCACGGGCCTCATCGGCCTGCAGGTGCACGGCGAACGCGGCGACACGGGTGCGGCGCGTTTTCGCAACATCCGCCTGAGGGAGCTGCCCGTGTTCGACGGAATGTTCCTGGTGAACGCCCACGAGCAGAGCACGGGGCTCGAGACGCTCGGCCCGGAAGCCGAGCGGCAAGGCTGGAAGCCGCTCTTCGACCGCAAGACTCTCACGGGCTGGTCGGTCGCGGGCCAGCCCGAGCGCTACCGCATCGAGAACGGCGTGCTCTCCTTCCTCGCGCGAGGAGGCGGCGGACACCTCTTCACTACCGAGGACTTCCAGGACTTCCGCCTGCGCTTCGACTTCCGCATCGCCAAGATGGCCAACTCGGGTCTCTTCCTGCGCGCCGCGCGCGACGACTCCAACCCGGCCTTCTCTGGCTGCGAGGTGCAGATCCTCGACGACTTCCACTGGGAGAGCGTGACGGGCTCGAAGCTGGAGCCCTGGCAGTTCACCGGCAGCCTGTACGGCGCCGTTCCGCCCGGCGACCGCAGCCCGCTGCGCCCGCTCGGTGAATGGAACACCTACGAGATCCTCTACCAGGGCGCGCGCCTCGCGGTCGCGCTCAACGGCCACACGCTCTACGACGTCGACACGCACACGCTCGTGCCCGAGAGCGGCGAGCCCTTCGCGAAACGCGCCACGACCGGTTTCATCGGCCTGCAACACCACGGCGCCGAGAACGTGAACGACGAGGTGATGGCCGCGTTCCGGAACCTGTTCGTGCAGCGCTTGTAGCAGAGCCGGCGCGCCCGCGCTGAGTTGTTGGTGGCGGGGGAGGCGGCCCGCCTCCGGCGCCGGAGCTACCACTGCGCCGAATCTGCGCGCTTCAGCCGGGAAGGCTCCAGCCTGGCTCTGCTTCTTCCTGTTCTGAGGAAGAAGAGCAGAGCAGGAACGGAGCCAGGCTGGAGCCTGGCGTTCCCGGCTGAAGCGCGCAGACTCGGCAGTAGTAGCCTCGCGCAGGCTCCGCCCGCAGCCCAAGCGCACCACAGAGGCACAGAGGACGCAGAGGCTCACGGAGGAAGAAGAAGAAAGGGACGGGGCCTCCGGGGCTTCGGCTCTCGGAAGTCGACGATCCGGAGGCCCCTTCTTCTTCCCGCTTTTCTCTGCGCGCCTCTGCGTCCTCTGTGCCTCTGTGGTGTGCTCTTCCGGGCGGAATCGCCGCGTCCTGCGCAGACTCCAGGGAATAGAAGACCAGCGCGGGCTGACGCCCGCAACCCAAGCAGGACCACAGAGGCGCAGAGGGCACGGAG
>JANOGB010000760.1:0-11492 GCA_031413955.1 Planctomycetota bacterium | reverse complement strand
GCGGTGGCGCCGCCGAGGAGGAACAGACAGCCGACGAGGACCCGCGTGGCGCTCGTGCGCAAGCGCTCCAGGGCCACGCCCAGCGGAAACCACAGGAACGGGATCAGGGGCAGGACATAGCGCGGGCCGTAGCTCCAGGCTCCGTACCAGCTCGGGATCAGGATGTGCGGCAGGCCCACCGCCAGGAGCAGCCCGGCCACGAGCGCCGGCAGCGCGCGCTCGCGCCATTCCTCGCGCGGCAAGCCGCACAGCGCGGCGACGAACCACGGGCCGACCAGCAGGATCCCCGGCGCGAGCCACAGGAGGCCCACGCTCGGGGAGACCGTCACGCCCACGAGCCCCTGCCAGGGCGAACGCAGGAACCAGTCGAGTCCGGCCACGCCGCCATAGCCCGCCTCGAACGGATCGCCGAAGCGGCGCTGGTTGGTCCACAGGAAGAAGGCGAAGCACGCGAGGGCCGGCACGAAGCCCGCGAGGAGTTCGCGCACGGGGAGCGCACGCGCCGCCGTACGCGCCGCGCCCACGCTGCGCACCAGGAAGTACAGCGCCAGCACGCCGACGCCTGGCGCCAGGACCGGGCGCGTGAGGAAGGCAAGGCCCAGAGCGAGACCGAAGCCGCACAGGGACGTGAGGCGTGGCGTGCGCGCGCTCTCCAGTTGCTCGAGCGCGCCCTGCCCCAGGACGAAGGCCAGGAACAAGGCCGCGGTCGCCTGCACGTCGCTGAGCGTTCCGCGCGCCTGCGGCCAGGCATAGCTGCACAGGCCGTAGGTGAGGGCGCTCACGAGCGCGTAGCGGCGGCGCGCACCGGCACGGCGCGCGGCCACGAGCACGAGCGCACCCGTCAGCGCGCCGAGGAGCGGATTGCGCAAGCCCACGAACAGGTGCTCGAAGTACTCGCTGCGCGCCACACCGAGGTGCGTGGTCGCGCGCTGGCGCGCCTCGAGCTCGGGAAAGAAGCGGGCGACGAGGGCCCCGGCGGCGTAGAGCGGCAGCGCCGCGAGCGGCTGGCCCACGCCCGACCAGCTGAAGAACTCCTGCTCGCGTCCGGGCCCGCCGCGTCGCACGTTGAAGCCCTGGCGGCCCTGGTGGATGACGCCGACGATCGCGTCGGCCTCGCTCGTGCCACCCAGCGCGAAGCTCCGCCGGCGCGCGAGCGCGCTCGTGGTCTGGAACTCGACCTCGGCGTCGGGATTCTCGGGCTGCCCGCTGAAGGTGGCCAGGTAGACGGCCAGCAGGAGAAAGAACACCGCCCACGCCAGGGTGCGGTCGGACGGCTGCGCGACCTCGGGACTCAATCCGCGCGCCATTGTGGGAATCTCAGCCGGGAACGCCAGGCTCCAGCCTGGCTCTGGGATCGTTTCGGGGGCGGGGGAAATAGAGGAGGAAGAGCCGGGCTGGAGCCCGGCGCTCCCAGATGAGGATCAGACCTCGAGCAATGGCCCCACGCGTTCCTGCTCGGCCACGAGCGTGCGCACGTCCGTCCGCTCGGCTTCCGCCAGCACAGCGCGCGCGGCGGCGAGCGCGAGCTCGGGGCGGTTGTTGGTGGCGGAGAGGTGCGCGAGCACCAGCGTGGTGAGCTCCGGCGCGAGGGCCCAGCGCAGGACCTCGGCGGCCTCGGCGTTCGAGAGGTGCCCGCGCGGCCCGGCCACGCGCCGCTTGAGCGCGCTCGTGTAGGGACCGCGCGCGAGCAGCTCGGCATCGTGATTGAATTCGAGCAGCAGCAGGTTCACGCCGGCGAGCGCCTGCGCGGCCGCGCGTTCCGGGTGGCCCATGTCGGTGCAGATGGCCGCCGCCCGTCCGGCGTGCTCGAGGCGGAACGCGAGCGTGGGCTCGGCGTCGTGGGGCAGCGGGATGGCGCGCAAGAGGATCTCGTCCGGACCCCGGCGTGCGCGGATCGTGAGCGCGCCACCGACGGACACGGCATGGAAGGCGTGCGCGCGGCGCAGCGAGGCGTTGGACATCAGCGCCTCGCTGCAATACACCCGCGCGCCGCACTTTCGCGACAAGAGTCCGGCCGAGCGCGCGTGGTCCAGGTGCCCGTGCGTCAGCGCGATCGCGTCCAACCGGTGCGGCGGCAAGCGCGCCTCCACCAGGCGCCGCTCCAGCTCGTCGATCGGCAGCCCGGCGTCGACCAGGAGGTTCAGCTCGCCTGCGCGCACGAGCACGGCGTTGCCCGCGCTGCCGCTGCCGAGGACCTGCACGTGCACGCGGTTCGCCTCAGTCCTGCACGGGGTTGAGGAGCTCCCAGCCGAGCACGCCGAGCAGCGCTACCAGCGCCAGCGCCGCGCCCCATTCGAGCGAGCGCGGCGCGTACTCGAACTCGACGAGCACCTCATCGGCAGGGAGCTCGCCGCTCGGGATCGGCACGGCGCGGCAATAGTGATCGGCGCGTAAGAGCGGCACGGTTGCGCCGTTCACGCGTGCACGCCAGCCGCGCGCCCATTGCTCGTGCAACACGAGCCAGCCACCCTGCGAGTCCGCGACGCGCACCAGCACGCGGTTCTTGGCCGGACGCTCGACGGCCGTGATGGTTCCGGGCCTCCAGGTGGGGCCGGGCGTGAAGGCGGGCATGCGCCCGGCGTCTTCGGGAGCGATGAGCGTGAGGCCCGCGTAGTCCACGCCCGGCGTGGCCAGGCTCGCCAGCACTTCTGCGTCGTTGGCGCCGGCGCGCGCGCGCGGCACGATGCGCGCCGCCGCCAATGCGCCGAGGCGCCGGTAGATGCAGAAGCCCGGGCGCTCCAGGACGGGCGCGAGGCGCGCGTGCCGCAGGGGCGCCACGGAGAGCACGCACTGGGCGCGCAGGAGGTCGAGCAGCGGATGATCCAGGAGCTCGGGCGCAGGCAGCGGCGCCACGTGGTTGCGCTGCACCATGCGTGCGTCGATCCGCCCCGCGAGCTCGGCCGCCTGGCGGGGCGTGAAGGTCGGATACGGCGTCAGGTCGGCGATCCCGTAGGGGATGAGCAGGTTGGGGCGCGCGAGCTGCTGGCTGTCGGCGAGATCCGGCGTCGGATCGCAGCGCAGGACGCGGCCGTCGCCGGTGGCCTCGCGGATCGCCTCGATCGTCGGCGAAGGCGGAAACAGTCCAGCGGTGAGCACGGAGCGGCCCTGCACGTGCCGGAACGAGCCCAGGAAGCCCTCGACCACGAGCAGCGCTGCGAAGGGCAACCACAGCGGGAGCGCGCGCGGCTCGGTGCGCGCGGCCAGGCCCGCGAAGGCCAGCACGCCCGAGAGTCCGAGCAGCGCCTGGGGCCCGCGCGCGGAGAAGGAATCGCTGAGCACGAACGGGAGCAGCGCCGCTGCGAGCGGCACCAGCACGCCAGCCACCAGGGTCGCGAAGCGCGGCCCGCGCTCGAAGCGCGCCGCGTGCCGGTCGCCGAGCAGCGCGGCGATGGCGGCCAGCAAGAGCGCGAGGGCCGTGCACCCGGCGCGCGCCATGGATTCTTGCAGATGGCGGGCGGCGGCGAGGCGCGCGACGAGCGGCAGGCGCGCCTCGACCTCGGCCGCGGTGTGTCCGGGATAGCGTGCGAGGATCGTCTGCTCGAGCCCTGTCGCCCAGGAGTTCGGCTCGATTCCGCGCCAGGCGTGCAGCAGGCCGAGCGTGGCGCCAAAGGACAAGACCAGCAGCGTGGGCAGCGCCCGCGGTGCGCGCGCGAGCAGCGCCGCGACCCCCAGCGCCGCCAGCCACGGCCACAGCACCCAGGCGAGCGCCAGCACGCGCTGCGGCACGCCGAGCCCGAGGCCGGGCAACGCCAGCAGCCAATTCACGACCGGCCAGCCCTGGGCGAAGGCGAAGCAAGCGAGGAGCAGCAGTCCAGGAAACGCCGCGCGGCGCGGATCCGCGACCACGCCGACCAGCGCGAGCAGTGCCAGCGCCACCAGCGCATGCACGTTCCACTCGAGGACGTTGGCGTTCTCGGCGCGTGTGCTCTGCGCGGCGGGCGTCAGCCACCAGACGAGCGGCAGGTTGCTGGCGGGCGTCGGATCGTCGGGCGGACCGGCCAGATCGGGCACGAGCACGCCGAGCGCGCTCGCGGGCGGCAGCGAGCCCGCCACGAGGATCTCCACGGGTTGCTCGCCGCGTAACGAGGCCCCGGCGGCTTCGCCCACCGGCAGCAGCCAGTAGGCGGAGCCCGCGACCCCCAGCGCACAGAAGAGTCCGGCGCGCAGGAGCAGGGGGACCCCCGCGCGCGCGCCGCGCGCCGTGCTGTCCCGAGCCCACGGTCCGAGCCGCACCAGGGCGTACAGCGCCGTGGCGCCGAGCACGAAGACCGAGATGCTCACCATCCCGCCCAGGAACGAGAGCGCGAGCGCGCCCACCAGCGCCGACGCGCTCCAGCGCCGTCCGCGCGCCAGCCCTTCGACGGCCCACAGCGCCCAGGGAAACCACAGGGCCGAATCGACCTTCATGTAGTAGTGCAGGTTGGCGAGGCCGAAGGCGCCGAGCTGCACGCCGAGCGCTCCGACCAGCGCCGCGCGCGCGTCGAGCTCGAGGCGCGTCAGGAACAAGTACAGGCCGAGACCTGCCAGGAACAACGCGAGCAGCGCCAGCGGCGCGGCCGCGTACTCCGGCGGGAACAAGACGGCCAGCCAGTTCGGCGGATAGCCGAGCGCTGCCACGTTGCCGCCGAAGAGCGGCATGCCCAGCGTCTGCAGCGGCTCCCACGTCGGCAGGTGACCGGCGCCGAGCTCGGCCCGCGCCGAGAGCTGATCCACCAGGAACGGGTAGACGCGGTCGCCGGTCGGGGCGTGGATCGCGCGCCGTGCCTCGGCCGCGGCGGCGGGGTTCTCGCCGGCGAGCGGCTCGCCGATCACCGGCAGGAAGGGCAAGAACACCTGGCCGGCGGCGAGGATCGGCCCGAAGAGCAGCACCGGTACGACCAGGAGCGCTGCGAGAACGCGCGCGCGACTCCAGGGGGCAGGCTCCGGCATGAGCGGGAAGCGTAGCGGTCGTGTGCGGCGGTTCCTAACGACGAGTACCGCGCCTGCGCCTCGCACGGCCGGCGCGCGGTCGCTACGAGTAGCTGCCGCCGATGAGCCGGTCCGCCTTCGTCGCTGCCGTCTTTCTCGGCGCCTTCCTGGTCTGATCCAGCCGCTGATCGGCAAGTACCTCTTGCCCGGGTACGGGGGGCCGCGGCCGCCTGGAGGACCTGTCTGCTCGTCTTCCAGACGCTCCTGTTCGCGGACTACGCCTACGCCCACGGGCTGGCGCGCGCCGTCGTGGTCGGCGACGTGCACCTGCTGACGCTCGAGGCCTTCGACGTCTCGAACCAGCACCACGAGCTCGCCACGATCGTCTACCGCATCGCCGAGGCGCGCGGGCTGCGGGCCTTGCAGGTGCGCAATGCGCATCGACCGGAGCCGTTCACCCTGGCCGCGGAGTGGATGATCCTGGCGCGCGCCGCGGACGCCATCGACAAGATCGCGCGGGCCCTGGCGCCGCTGCACGACAAGCGCGAGATCCGCGTGCGCAACCAGGCGCGCGCCGCGCACGCGGACGTGCGCGTCTGGACCGACGATTCGAGCAGTCTGCTGCGGATCCTCGAGTAGGCGCAGCGCTCGGCGCTTCCTACCATTGAGCGCATGAAGCGCCGACTCTACCTGCCATTCCTGCCTGTCTCGCTGCTCGCTCTCACCCTGGCATGTGCGGGCAAGCACCGTGAAGAGCGCGCACCGCTCTCGTCCATGCTCGCGCCCGAGGCGGGGCGCCTCGCGCAAGACGTGCGCTGGCTGGCGGACGACGCGCGCGCAGGTCGGCGGGCCGGGACGGAGGGCGAGGAAGCTGCCGCGCGCTGGCTCGCGCAGCGGCTCGAGGCGCTCGGGCTCGAGCCGGCGGGGACGGATGGTTTCCTGCAGGCCTTCGAGGTGCCGCTGCCCGTGCGCGACGGCGGTGGGTCGACGCTCGAGGTGCACGCCGGAGACATGCGCATGGTCGGCGAGAAGCCGGAGCTCGTGCCGCTCTTCTGCTCGGCCGGCAGCGAGTTCGAGGGTCCGCTCGTCTTCGCTCGCTACGGCATCTCCGACGCCGATCTCGGGCGCGACGACTACGCCGGCCTGGAGCCGAGCGGGGCCGTGGTGTTGATCGTGCGCGGCACACCGCCGGACGCGCTGCTGCCGCAGGCCGCGGCCGCCGGCGAAACGCCCCTGAATCCGCACGGTGCCGCGCAGCCCGCCGCGAGCTCCTGGGGCGGAGCGGGCGCGGTCTTCTACAAGGTGATGGAGGCCAAGCGGCGCGGCGCCAAGGCCGTGCTCGTGGCCCAGCATCCGCTGCAGGACGAGGCGATGCTCGCCTTCGCCGAAGGTGGCGGCGCCGAGGCCAGGATCCCGGCGCTGCACCTGAGCGCGACCCTGGCGGAGTCGCTCCTGCCGGGGTATGCCGAACGCGTGGCCCGTCTCGACGCCGGCGAGACTTCGCCCGCGGCCGGCGAGCCGCGCGCGGCACGCGGACGCGCCGACGTGCAGCGCGAGCGCGGCACGGCGCACAACGTGCTCGGCCTCGTGCGTGGTCACGACCACGGGCGCGTGCTCGTGATCGGCGCGCACTTCGATCACCTCGGACACGGCGGCACCGGCTCGCTGGCCGCCGCCGGCCAGCAGGGCGAGATCCACAACGGCGCCGACGACAACGCCAGCGGCACGGCGGCCGTGCTCGAGATCGCGCGCTGCCTCGCGGCCGGCGAGCCTCCCGCCTGCGATGTGCTGCTCGCCTTGTGGTCGGGCGAGGAGCTCGGCCTGCTCGGTTCGGAGCACTGGGCCCGCGCTCCGACGCTTCCGCTCGAGCGCATCGCCGCCAACCTGAACCTCGACATGGTCGGGCGCGCGAACAGCGGCAAGCTCTTGGTGCTCGGCGCGGGCTCGGCCCAGCCGTTTGCCCTGTTGCTCGCGCGCGCCGGCCCGCGCGCCGACCTCGACCTCGAGGTCAGCCTGTCCGGCCAGGGCGTGGGTGGCAGCGACCACCAGACGTTCTTGAAGCGGGAGATCCCGGCCCTGCACTTCTTCAGCGGCCTACACGCCGACTACCACCGCCCTTCGGACGACTACGAGCGCTTCGAGTCCGCGGGCGCGGCGCGCGTGGCCGCGCTCGTGCTCGACCTCGTCGACGATCTCGCTGGCGAGGCGAAGCTCGCCTTCGTCGCGCCCGCCAAGGAAGCTCCCGGCGCGACCCCGGGCGGCTTCAAGACGCGCTTCGGCTCGATCCCGGACTACGCCTTCGACGGCCCCGGCATGCGCCTCGACGGCACCTCGCCCGGCGGCCCGGCCGAGAAGGCGGGCCTCCTGCGCGGCGACGTACTCGTCGCGGTGGGGGATCTGAAGGTCGACGGTCTCGGCGACTTCATGCACGTGCTCAACACGCACAAGCCCGGCGACGTGGTGCTCGTGCACTTCCTGCGCGACGGCGGCGAGGAGACGTGCCACGTCACGCTGGAGTCGAGTCAGGTGGAGTAGGCCCGGGTGAAGAGGCGGGCTTGTCTTCGGCCCGCTCGTGGGCGCGAGCCCCAGCTTGCTAGCGTCGAAACGGCGAAAGGGAGGTGCCTGGCTCGGTTTTGCACGAGTCCGCCGGAACCTTATCTCACTCCTGCGCGAACTCGGACTCGCGCGAAACCGTGCCAGGCTCCGTACTTTCGCCAGCCTGACGCGTGGATTGTTCTGGGACTAGGACGGCCGCGGCGTCGCGCCCGACTCCGGCGCCGCCGAGATGCGCGCGCTCGCGGCCGGAGTCTCCGGCGCCGGCCTGAGTTTGATCTCGCGGATTCCCAGCGCCTCGCGCAACACCTGATCGATGTCGCTCATCCACAGGAACTTCATCGCCTTGCGCGTGTCCTCGGGGATGTCCTCGAAGTCCTTCTCGTTGCGCGCGGGCAGGCACACGATCTTGATGCCGGCGCGGCGCGCGGCCAGGACTTTTTCCTTGATGCCGCCCACGGGCAGGACGAGACCGCGCAGGCTGATCTCGCCGGTCATGGCGAGGTCGCTCTTCACCGGTTTGCCGGTCAGCAAGGAAACCAGCGCGGTGGTGAGCGCGACCCCGGCGCTCGGGCCGTCCTTCGGGATCGCGCCGGCGGGCACGTGGATGTGGATGTCGGACTTCTCGAACGTGGCGGGGTCGATGCCGAGCTGGGTGGCGTGGGTCTTGACCAGGCTGATCGCGGCGCGCGCGCTCTCCTTCATGACGTCGCCGAGCTGGCCGGTCAGGATCAGCTCGCCGCGCCCGGGCATCTTGGTGGCCTCGATGAAGAGGATCTCGCCGCCGACCGGGGTCCAGGCGAGGCCGGTGGCGACGCCGGGCTGGGAGGTGCGCAGGGCGAGCTCGTTCTCGAAGCGCACCGGGCCGAGGATCGCGCGCAGGTCCGCGGCGTCGACCTTGACGTGCGTGACTTCGTCGCTGGCGACCTTCGTGGCCGCGTGGCGCCCGATCGCGCCGAGCTCGCGCTCGAGGTTGCGGCAGCCGGCCTCGCGCGTGTAGGAACGGATGAGCTCGACGATGGCGGCGTCGGTGATCTCGAATGTTTCTGGGGTCAAGCCGTTGGCCTCGCGCTGGCGCGCCACGAGGTAGCGCTTGGCGATCTCGAGTTTCTCCTCCTGCGTGTAGCCGGCGAGCTCGATCACCTCGCAGCGGTCGCGCAGCGGACCCGGGATCGAATCCAGCACGTTGGCCGTGGCGATGAACAGCACGCGCGAGAGGTCGAAGGGCACGTTCAGGTAGTGGTCGACGAAGGCCTTGTTCTGCTCGGGATCGAGCACCTCGAGCAAAGCCGACGAAGGATCGCCGTGCATGGAGCGCCCGAGCTTGTCCATCTCGTCGAACATGAACACCGGGTTCGACATGCCGCACTTGCGCAGGTGCTGCATCACGCTGCCCGGCATGGCGCCGACGTAGGTGCGGCGGTGGCCGCGGATCTCGGACTCGTCGTGCACGCCGCCCAGCGACATGCGCACGAACTTGCGGCCCATCGCGCGCGCGATCGAGCGCCCGAGCGAGGTCTTGCCCACGCCCGGCGGCCCGACGAAGCACAGGATCGGCGACTTGCCCGTGGGCGCGAGCTTCTTGACCGCCAGGAACTCGAGGATGCGTTTCTTGACCTTCTCGAGGCCGAAGTGGTCCTCGTCCAGGATCCGCTTCGCGACCGGGATGTCGATCTTGTCCTTGGTGGTCTTGGCCCAGGGCAGCTCGACCAGCGCCTCGAGGTAGCCGCGCAGCATGCCGTACTCGGCTGCGCCCTCGGGCATGCGCTGCAGGCGCCCGAGCTCGCGCCGCGCCTCTTTCTTGACCTCGGCCGGCATCTTCGACTTCTCGATCGCGACCGCGAGGTCGGCGAGCTCGACCGACTGGCCCTCGCCGAGCTCTTTCTCGATCTGGCGCAATTGCTCGCGCAGGTAGTACTCGCGCTGGGCCTTCTCCATCTTGCCCTGCGTCTTCTGGCGGATCTCCTGCGAGAGCGTCAGCACCTCGACCAGGTGCGCGAGCTTCTCCGAGACCTTGTCCATGCGCGGCACGAGCGCGACGGTCTCGAGCACCTCCTGCTTCTCCTTCACGGGGATGTCCATGAAGGTCGCCACCAGATCCGTGAGCCCCGAGGGCGAGCCCGCGTTCTCGATCGCCTGGTCCAGGTCCTCGGGCTTCTGCGGCAGGAGCGCGAGCGCCTGGTGCGCCTGGGCCTTCAGGTTCAGGAAGCGCGCCTCGATCTCGGGGTCGTGCTCGGGCTCCTCTTCCTCGATGCGCTCGATGCGCGCCATCAGGTACGGCTCGACTTGCAGGTACTCCAGGATGCGAAAGCGCGTCTCGCCCTGCGCGATCACGTGGTGCGAGCCATCGGGCGCGGTGATGTAGCGCACGATCGCGGCCACGGTGCCGACCGTGTAGAGGTCGTCGGGGCCGGGCACCTGCTCGTCCTCGTTCTTCTGCAGCAGGATCCCGATCGGGCGCTCGGCCTGCACCGCGGCCTGGACGGCGCGCACCGAGCGGTCGCGGCCGACGACGATCGGCAGCACCACGCGCGGGAAGAGCAGCATGCCACGCGCCGCGAGCAGGATCAGGGCGTCGTCGCCGGGCGTGGCCGTGGGTTCGCTCGCGGGAGCGGCCTGTGCGCTGGCCGCGGGGCTGGGCCGCTCTTCCTTCTCTGCGCCGCTCGCCATCAGGAGATCTTCGCCAGGCCCAGGAAGAGACAGCCGTTCACGAGCTCCTTGCGCGTGATCTCGTATTGTCCGGGCGGCAGCGCGACGCGGCGCTCGAAGCGCCCGTGGGGGATCTCGAGACGGTGCACGGTCGCCGTGCGAAAGGCCGGCGGCAGCGCGCGCTCGCCGCACACCGTCACGTCGTTCTGGAACAGCTCGACCTGCACGCTCTCGGGCTCGACGCCGGGCAGCACCACCAACACCCACACCTCGCTCTGCGTCTCGAACACGTCCGCCGGCGGCTCCCAGCTCGGCCGCCGCGTGCCCGGCCGCTGCGGCTCGAAGAAATTCTTCTGGGCGCGGTCCGCCTTTTCGAGCAGCGAGCGCGCTCGCTCCCACATCCAGGTCTCGCTCGGATCTCTCTCGGTCACGGGTGGGATGATAGCAGAGGCGGGGCGGGTTCCGCTCATGGCGTGAGCTCGACTGGGACCCCGCTCGCGGCGCGGGAGCGATGTGGCCGGACCCGTGGCGCCCGTGCAGCCGAGCCCGCAGGCGCAACGCGGACCGCGGCGCCCTGACGGGCGCCTCGGGGGACGGACCGCGTGGCGCCTGCGACCTCGACTGCACGGGAAGACGGGTGGTCTCTCCCGCGCGGAGAAGCCCCGTCGAGCTCGCGCCGGTAGGGGCGGCGCGAGGGGCGCGGAATCAAGAGTGAGCGGAGCACCGGTTCGTTGCGCCTCGAATCAGTGGAGTCGAGCACGACCGAGGCTCGGCACATATTCTTCGAAGAACTCGCGAACGATCGAGGCACTCCGTGCGTCTTGGTGTTGTCGCGAGCGCTGGGGGAATGCGCTCGCACTCGGTCACGAATGAGTCCGTCACGAGGAGACCATCGCCATGAAGAGTTCCAGCACTCGTCAGCGCTCGAGTGTCCCGCACTCCGTTCGACCTGAGGTGCGCGGTGTGTGTCACGTCGTCCTGCGAGTCCGGCGCGGCTTGCCGTGGCTCAGGACTCCGCGGACGTATCGCGTGCTGGAGCGGGCGTTGCGGCGGGGCAAGGAGAAGCAGGGCTTCGCGCTCGTGCAGTTCAGCGTGCAGGGCGACCACGTTCACCTCTTGATCGAGGCCGAGAGCAAGGAAGAGCTCGCGCGCGGCATGCAGGGCCTCGCGATCCGGATCGCGAAGGGCCTCAATCGCTACTGGCGGCGTCGCGTCGGTTCGGTCTTCGCGGATCGTTACTTCGGGTGTAGGACCCGATTAACGTTGAGCTAGCGAGACACGGGGCTCCTTCCTACCTTGGACGTAAGTTCAGAGATCCAAGGCGTTTATGAGAACGAAAGGAAAGAGCCCCGTGAAGAACATCGTACCGGAGGTGCTGGCTC
>JANOGB010000759.1:0-9577 GCA_031413955.1 Planctomycetota bacterium | reverse complement strand
AGCCGGTCACGGTCCTTCGCGCTCCTCCCGACGAGCGCTCGCCATGAGAGCCTTGCTGCTCCCCATCGCCGTCCTCTTCTTTCCGCCCCAGGCGGTACGAGGGCCCGCGCCCGAAGGGGGCCCCGTGAGCACACGCCTACTGGACCTCGACGGCGACGGCGCGCTGGACATCCTGGCCGTCCATGCCGACGGGACTCTCCACGTGCGCCGCAACGTCGGAGCCCGGAGCTTCTTCGACGTCTCCCAGGAGCTGCCGCGCGTCTCCGTGACCAGCGTCCTGTGCACCGATCTCGACGCCGACGGGCTTCTCGACCTCTACCTGGTGAGCCCGGCAGCGGACGTGGCTTTGCGTGGTGAGGGCGGCGGGGTCTTCCGCGAGGCCACGGCCGAGCTGGGCCTGTTCGAGTCCGGTCCCGGTCTCGCGGCCGAGCGGCTCGACGTGGACGGCGATGGTCTCCTCGACCTCGTGGTCCACAACCAAGGCTCCGACGTCCTCTTCTGGGCCCACGCAGATGGACGCTTCGAGCGCGACGTGCTCACGACCCACGGCGCTGCGACCGCAACGCTGCCCGAAGTCCGGATCGCCCTTCCCGGCGGGTCCGCTGAGGGGCAGGACTCGGACCGCGAGGCGACGGGGCCCGGTCACACGCTCACTGTCCCGGCCGTTGCGCCCTCGGCCGGCAGAGGATTCCTCCCCACTCCACCGCAGACGGCGACGGCGGCCCCGCTCGCGAACTTGGGCCTCGACGCGCGCTACGTGAACGACGACATGGGCGAGGTCGGCAGCGCCGACATCGTCGACGGCTCCTTGACCGGCGCCGACGTCTCCACCGGCAGCGGGAGCGTGACCTTCGGTGGCGGCGCAACGCTCACGGCAGAGAAGGCCGTCTTCGGAGTTTCCTCCGTCGCACCCGGGCTGGACGCGACCGTCTCGGGCGGCCAGAACAACACCGCTTCGGGAGCGCGCTCGGCGGTCTCGGGCGGCAAGAACAACTTCGCCCAGGGCATCGACTCGACGGTCTCGGGGGGCGGCAACAACGCTGCCACCAAGAACTTCTCGACGGTCTCGGGCGGCCGCTACAACATCGCCTCGGGGCAGTACGCGATCGTCGCGGGCGGCGGCGGCAGCACGGCTTCGGGCCACCGCTCGACGGTCTCGGGTGGCTACCGCAACACGGCTCTCGGGGACTACAGCTTCGCGGCCGGCCGTCGCGCCAAGGCGGACCACGCCGGTTCCTTCGTCTGGGGCGACAGCGCCAATGTCGACAAGCCCTCGACCGCCGCCGACCAGTTCAACGTCTACGCCGAGGGCGGCGCGCAAGTCTTCGCCGTCGGCCAGACGACCCCTTCGCTCGTGGTGGATGCCGCGGGCAACGTCGGCATCGGCACCGCGATGCCCGGCTTCACGCTCGAGGTGAATGGCCTGGCCCACCGCGCCGACGACGCCTCGACCTGGACCGTGACCTCCGACGCGCGTCTCAAGAAGAACGTCGAGGACCTCGAGGGCGCGCTCGCGACCCTGCTCGCGTTGCGTGGCGTTACCTTCGAGTACAAGGACCCGGCACGACCCGGCCTGCGCCGCGGCTTCGTCGCCCAGGAAGTCGAGCAGGTCCTGCCCGAATGGGTGGAGGACAGCCCCGACGGCTACAAGCGCCTCACCATCCAGGGCTTCGAGGCTCTCGCCGTCGAAGCGTTGCGGGAACAGATGCGGGAGCTCGAAGCCCTCCGCTCGGAGGTCGAGATTCTGAAGACGGCGCTGACCGCTCTTACCGCCTGCGGATCCGGGGCTGCAGCACGGTGACCGGGAACGTGCAGCTCGCCTGGTTGCCCGAACCGTCCGTGGCCGTGCAGGTCACGAGCGTGGTGCCGCGCGGGAAGAAGCTGCCGGAGGGCGGCACGCAGACGACGGAGGCATGGGGGTCGCGGTCGCTGGCCGAGATCGAGAAGGTCACGAGCTCTCCCCATGACCCGAGATCCTCCACCTGCCGCGAGTGCGGGCAGGAGAGCGTCGGAGGCTCCGTGTCCGGGCAACCCTGCCAGCGGGCGAGAAAACTGTCGCTCGCGGGCGAGGCCAGGTAATCGCCGCCCACGTAGAGCGCCGGCCCGGCGCCGCTCCCATCGTCGAAGACCGCCAAGGCCGCCACGCCAGCGCTCGTCCCGTCGGCGAGCGCCGCCCAGCTCGAGCCGTTCCAGCGGGCGACGTGGTTCGCGGTTACTCCTCCGGCGGTCATGAAGCCGCCGCCGGCATGGAGCGCGGGTCCCGCGCCGCTGCCGTCATCGAACACGTCGAGCGCAAACACGCCCGCGGACAACCCGCTCCCGAGCGCCGTCCAGCTCGAGCCATTCCAGCGGGCGATGTAGTTCGCCGCCGTGCCGCCGGCACTCGTGAAGGATCCGCCCGCATGCAGCGCGGGTCCCGCGCCGTTCCCGTCGTCGAAGAGGGCAAAGGCCAGCACCGCGGCGCTGCTTCCGCCGGTCATCCCGCTCCCGACCGGCGACCAGACCGAGCCGTCCCACCTGGCGATGCGGTTTGCGGCCACGCCGCCGGCGGTCGTGAAGGATCCGCCCGCGTAGAGGACCGGCCCGGCTCCGCCACCACCGTCGAAGACCGCCAAGGCCGAGACGGTGTTGTTCATCCCGCTCCCGAGCGGCGCCCAGTTCGAGCCATTCCACCTGGCGATGCGCCTCGCCGTCACACCGCCCGCGGACAGGAACCTGCCGGCCGCAACCAGCGCTGGCCCGCCGCCGCTCCCGTCGTCGAAGACCGCCAGGGCTTCGACACGACTGTTCAATCCGCTTCCGAGGGGCGCCCAGGTCGTCCCGTTCCACCTGGCGACGTAGTTCACCAGCACGCCTCCCGCGAGCGTGAAACTGCCACCGGCGTAGAGCGCGGGTCCTGCGCCGCCGCCATCGTCGAAGACCGCCAGGGCAAGGGCGGCGCTGCTCGCTCCGCCCGCGAGGGGCGCCCAGCTCGAGCCGTTCCACCTGGCGATGCGGTTCAACAGGGGTCCTCCAGCTGCCATGAAACTGCCAGCCGCGTAGAGCGCGGGCCCGCTGCCTCCGCCGTCGTCGAAGACCGCCAGGGCCTCGACCATGTTGTCCATCCCGGTCCCCAGGGGAGCGAAGCTCGAGCCGTTCCACCTGGCGATGTGGTGCGCCGTCACTTCGATCGCTGTCGTGAACTTGCCCGCCACGTAGAGCGCGGGCCCGGCGCCGCTTTGGTCGTCGAAGACGGCCAGGGCCTGCACGAGGTTGGTCATCCCGATTCCGAGTGACGCCCAGCTCGAGCCGTTCCAGCGAGCGATGTGGTTCGTCACGAGGTTCCCGGCGGTCGTGAAGGCCCCGCCCGCGTGGAGCGCGGGTCCTGCGCCGCTGCCATCGTCGAAGACCGCCAGAGTTTCCACGCGCCCATCCATTCCTGCTCCGAGCGCTGCCCAGCTCGTGCCGTCCCATCTGGCAATGCGGTTGGCCGTCACGCCGCCAGTCAAGGTGAAGTCTCCGCCCGCATGCAGCGCGGGTCCCGCGCCGCTCTCGTCATCGAAGCAGGTGAGGGCATGCACGGTGCTGTTGAAGCCATTGCCGAGAGCGGCCCAGCCCGAGCCGTTCCACCTCGCGATGCGGCTCGCGCCAACGCCTCCCGCGGCCGTGAAGCTGCCGCCGGCGTGGAGCGCGGGTCCGGCACCGCTCCCGTCGTCGAAGACCACCAGGGCATGGACGGCCTCGTTCAGCCCGCTCTCGAGGGGTGCCCAGCTCGAGCCGTTCCAGCGCGCGACATGGTTCGCTGCCACGCCTCCGGCGCTCGTGAAGGTCCCGCCCGCGTAGAGCGCGGGGCCTGCGCCGCTGCCATCGTCGAAGACCGCCAAGGCATGGACGTCGCCGTTCATTCCGCCACCGAGCGCTTCCCAGCTCGAGCCGTTCCAGCCAGCGACATGGTTCGCCGCCACGCCACCGGCGCTCGTGAAGGCTCCGCCCGCGTAGAGCTTCTCTCCCGATCCGCCCCCGTCGTCGAAGACGGTCAAGGCCCGCACATCGTCGTCGGTTCCGCTGCCGAGTGGCGTCCAGGCCGAGCCATCCCAGCGGGCGACGTGGTTCGCCTGCACGCCTCCGGCGCTCGTGAACAGGCCGCCGGCGTACAGCGCGGGTCCCGCGCCGCTCGAGTCGTCGAAGTCCGTGAGGGCCAGGATCGTGTCGTTCGTTCCCGGCGCCGTACCGAAGGTGGGCAACCAGCTCGGTGGGCAGGGTTCGCCTTGCTCGCTGTTCCAGACGGCGAGCGCGCGCGGGACGTCTCGTGCACCCACCTGCGCCTGGAGAGGCCCGGTCGTGGCGAAGACCGGCAGCTGGACCAAGGCGAAGACGGCGGCGCTGCGCAAGGCAGGTCGACTGCCGTTCCAGGCGGATCGGACGAACACGGACCCAGCCTAGTGCAGAGGCCACGGCCAGGTGGAGAAACCTGGGTGTTTCGCGCGGGGATGGAAGCGAAGTCATGCCGCTTCTTGCGGTCATTCGCCGGGACACGGCTCGCGGAGATCCATGCCTTCGTGCGCGAGCGCTTCACCGACGTCGTGCTCTCCGAGAACGGTTGGATCGTCTTGCGTCCCGGTTCCTGACGGCTGCGCCAGGAGCGCGATTCACGGGACGTGGAAGACGTCGTCCTGGATCTCGGACCGGATGGCCGTGTTGCGCCGGATGATGCTCGCCAGGGTCTGTTGCTCGACGAAGGTCAGGTGCTCGCGCGGCAAATAGCGCTGGTACCAGTAGCGATCTCCAGTGCGCAAGCGCGCGAACTGCTCGACGAGGATGGCCCGGGTCAGCGCACCCACCATGGCGCCCGGGGCATGGTCTTCGGACAGGCAGCCGATCCAGGGATCCAGTTCGTCCACCGAGGCGTACTTCTGGGCCAGGCGGAAGCGGAGCGTTGCATTCGAGGTGATGTCTGCGAAGTCGAGCGCGGGTTCCAGGCCGTAGTCGATGCGCAGCTGGTTGTAGCTCGGCAGGCCGTGGTCGCGCGCGCGCTGGATGTTGATCGAAGCGAGGTCCATGCCGCCCGCGCCGGGCGGGCCGAACAGCGTGTTCTGCAGGTAGAAGTTCACCTTCTGATCCCCCTCCTCGGCGAGCTGGGCAGCCAGACCCCGGAAGAACGGCTCGAGGCCTCCGTCCGCGAGTTGCGCCGGGTTGAAGAAGGCATCCATGAGATTCATCGCTCCGAGGTCGCCGCCTTGGGAGTCGAGGCGCTGCAGCTTGTAGGCGACCTGGCTGTGCCCGATGCGGAACGCGACCGTGGAGAAGGCGTTCTCGATGCCGGGGTCGATCGCGGAGTCGTAGCCCGCGTAGGGCGGGAGCGCCTCGTGCCCGAGCAAGGCGGGCAGGTACTCCTTGTACGTGATGGCCTGGATCTCTGCGCACACGATGGCCCTGGCGATCTCGAAGCGCTCGTCCTCGCGCTGGTTCGGGAGCGGGCGACCGAGCTTCGCGAGGATGGCGTTGTGCTCCCGGACGAACAGCGCGTGCAGCGCCGTCAGTGCCACGTTCTCGTTTGCGCGCACGTCGCCGGCGACAAAGAAGCGGCCGTCCTTGCTCGTAGGTTGGTTCGGGAGCCCCTTCACGTTGTAGGGCAGCAGGTCTCCGAACGCGGTGGGGGTGACCTGGAGCCCTCCACTTCCGTCGAACGCGCGCAGTTGCCGCGCGCGCTCCAGGCTGGAGCCGTAGACCATCGACGCGTCGATCCAGGCCGTGACCACGTTCACCTGCTGGCGGATGGAGTCCCGTTCGGTCCACATCGAGCGGTCCATGCGGATGACCTGGGTACCCGAGCCCGAGCCGTCGAACTCCTCATCGCCCGAGGGAACCGGGATGTCGAAGGGCTCGCGCGGCTCCGCAGGCGGAGTGAGCGAGATGTCGTGATCGAGGAATTGCCCCCAGAGCCACAGGAAGTCCGAGGCACCGTCCTGGTTGGGGATCGGGACCGACTGGAGCTGGATGAAGCGGCTGACTTCGCGCGGATTGGGCCGTTCCCCGCCGGAGGGTTGGGAGTGCCCGTCGGCGTAGGCATTGGCGGTTCTGCGCAGCAGCGGACTGCCCGCGGAGCCGAACTCGGGATGGCGAAGGTTGTTGCCGGTCCCGTCGTACGTGCGCGGCTTGGCGCTCCACGCTCCGGAGGTCGTGCTCGTTGCCTGACCGAATGCGCCACCGATCAGGGCGGACCCGAGTGCGAGCCCCACCACTCTCTGCCACATGCGCATGCTGTTTGCTCCCTTCTTCCTGACCGAGTGCTCCGGAGGAGCCGCCTCCCCCGAGGATAACAGGGGGCGCCGATGGCGGGGCCAAGGAGATGTCGCTCGCGACGCCGGGGCTTGTCCAGGGGGCGAGCGAGTCCGGGTCGCAGCCGTCAGTGCACGCTCGGGTGGGCCACCGCTGCGCGGTAGCGGCGAACACCATCGCACGTCTCCGCGCGCGGCCAAACCTCCTCGGTTCGATCCACCCAGCGCATGGCGGAGGCGGAAGGATTCGAACCCTCGGTGCCTTGCGGCACAGCGGTTTTCAAAACCGCCGCAATCGGCCGCTCTGCCACGCCTCCGGTGAGAAGAGAGTAGTCGCGCCAAGTGCCGCGGCCAAGGAGCGGTTCCGGGACGAGGGCTCGAGCTCGTCAGGATTCCTTCGTGTCCGAGGCGCGTGTCAGCACGTCCTCGGCCACGCGGATCGTGCACTTCGCGCGCAGGGCGAGGGCGATGGCGTCGCTGGGGCGGGCGTCGATGATGATGGGGGCGTCCTTCGGACCGCGCAGGAGGAGCTGGGCGTAGAAGGTGTTGTGCTTCAGGTCGATGATCTCGACCGCCTCGATGTGCCCGTCGAGGGCTTCGATGGCCTCGAAGGCGAGCTGGTGCGTCAGCGGGCGCTCGGGCTTGATCTCGTGCACGACGCGCTGGATCTCGCCGGCCTCGTTGTTGCCGATCACGATCGGAAAGCCGCGCGTGCCGTCGAGCTCGGACAGGAAGATGTACTGCCGGTCGGCGCCGTCGCGGAGGACGATGCGCGAGAGCGTGACGTCGATCATCTTCGAGGCGGACATGGAGGAATGTCCGGATGCGAAGCTAGCCCCTCGGCCGCGGGCTGTCTACAGCGGCCGGCGGCGCAGCGCGCCCGCGCTCGGCCAGGACGATCTTCTCGAGCGGGCCCTCTTCCTCCGCCAGCAGCCAGGCGCTCGCGCTTTCGTCGCGAAAGCCGCAGGCGCGGCAGACGAGGCCGTGGGTCGCGCGCGGGTCGAGGCGCGCGAGCGCATCCTTCCCGCAGGCAGGACAGCGCCGTTCCGCCCTGGCCGGCCACAGGGCCGAAGCGAGCACCCAGCCCACCGGCACCACTGCCAGCGCGATCAGCACGCCTCCGAACAGGGCGAGCGGCCGGCGCAGTACGATCGCGACGCCCAGCCCGACGGCGAGCAAGAACAGCACGGGCGCGCACCACTGGAGCGCCGAAGGGGGTCTGCGCGGCATCGCCCACGAGGGTATCCGAGAGCCGGACCGGACGAGTCCCTACAATCGGAGCCCCCACGTTGCCTCGACCCGCGCATGGCCGATCCCCACGCTTCCGACCGCTACCCCGAGAACCCCGTGGTCGTGCGGGTCTACCGCGCCGGGGTGGTCGAATCCGTGCACCGCGGCGCCTGGTGCCTGGCCGATCCGGAGGGCAGAGTCGTCGCCAGCGCGGGCGACGTCGAGCACCCGACCTTCGTGCGCAGCTCGGTCAAATCCATCCAGGCCCTGCCGCTGTTCGAGAGCGGGGCGGCCGAGCGTTTTCAGTTCTCGGACGCAGAGGTCGCGCTCGCGATCGCCTCGCACTCCGGGGAGCCGTGCCACACCGAGACCGCGCGGCGCACGCTGGAACGCCTGGGCCTCGGCGTGCGGCACTTGCGCTGCGGTGTCCACCCACCCTTCGACAACCAGGTACGCGAGGAGCTGCGCGCGCGCGGCGAGGTGCCCAGCGCGCTGCACAACAACTGCTCCGGCAAGCACGTCGGCTTCCTGGCGCTGGCGAAGCACCTGGGCGAGGCGCCCGAGCACTATCTCGCGCCCGAGAGCCGCGGGCAGGTGCTGGTGCGCCGTGCGCTGGCCGAGCTCACGGGCGTTCCCGAGCGCGCGCTCGTGCCCGGCATCGACGGCTGCAGCGCGCCGACGTATCGCTTGCCGCTGCGCGCGCTGGCGACGGCCTTCGCGCGCATGGCCAACCCCGCAGCGCTCGCGCCCGAGCGGCGCGCCTTCGCTCAGCGCATGACGAGCGCGGCGGCCGAGCACCCCGTGCTCGTCTCGGGCAGCAGGAAGTGCATCGACACCGAGATCCTGAAGGCCTCCGGCGGGCGCCTGTTCGCCAAGATCGGGGCCGAGGCCGTGCACGCCATCGGCGTGGTGGGGGGCGGGCGCGGCCTCGCGCTGAAGATCGACGACGGCGGCGCGCGCGGCCTGAATGCGCTCGTGATGGCCCTGCTCGAGCGGCTCGAACTGGCAGGCGCAGAAGAGCTCGAGCGGCTCGCGGCGTGGCGCGAGACCAAGCTCGAGAACCTCGCCGGCCTGGAGGTCGGGCGCATCGAGGCCGTGATCGCCGAGGGCGGTGCGCGCGTGAGGACGGCGCTCCCGTGAGGAAGGTGTTCCCGTGAGGAGAGGGAGCCCGTGACGGATTCTCGGCCGAACCCGCCGCCGCGGCTTCCTCGCGAGGCACACAAGGGCGACGCCGGGCGCGTCTTGTGCCTGGCGGGCAGCGCCGCGATGCCCGGGGCCGCGATCCTGTGCGCGCGCGCGGCCCAGCGCGCCGGCGCCGGCCTGGTCGCGGTGGGGTGCCTGGACGCAGTCTTGCTTGGCGTGCTGCCGGTCGCGGCGCCGGAGGCCGTGCTGGTCGATCTGAGCGGGCGCTTCGAGCTCGGCGGACGGGTGCACGCGGGCGCGGCCGAAGCGCTGCTCGCGCGCGCGCCGCACGCCGTGCTGCTCGGACCGGGGCTCGGCGACGACGCGCGTACGCGCGCGCTGCTGGCGCTGGTGCTGGCGGCGGTCGAGGTGCCGCTCGTGCTCGACGCGGACGCGCTGAATGCGCTCGACGGCGAGCCGGAACGCCTGCGCGCCGGGCGAATACCGCTGGTGCTCACGCCCCATCCGGGCGAGGCCGAACGCCTGCTCGCGCGCACGATCCCACGCGACGCCGAGGGCCGCACGCGCGCCGCGCGCGAGCTCAGTGAACGTTCGGGCGCGATCGTGTGCCTGAAGGGACACGGAACGGTCGTGGCCGAGCCGGGCGGCGGGACGTGGGTGAACGCGACCGGCAACCCGGGCATGGCGACGGCGGGGGCCGGCGACGTGCTCGCGGGGATCCTGGTGGCATATCTCGCGCTGGTCGGGAGTTCTCCCGGCCACGACTGGACCCCGCTTGCCGCCGCGCGCGCCGCCGTGTACGTGCACGGGCTCGCCGGCGATCTCGCCGCGGAGCGCCTCGGCCGGCGCGCACTGATCGCCTCGGACCTGGTGGACGAACTGCCCGCGGCCCAGCGGCGCTTCGAGCCGGAAGCCTGAGCCCTCATCTGGGAGCGCCGGGCTCCAGC
>JANOGB010000758.1:0-25108 GCA_031413955.1 Planctomycetota bacterium | reverse complement strand
GTTGGCTTCCCGTGGGGCTCCTGGTACTGCTTCTCCTCGGCTCCGTCGGCCCGGCTCTAGCCGAATTCGGCCGAGAAGAAGAAGCTGCACCGCGAGCGTGAACGCGAGCGTCTCGAGCAGCTCCAGCTCGAGTACCCGAGCTCGTCGTTCCTGAAGAAGAAGTGATCCCCTGCCACCCCTGAACCCGGTCCTCCAAGACATGAAGTGCTCATCCATCCTCCGCCTCTTCGGGGCGGCCTCGCTGGTCCTGTTCGTCCTCGCCTTCCCGGTCGCCGCGCTACAGGAGGCGGGCGGTCACGGGAACACGAAGACCTGGCTGGAGCTGTTCGAGACGACCGGCCCGGTGGGTTACCTGATGCTGGGCTGCTCGATCGCGGGCACGACGCTGGTGATCGAGCACCTGGTCAGCCTGCGGCGCGACAAGCTGGCGCCGGCGGTGCTGGCGGGCGACCTGGAGGCGCTGATCAACGAGGAGGAGTACGACCAGGCGGTCGAGCTGTGCGACGAGAACCCGTGCTACCTCGCCAACGTGGTGGGCTCGGCGCTGCGCATGCGCGACGCGGGTTACCAGGAGATGATCGCGGGCCTGGAGGCGGCGGCGAACGAGGAGACGTTCAAGCTGAACACCAAGATCTCGTACCTGTCGCTGATCGGGAACGTGGCGCCGCTGCTGGGTCTCTTGGGCACGGTGACGGGCATGATCTCGTCCTTCCAGGTGATCGAGACGCTCAAGGCGCCGACGCCGGGCGACCTGGCCAAGGGCGTGTACGAGTCGCTGGTGAACACGACCATGGGTCTGTTCATCGCGATCCTGTTCCTGACCATCTACTTCCTGTTCAAGAACAAGGTCTCGAAGATGTGCCTGTCCATCAACCTGCAGTCCGTGGACATGCTGCGGCACTTGGCCGCGTCCGAGAAGGCCGTCGCCTGAGAACGAGGAAAGGAAACCAGCCATGTCCAGGAAACGAAAGCCGCTGACGGTCAAGGAGGATGTCGCCTGCAACCTGATCCCGATGGTGGACATCATGTTCCTCCTGCTGCTCTTCTTCATGCTGGGGGCAGACATGACCCAGCGCGAGCAGGCGGAGCTGGTCCTGCCCACGGCCAGCGAGATCAAGGAGGACGACAAGGTCAAGGCGGAAGATCCGACCACCACGGTGAACATCCAGCACTCCGATGCCGGGGGCGGGAAGTGCCCGATCAACGCCAGCGGCGGGTTCTGCCGCGAGGAAGGTCACTGGGCGATCGTGATCCGCGGACGCGAGGTCCCACGCACCATGCTCAAGGATCAGCTCCAGGCCGAGGCCGACGAGGCGCTCGAGCCCGATGTCGACCCGGCGGCCGGCATACGCCTCTCCGCGCGCAAGATCATCATCCGTGCCGACCGCGCCGCGCCCTACGGCGACGTGAACAAGATCATCGAAGTCTCGGGCCAGGTGGGCATCTACAAGATCGAAGTCGGAGCTGCGGTCCCGGCGCCCACCAACTAGCAGAGCGAACGAAGGGAAACAGACATGGCAGGCGTCAGCGTCGGCGAGAGTGACGAGAACCCCGTCAACATCAACGTCACGCCGCTGGTGGACGTCATCTTCTGCCTGTGCGTGTTCTTCATGATCTCCTTCAAGTTCAAGCAGCTCGAAGGCAAGTTCGACTCCTGGCTGCCCAAGGGCAAGGGCGCGACGGGCTCGGTCCAGATCGAGGGCATCCTCGACGAGGTGCGCGTCGCCATGTTCTGGGACGAGGTGAACAAACGCACCGTGCGGCAGCTCGGTACCCGCCGCGTCGATAGCGACGAAGAGCTCTCCGATCTCATCAAGGCGGGCCACGACGCATGGGTGCGGATGAACAAGCCGGACACCCCCGTAACCATCGACGCCGAAGCACGCGTGCCCTGGGAAGCCGTGATCACGGTCATGAATCTCTGCAAGAAGAACCGCATCGACAAGATCGAGTTCGCGCTCGGCGCGCCGCCCCCTCCCGGCAGCCAGTGATCCGGCCGGGTCCGTCCGAGGCCGACCCCTTCCATCGAGTGACCGATTCCGATGTCTCTCCTCCTGGCACGAGGCTTGTTCCTGCTGGGAGCGTTCGCCGCCCAGGATGAAGGCCCCGGAGTTCGCGAAGACCGCGCGGATCCGTCCGCGCCGGCGCCCCTCGGGAATGTCCAGGAGGACACAGCTCCTCCGGCGCAGAAGCCGCGCATCGAGTCCCTCTACGAGGGTGCCCTGGTCGGTGTCGCGGACGCCCAGGACTTCGTGGAGACCCCCGGCTATCGGCAGCTGCTCGAATCCCTGACGCGCTACGGCGAGGAGGAACTGCGGCAGAAGGCCGGCCGGCGCCTGGACGTGGCCCAGGCGCTGGCCGACCCCGACGGCTGGCGCGGCGAGATCGTGCGCGTGCGGGCACTGATCGCGGGCCAGATGGCCGTGCGCCTCGCTCGTCCGCTCGGCGAGCACGTCGACGTCTTCCGCGCATTCCTGACCGAGGCCGACGGCAGCGAAGGCGTGGTGGTCGACTTCCTCGGGCCGCCAACTGCCCTGGAGCTCCAGGAGGACGTGGTCGAGCTCGAGGCCGTGTTCTTCCGCACGGTGCGCTACGAGAACAAGAAGGGCGCGTTCGTCGAGGCGCCCTACCTGATCGCACGCGGGCTGCGGCGGCTGGACACGGAGGCCCTGCCGCGCTCCACGGCCTTCGACAGCCCGTGGCCGAAGCTCGTCATCGGTGCGGCGGTCGCCTTCTTCGTGATCCGCATCCTCCTCTCCATGCGCAAGAAGCGGCCCGACCCGGCTGCGTCCCTGGCCGCGCGCGCACTCCGCGAGCGGGCCCGCCCTCGCCTCCACCCCAAACCTCCGGCGCACAAGGCCTGAACGCCTCTCCCATGCTGACCTGCGAGAACTGTGGCAAATCCTTCGTGCAGCCCGCGAGCCAGGTGCTCGAAGTCACCACGCTGCGCATCCTGTGCCCGCCCTGCAGCGCGGCTCGCGCGGCGGCCAAGGCACACAAGGCGTCCGCTGGAGTCCGCGCGGGCGGCGAGACGAAGCGCGAGCAGGCGCCCTCGACCTCGATCCCGGCCAAGAAGGTCCAGGCCAGACCCGAGTCCGCTCCGGCACGCCCGAAGTCTGCGTCCGTCGCCGCTTCCGCGCCGAGCTCGAGCTCGCGCCTGGACCGACCCTCACCGCCGGCCAAGAAGAAGATCGACGTCGACTCGCTGGCCAGCAAGAACCTGCAGAAGCGCGGCTCGCGCGAGGTCTGGGTGGCGTTCGGGGTGGCCGTGCTGGTCTTCGCCGTGGCCGGCGTCGTGCTCTGGAAAGTGCTCGGCCAGAAAGCCGCCGAGCAGGCCGAACAGGACCGGAGACAGGCCTCGCTGGACGGCTTCCAGAACGAGATGCGCTCGATCGACATCACCACCGAAGAGGGCGCCACGCGCCTGATCGCCTACTGCGAGGAGAACCGGCCCATCTGGGCGGAGATCGACGAGCTCGGCAGCGAAGTGATCGGCCGGACCGCCAAGGCCAAGGACTTCCTCGCGACGCTCGCGACGAAGCGGGAGCTGACGCAGCGCCTGGAAGCGATCGAGCAGGTGATGGCGGGCGCCGCGAACCTCCCGCCCAGCGAGCTGGCCGAGCAGTTGCGCCGCATGGACGAGCTGAAGCCCAAGGCCGGCATCGTCGGCGCGGAGTTCGAGGCACGGCTCGACCAGGACCGCGCCGAGGGCGAGCGCGTCCACATGGAGCGCCTGATCGCCACCGCCGAGGCCGCGGCCGCCACCAGCCCGCTGGATCGCCAGGCACTCACGACGCTCGGAACGGTCGAGGACGACGTCCACCGGGTCTTCGAGAACGTCTACCGCCTGTGGGACAAGAACAAGCAAGACCAGCCGCTGGCGGACAAGAAGATCGACTACGAGCAGAAGTACAAGAAGCTCATCGAGCTCTCCGACGACGCGGTCGAGCGCTTCTTCTCGGCCGAGGTGGTCGAGGCCCTGCCGTGGCGCGACCTCCTGGCCGATGCCAGCGCCTGGAAGACCACCAAGGAGCTGAAGGGCTACGAGCACAAGATCGAGAACGGCGTGCTGCACCTGATCGGACCCGACCCCTCCGCGGATGGCCAGGGCGTGATGAGCATCGGTGACAAGGAAGTCTGGCGCGACTTCGTGATCGAGATGGAGATCGAGATCCTGCAGGGGTACTGCGAGCTCTACTTCCGCCTCTCGCCGGTCTGGCAGAAGAACGTCGAGTCGCGCGAGCTCACGACGGACGAAGGGCACCTCGAGGCCGGGCGCAAGTACACCTACGTCTTCAGCCTGATCGCCAGCACGCTGTCCGAGGAAGAGCTGGGCGAGGATTCGGCGGGCCCCCTGCGCGACACGGTCAGCTGGACGCAGATCCGCAGGGGCGCCTTCGGCATCTCCGTGCCCAAGGACACCGAGATCAAGTTCACCAAGCTGCGCGCCAAGGTCCTGCGTTGATGCTCTGCCGTCGGCAAGCCGGTTTCCTGACACAGAGCCTGGACTAGCCCCGTCAGGGGAATCCATGCCCGTCCCCACGGCTCTCATGCGCGCCTTCGCCCCCTTTCCCGCGCTTGTCCTCCTGCTCGCGAGCCAGGATCCCGGTCCGGGCTCCGTTCCGCCGGGCATGCTGAGCGTGCGCGGTGGTCGCACGCGGATCGGGAGCACCTTCGCCGAGATCGAGAACCTGGTGCGGCAGCGGCCCGAGCTGTCCCTGGCCGTGGCCGGCGAGGCGCCGCAGTTCACGCTCGAGGTCGAGGACTTCCTGCTGATGCCCACGGAAGTCACCAACGAGCAGTACTCCGCCTTCGTGCTCGCGACCGGCGCCAAGCCTCCGCGCTCATGGGGTGCGCGCGCCTTGCTGGAGGGCCAGAGCGCCTTCCTGGACGGACAGGCCCGTACCAAACAGGAGGCCCAGAAGCGGGGCCTCGCGTTCGAGGCAGGAGTCTTCGACCCCGCCGTATGGTGGGAAGAACACTGGCGCGAGGTCGCCTGGGAGGCTCCGCCCGCGGAGCTCACGCACCCGGTCGTCTACGTCTCCTACCCGGAAGCGCGGCGCTACGCGCGCTGGGCGGGCCTGCGCCTGATGACCGAGTTCGAGTTCCAGCGCGCCGGGCGCGGCGACTCCGCGCGCACCTACCCCTGGGGCGAGTCCTGGGACGACCGGCGCTATTGCCAGTCGCTGCACGTGGGCCGCGACACGTCCGCCGCGGTCGGCTCGTTCCCCGACGGCGCAGTCGGCGGAGTGCACGACCTCGCCGGCAACGTCTGGGAATGGACCGCGAGCCCCTTCGACCCCTACCCAGGCTACAAGCCGCTGCGCGTCGAGCTGAAGGATCGCGTGGTCGAGGCGTTCGGCCCCTTCTCGAGCGAGCAGCGCGTCGTCGTGGGTGGCTCGTTCCAGATGGACAAGACCGGCGTGCGGCTCGCGATCCGCAAGTACACGGACACGACCCAGGCCACCAGCGCGCTCGGATTCCGCTGCGCCGCGAGCGCGGCCGCGGGGCTCGACGCCGCGCAGTGGATCGTGAACCAGGACCTCGCGACCTCCGTGTTCGCACAGGACATGGGCTGGAGCCTGCACTCGGTCCTGGTCGCCCGCCGCTGGACCAGCCGCGCGGGCGAGTCCCCTTCAGGTGAAAACAGGGTGCCGGGGTACGCGGTCATCACCGGGTACGAGCACGTCCTCGCCTGCCCGATCGCAACCCTCACGGCCAGCAATCCGGTCGAGCTCGGCGCGCTGGCCGCGCGCGCCGGCCCGGTGCTGGTCGCCTTCGTCGACTTGCCCTTTGCCACGAGCACGCCCGCGCTGGGCCCGGGCACGCACCTCGTCGCCTGGCGTGGAGCGGACACCGGCCGCGCCGAGAAGCGCCCCAAGGACGCGACCTTCGAGACGACGAGCCTGCAGGAGGTCCCGGGCTTCCGCCCCGACGTGGACTGCTTCGTCTTCCTCGATCCGGACGGAACGCCCCGTGCCGCGCTGCCGGCTCCGCCCGTCACGTTCGGCCGCGAGAAGCCGGGTCAGATCCAGCTGGCGAGCGACCCGACGAAGGGCGACGCGCTCACCTTCCTGCTCTGCATCCCGAGCGCGCGAACGGCATCGAAGGGCTTCTTCTTCGAGCTCTCCTACCAGGCTCCAGCCGAAACGCTCGGTCCGGGCTGGCACTGACGGTCCGGCGGCGCGGGATTGCTCAGGCTCCGAGCCCGGCCAGGTTCCGGCGCAGGAGGTCGAGCTCGCGCGCGCCCGCGTCGTGACGCGTGCGTTCGGCCTCGACCACCTCGGGCTCGGCGCCGCGCAGGAAGCCCGCGTTGGCGAGCTTGGCCGCGGACGCTGCCTGGCTCTTCTCGAGCTTCTCGGCGCGGCGCCCGAGCGTCGCCGCGAGCTCGGCCATGTCGACTTCGGCGCCCAGCGGCACGAAGACCTCGAGTCCGGCGGCCACCCCGACTGCGGAGGAGGGCGGGCGCTCGACCTCGGCCTGGACCTCGAGGCGCTCCAGCACAGCCAGGGCCTTGGCACGCGCGGCCGAATTCGCGAGCACACGCCGCTCACGCTCGCCGGGGGCGCTGACGAAAGCCGTCAACGGCTTCCGGTCGGCCGTCTGCGTGAGCGCGCGGATCGAGCGCACGGCGCCGACCAGCTCCTGCAGCACGCCCATCTCCTCCTCGGCCACCGGATCGAGCTGCGCACCCGCGTGCGCCGCCGGCCAGGGAGTCGAGATCAGCATGCGCTCTGGCTTCTGCCCCACCGTCTCGAGCAGCGCCTTCCACAGGATCTCGGTCTGGAAGGGTGTGAAGGGGTGCAGCAGGCGCAGCGTGGTGTCGAGGGTCGTGAAGAGCGTCTTGCGCGCGGCGCTGGCCGAAGCCCCGCCTTGCTCGAGGCGCGACTTCGAGAGCTCGAGGTACCAGTCGCACAGGTCGTTCCACACGAAGCGATAGAGCGCCGTCGCGCCGTCGTTGAAGCGGTACTCGTCCAGGGCCTGCTGGACCTCCTGCGTGACGCGCACCAGGCGCGAGAGGATCCAGCGGTCCTCGAGCTCGAGCACGGGACTCGCCACGCGGACGTCCGCACCCTGGCCCTTCAGGTGCCCGAAGATGAAGCGGGCCGCGTTCCAGATCTTGTTCGTGAAGCGCTTGCCCATCTCGAAGCGATCCTCGGACAGCTTCACGTCTTGACCCTCGCGCGTGAGCAGCACCAGCGAGAGGCGCACGGCGTCGGCCCCCGTACTTCGTGATCATGTCGACGGGATCGATGCCATTGCCGAGGCTCTTCGACATGCGCCGGCCCTTGTCATCCAGCACGGTCGCGTGCACGTAGCAAGTCGAGAAGGGACAGCGCTGCTCCATCGGCAGGTGATCGAGCAGCTCGTAGCCGGCCATGACCATGCGCGCCACCCACAGGTAGAGGATGTCGCGCGCGGTCGACAGAAACTGCGTCGGATAGAAGCGCGCGAGGTCGGCCGTCTTGTCCGGCCAGCCGAGGGTCGCGAAGGGCCACAGCCACGACGAGGCCCAGGTATCGAGCACGTCCTCGTCCTGGCGCACGATGGGCTTGCCGGTGCGTGGGTGCTTCGAGCCGATGGGCAGGTCCTCGCGCGCGGCCACGGGCACGCCGTCCTCGTCGTAGAAGACCGGGATGCGATGCCCCCACCACAGCTGGCGGCTGATGCACCAGTCTTGCACGTTCTCGAGCCAGTCGAGATAGACCTTGGTCCAGCGCTCGGGCTTGAAGGTGAGCGCGCCGTTCTTCACGGCCGCGATCGCGGGCCCCGCCAGCGGAAGCATCTTCACGAACCACTGCTCGCTGACCAGCGGCTCGACCGGACTCTTCGAGCGGTCGCTGATGGGCACGTTGTGCGTGTAGCTCTCGCTCTTCTCGAGCAATCCGCGCGCTTCGAGCTCGGCCACGACGCGCTTGCGCGCCGCCTCGCGAGAAAGCCCCTGGAAGGGCCCCGCGTTCTCGTTCATGCGCCCGTTCGGCGTCAGCACGTTGACGATCGGCAGCTTGAAGCGCGCGCCGCGCTCGTAGTCCGCCAGATCGTGCCCGGGCGTGATCTTGACCGCGCCCGTGCCGAACTTCGGATCGACCGTCTCGTCGCCCACGATCGGGATCTCGCGCTCGACGAAGGGCAGCATGCAGCTCTTCCCGATCAGCGCGCGGTAGCGTTCGTCGGCCGGGTGCACGGCCACGCCGGTGTCCCCGACCATCGTTTCCGGGCGCGTGGTGGCCACGGTCAAGTGCCCGCCGCCGCCCACCAGCGGGTAGCGCAGGTGGTAGAGCGTGCCCTTGACTGTGGTCATCTCGACCTCGTCGTCGGACACGGCCGTCTCGAGCACGCAGTCCCAGTTCACCAGCCTGGCGCCGCGATAGACGAGGCCCTTCTCGAACAGGCGCACGAAGGCTTCGCGCACGGCGCGCGACATGTGCGGCTCGAGCGTGAAGCGCGTGCGCGTCCAGTCGCAGGAGGCTCCGAGGCGCCGGAACTGCTCGAGGATCTTGTTGCCGTGCTCCTCCTTCCACGCCCAGATGCGCTGCACGAAGGCCTCGCGCCCGAGCTCGTGGCGCGTCTTCTTCTCCTCGGCGTAGAGCTTCTTCTCGACCACGGCCTGGGTGGCGATGCCGGCGTGGTCCGTGCCCGGCAGCCACAGCGCGTCCCGGCCGCGCATGCGCTGGTAGCGGATGACCACGTCCTGCAGCGTGCCGTTGAGCGCGTGCCCCATGTGCAGCACACCCGTCACGTTGGGCGGCGGGATCATGATCACGAAGCGCTCCGCGCCGGGCTGCGCCGGTGGCGTGAAGGCGCCGGAGTCCAGCCACGCCTGGTAGATCGCCGCCTCGTGAGCGTGGGGGTCGTAGCGCGGGTCGAGCTCCATGGAAGGCGCCACACTTCAACGCCCGCCATGCCGGGGGTCAAGGCACGGTGTGTCGGGTAGTGGGAGTGGGTCAGCTGACCCACTACCTGTGCGCGAGCGCATCCCGCGGAGCGCGCAGCGGCGTGGAGAGGAGCGCGCGCGCGCGGCTCGCGTCCAGACTCACGTCGCGCGGGCGCAGATCGGCGAGCCCGAGCTCCGCACGCAACACGCCGTGCACGCCTCCGGCCGCCGGCGAACGCGTCAGGCCGCGCGCGTCCAGGAACGCGAGCCCGAGCTCGAGCCGGCTCAGGCGTTCGGGGCCGGCCACGTGCAGGAGTCCGCGTACGTCGCGCCCGAGGAGCTCGACCAGCGCCAGCGCGGCGTCGCCCGCCGCGAGCGGCGTACGCCACTCGTCCTTGAAGAGCGCCGGCCGCTCGCCCCGCGCCAGCGCCGCCAGCAGCGCATCGCTGGCCCCGAGCCCGCGCCCGCCGGAATCCCCGTAGAGCAGCGGCAAGCGCACGACCAGTGCCGCGGGGTGTTCGGACAGCACGCCCGCCTCGCCCTCGGCCTTGCTGCGGCCATAGACGTGCACGGGTGAGGGCGGATCGACCTCGGTGTAGCGCGCTTCCCGCGCCGGCAGGCCGCCGAAGACGAGGTCGGTGGAGACATGCACGAGCCGCAGGCCGCGTTCACGAGAAAGTCGCGCGACCTCGCGCGGCAGCCCCGCATTCAGGGCGAAGGCGCGGGCCGGAGCGCGCTCGCACTCGTCGGTGCGTGCGAGTGCGGCCGCGAGCAGGACGGCGGCGGGTCGCACGCTCTCGATCAGCTCCGCGGTCGCTCCTGCCTGCTCGGCGTCCCACTCGGCCAGTGCGTCGGGCGCGCGACCCGCGCAGCGCGGCGCTGCTCCGGGCGCGCGCGAAGCCACGCTGACGCGCCAGCCCGCCTGCTGCGCCGCCGCGACCACGTGCGGGCCGAGGAAGCCGCTCGCGCCGAGGATCAGGAGATGGCGCGCCACGGCGCTATGCTGCCGGGCCATCCATGGCCCAGGAAGCCCTCGCTCCTCCGCGGCGTGCGCTCGTCGTCGCCAATCCGATCGCGGGGCGCGGGCACGCCGCGCGCCTGGCCGAGGAGCTGAGACAAGCCTTCGAGCGGCGCGGCGTGGCCGCGGAAGTGCTCCTGACCCGCGCGCGGGGCGACGCGCCGCGTCTCATCGATGCCGCGGGTCCGGCCGACCTCGTGGTCGCGGTCGGCGGCGACGGAACGCTGAGCGAAGTGCTGCAGGGCCTGCCCGAGCGCACGACGCCCGTCGGGCTGCTGCCGTCCGGAACCGCCAACGTGCTGGCGCACGCCTTGGGGCTGCCCGCGCGGGTCGACCTCGCGCTCGAAACCTTCCTGCGCGGTCGAACCCAAGCCCTCGACGTGGCGCGTGTCGGCGCGCGCCTCGCGCACCTCGTGGTCGGCGTGGGGTTCGATGCCCGCGTGGTGCAGGCGGTCGAGGCACGCCGGACCGGGCCGATCACGAAGGCCGTTTACATCGGCGCGGTGCTGCGCACCCTGCGGCGGTACCGTCCGGTGCCGCTCTACGTGTGGATCGACGGCCAGGCGCTCGACGAGCCGGTCGGGATGGTGTGGATCGCCAACACGCCGAAATACGCGGACGTCCTGCGCTTTGCGCGCGGCACACGCCTCGACGACGGCCTGTGGGAGGTCTACCTCTTCCCCACCGGACGATCCTCCGAACTCCTCGGTGCCGCCCTGCGCGGGCTCGTCCTGCGCCTCCCGGGTGGCCCCATCACCATGCGCCGCGCGCGCTCGGTACGCATCGAGGCAGCCGAGCCGGTCCCCTACCAGGTCGACGGCGACCTGGGCGGCGAGACTCCGGTGCAGATCGAGCTCCTGCGCGAGCCCTTCCGCATCGTCGTGCCCTGATCCGCTTCCCGTACAATCCCGTTCATGTCCCGCCCCACCTGCCAGATCGCCGGCCGCACGGTCGGCGGCGGCGAGCTCTTCGTCATCGCCGGCCCATGCGTGCTCGAGACGCGCGCGCTGGCGCTCTCGATCGCCACGACGCTGCGCGAGCTGTGCGACGCGCGCGGACTCGCGCTGGTCTTCAAGGCGAGCTACGACAAGGCCAACCGCACGAAGGCGAGCTCGGGACGCGGGCCCGGCATCGACGAGGGTCTGACGATCCTCTCCGAGGTCAAGCGCCGCATCGGCGTGCCCGTGCTGACGGACGTGCACCTCCCGGATCAGTGCGCGAGCGCGGCCGAGGTCGTGGACGTGCTCCAGATCCCCGCCTTCCTCTGCCGCCAGACGGATCTCGTGCTGGCCGCGGCCGAGACCGGCAAGGCCGTGAACATCAAGAAGGGGCAGTTCCTCGCGCCCTGGGACATGGTGCACCTAACGGCGAAGGCCGCTTCGACCGGTAACCGCAATGTGCTCGTCACGGAGCGCGGCACGACCTTCGGCTTCGGCCGTCTGGTGGTCGACATGACGGGCCTCGAGGAGCTGACCAAGACCGGCCATCCGGTCGTGTTCGATGCCACCCATTCGGTGCAGCGTCCGGGAGGCCAGGACGGCACGACCGGGGGCGAGCGCCGCCTGGCGCCGGTGCTGGCGCGCGCGGCTCTGGCGACGGGCGAGGTGGACGGAGTTTTCTTCGAGGTCCACCCGGATCCGGATCACGCGCCTTCGGACGGCCCGAACATGGTGCGCCTGGACGGCTTCGGGGAGATCCTGGACGGGTTGCTGGCGGTGCATCGGGCGATTCGTTCCGGGCGCGGGTGAACGCACCGGGACGGTGCGGGAAATCGCTACAGTGCGCAGCCGCTGTCGGGTCGCCAACCGGGCCCTCACACGGGCCGTAAGTCCATTTGAATTCGATCCTTGCGAACGCACAGCGCGCGGGTTCGCAAGCCCGATTTGCCTTTTGCTATTTCGTGGGTATGGTTCCCCTGCTCCAACGATGACACGACAAGGGCAAACCAGTCGCAAGGCTGGGACGCAAAGCCACGGGTCCCTCCGGGATAGCCGGGCTACCGAATGTCGTCGGACCCATCCGGGCGTCATCCGCGGGGCAAGCCGGGATTTTTGACCGCTGTTCTGGAGTGAACGAGGGTCGAAGCTCCGGTGAGCCGGAGAGCAGGATGACCCACAGCATCGCAATACACCCCGGAAGCGCGCACTCGCGCTCCGTGGGACAAGAAGGAATGACGAGTGCACTCCGAGCCCTCACGGGCGAACGGATCCGCGGCGGAGATTCGTGGGGAACCTCCGTCCGCACGGTCTGCGGAGTGTTTGCACGGCTGGGCCTGAGGGGACCGGGACCCACCGTGTTCGAAGGAGGAGAGACGAGGTCGCGACTCGGACGGGGACCCGGGTGCGCGACCGCTTTCCCGCCACCGCTCTTCCAGGGGAAGGAGAGCGAAGCGTTCTCGCGAGTCTTCGGGTGACCGTCGACCCACGAGGGCGCTGCCCGTGTCCGGATTCTTTCGGGCTGGGCGGGACACGGGGGCGCGAGGCTTCGCTTCGCGCCCCCGTTCTTTTTTTCACCCTGGGAGCGCCAGGCTCCAGCCTGGCTCTTCTTCCTTGCCTGCTTCCTTCGGCCCTCGACGAACCCCGGAGCCACGCTGGAGCGTGGCGCTCCCGGCAAGCCAATCAGCCCGAGCTCTCGCTGACTTGCGAGTGGAAATGCCCCTTCAAGCGTTCGAGCAGCCGGGTGTGGATCTTGGACACGCGCGACTCGGAGATCCCGGTGAGCTCGCCGATCTCGCGCATCGACAGGTCTTCCCAGTACTTCAGGTAGACGATGCGGTATTCCTGCTCGGTCATGCGCTGGGCCAGGAGCCGCAGGAGCTCCGAGCGCGTGAGCTGTTCCCCCGGCTGGTCGCTGCGCGTGTCGACCACGCCGTCCAGGCGTGAGGTGAACTCCTCGCCGTTCTCCGCCCGCGGATTCGAGCCCGTGGGCGCACCAGGCAGGACCGTCCCGAAGAGCTGCTCGTACTCCTCGAACGGAATGCTCATCGCCGCGGCAACCTCGGGATCGGTCGGCTCGCGCCCGAGCTCGGAGCGCAGTTTTTCCAGGGTCTGTTTCTGCAGGTCGAGGCGCGTACGCCAGGGGCGGGGCAGCCAATCCTGGGTGCGCAGCTCGTCGAGCACGGCCCCACGGATGCGCAGCTCGGCATAGATCTCGAAGCGCACTCTCCGGGCCGGATCGAAGCTCTCCACGGCAGCCATGAGCCCGACGCTGGCGGCCGTACCCAGGTCGCCGCGATCGACGCTGCGCGGCAAGCGCTGCGCGAAGCGCGCCACGATCTCGCGCACGAAGGGCTGGTAGGCCTCGACCAGACGGTTGCGAGTCTGGTCGCTCGGCGCCTTCCAGTAGGCACGCCACAGCCCCGGCTTCGCGAAGCGGTGTGGCGCGCGGCGCGCGGTCGGAGTGGGAGGATCGGTGGCGAGCTCCATGCAAGCCTCGGAACGCATGGGAGGGCGAAGAGGGACGACGCCCATGCGGACCATTTGCGTCAAATGGGCAGGAGGAAATCAAGAGCACCCACGAACATGGTTCTCGGGACGGAGCGCGCGCGCTGCGCGTCGGCGATGTCCGAGGGGTGCGCAAGATGAGCTTTCGGCGCAGAAAAGATCGCGCGCGCGCGACGCGGACTGCACGCGTGAGCGCCGCTTTCGAGTGGCGGAAGCGCGCGCGAAAAAAAACACGCCGAACCCGTCTCGCGTTCGCTCAACCGCCCGAGAATCCGAGCCGCGACAGCACCACGCGCTCTGCCGCGCGCATGCGCGCACGCGGGCGCGGCCGGCGGTCGTCGTGACCGCAGAGGTGCAGGCAGCCGTGCACCAGGTACAGGGCGAGTTCGCCGTCGGGCGCAAGCCCACGGGAGCGGGCCTCGGACCGCGCGCGCTCGACGCTGACGTAAATTTCGCCGCCCGGTCCAGCCCCGCCCTCGCCGAGCTCGAAGGCCAGGACGTCGGTGGGACTCGGATCCGCGAGGGTCTGCCCGTGGAGGCGGGCCAGCTCCCGGTCCGAGACGAACACCACCGCCACGTGGAGCTCTGGACGTCCCCCGTGTTCGAGGGCGGCCCTGGCCACCGCGTGCACCTCGGCGTCGGAGAGCAGCCGCGGCCCCGGCAGCGTCCAGCTCACGTCAACGGATGGCCAGCTCACGTCCGCGGGAGGCCCCGCAGGCTTCCTCATTTCCTGTTCGGCTGGCCGGGCGCGAGCGCGGAACCCTCGTAGGCGCGCACGATCTGCTCCACCAGGGGATGGCGCACGATGTCCTTGGTGCCGAACTCCACCACGGCGATGCCCGCGTAGCCGCGCAGGCGCCGCACCGCGTCCAGGAGCCCGCTGCGCGCGGGGTCCTCCAGGTCGCTCTGGGTCGGATCCCCGGAAACGACCATGCACGACCCTTCGCCCAGGCGCGTCAGGAACATCTTCATCTGCGCCACGCTCGTGTTCTGGGCCTCGTCCAGGATCACGAAAGCCTGGGAGAGCGTGCGGCCGCGCATGTAGGCGAGCGGCGCGACTTCGATCACGCCCGCGTCCTCGAGGCGGTTGGCGTCCTCGAAGCCGATCAGGTCGTAGAGCGCGTCGTAGACCGGACGCATGTAGGGGTTGAGCTTGGCCTGCAGGTCGCCGGGCAAGAAGCCCAGGTGCTCGCCGGCCTCCACCACGGGGCGCGTGATCACCAGGCGCTTGACCTCGCCCGCGCGCAGTCGGCGCACGGCCGCGGCCACACCCAGGTAGGTCTTGCCCGTGCCGGACACGCCGACGCCGAAGGTGAGCGTGCTCTCCGTGATCGCATCCATGTAGCGGCGCTGGGTCGGGCCGCGGGGCTCAACCGGCTTCGCGCGCAGCACGACGCGCGGCACCTCGCCCTTGCTCGCATCCCCGGTGCGCGCGCGCCATGCGCGCTCGCCCGGCAGCGCGATGGGCGTGCCATCCGTCGCGGCGCCGGCACTCCTGCGCGTCTCGGCTCGTGCCCCCTCGCCTTCGCGCGGCCCCGTGAGGATGCCCTCGACCTCGCTCGACTCCAGCGTGCGTCCCTTGCGCAGTTTGCCGAGCAGGTGCTCCACACGCCGCTGGGCTTCCTCGACGTCCCCGTCCTCCCCGCGCAGCTTGAGGTTGCCGCCCTGGGTGAAGATCTCGATGTCGAGCACCTGGCGCAGGAGCTTCGCGTGCCGATCGTACGGTCCGAGCACGAGGATGGCCTCGTCCTGGGAGCGCAGCGGGATGGTGACTTCGTTCACGCGCACGTCATGTTATCGGCCGGAGGCGGGATAGGCCCAATCCCAGACGAACAGGACCAGCGGAGCCGCGAAGAGCAGGCTGTCGATCGCGTCGAGCACGCCGCCAGAAGGGCCGAGCAGGGCGCTCGAGTCCTTCACCCCGGCCTTGCGCTTGACCCAGCTCTTGGAAAGGTCACCGGCCTGCGCGGCCACGTTGATCAAGCCGCCCAAGAGGGCGCCGAGGCCGGCCTGGGCCCACTCCCGCTCGCCCAGGGTCAAAGGCAGCAGCAGGGCGCCGCAGGCTATTCCCGCGCCCAGTGAGGCCACGCAGCCCGCGACCGTCTTGCCGGGGCTGATGTTCGGGAAGGGGTGACGTTTGCCGATCGCCCGTCCGACGAAATAGGCCGCGTTGTCGCCGATTTTTGCGAGGAACACGAGCGTGAAGAGACCGCGGATCCCGAATTCCAGATCGACGAGCACCAGCGAGAAGAGCGGCGGGAACACCCACAGCGCGAGCGCCAGGGTCTGGTGCGCGAGCACGAGGCGCGAGCGCTCCCCGGAAATCGTCTGCGACTTCTCGATCGCCACCCAGGGCCAGGAGAAGGCCGCCGCACTGGCATAGAGCACGAGCAGGGTCGGTAGGGGCTCGAGCACGAAGGCATCGAAAACGACCAGCCCGGCGACCACGGACGAGGCCAGCGCGGCCGGATACAGCCCTCGTCCGAACTCGTGTCGGCGCAGGCTGCCCATGCGGTCGATTTCCCAGGCCGTCACGAGGGCGAGCAGCGTTACCACGGCGAGCGCGACCCGGCCCGCAGCGAAGCGCCCGTCCAGCCACAGGAGCGCGAGCACCACCGCCGCCAGCGTGAGCCCGGTCGCGACGCGCGCCGCCAGACGGCTCATGGACTCGTCATGGCGCTCACTTCGCGGCGCGGCGCGCCGCCGCGGACGGGGCGGGAGCAGCAGCCGGCGCGCGGTCGCTGATCAGCCCCCCGAACTTGCGTACGCGCCGGGCATAGTCGCGCATCGCGACCAGCAACGCGGACTTGCGGAACTCGGGCCAGCACACCTCCGAGACGTGGATCTCGGAGTACGAGGCCTGCCACAGGAGGAAGTTCGAGAGCCGCAGCTCGCCGGCCGTGCGGATCACGAGGTCGGGATCGGGCGTCTCGGGATCGTAGAGGTAGCGCCGCATCGTCTCCTCGTCGACCTGGGCGGGTTCGAGCAGGCCCCGCTGTGCGTCGCGCAACATGGCGCGCATGCCGTCCGCCAGCTCCGAGCGTGCCCCGTAGGAGAGCGCGAGGCGCAAACGCATGCCGTGGTTCGCGCGCGTCAGGTCCTCGCTCGCGCGCAGCTCGGTCAGGACCTCGCGCGGCAGGTCGTCGAGGCGCCCGATGCAGGCCAGACGCACGTCGTTCTCCATCAGGGTGCCGCGCTCTTCCACCAGGAAGTGCCGCAAGAGGCGCATCAGATAGCGCACCTCGGCGCGCGGGCGCTTCCAGTTCTCGACCGAGAAGGCGTACAGGGTCAGGCTGCGGACGTCCATGCGCGCGCACTCGGTGGTGATCTCGCGCACCGAATCGATACCCGCGCGGTGCCCGAACACACGCCTGAGGCCGCGCTCCTCGGCCCAGCGCCCGTTGCCGTCCATGATGATGGCGATGTGCTCGGGGAACGGGCCGCCGTCTTGATACCATCTTGCTTCCGTCACTACATTAGACCGACAGAACCTCACTTCCCCTGAGCATTGTCTTGGCTTTGACTATCGTTTTGAAGTTTGGCCATGGGACATCGTCAAGGGTCGAGCAATACTTGTGAAACTGACACTCTTTCAGCTTCATGCCCCCAACACACGAGTCGGTGGTGAAGGTCAAGTCGATCGACTTGGCAAACCATGTCTCTTCGCATTTTTCATTGCCGACAAAGAGATTTTCGTGCCAATTGCCAGTTTCCTTGTTGCACCACTGACTTTGGACTGACATATGTGGAAGTGAAGCATCGTGGTCTGCAAAGTGAATATCAAGAAAATGCATTGTTTGTGAGTACGGTAGGAAACGCTTTTGTCTAACTTTTTCACTCACAACATGGCGATCCAGGCTTCGACCAAGTGGGAAACGTCATCTCACGAAGAGGTTCGCCATTGCACTCTAGGTCGTTGTAGACTAATACCGTCACACAAGCATCTGGTGCATCCAACGCAAACGCGATCGTAAAGGACAGGAAGACAATCAGAAAGACTTTCATTACGTGTGTTGTACCACGACTTATGTACGGCCGAAGCACGTGTTGAATGCTAAACTAGCCGTCCATACCGGCACATAGATGAAATCGGTTGGTCCATAACTACTCCTAGAGCCAGGATTGGAATCAAGCAGGCTTTCATTAAGACCGGCAACTATGACTACCTCAAGAAATCAAAAACAACGCTGGATTGCATTTTGGTACTACGACTCGGCACAAGACTGCTGTTAAGGATCCTGCATCTTGGTCTGCCCGTCTTTTGTAAGAATACCTTGATAAAGATCAGGGCGTCGGTCGCGGAAGAGGCCCCAAGAGGCTCGTTCTCGAAAGTTTTGCTGGCGGTCGAATTGATATACAACGACGCTAACTGGTTCAGCATCTGTGGCTGGAGCACATTCTTGAACTATCTTTCCGGTGTTGTCAGTAATGAAGGATTTTCCGTAGAATGTGATTCTTTGTCGTTCCGTCCCATCCACGTTCAGCAAAATTTCAGTGCCCCAACGGTTCGATGCTACAACCGGAATCATGTTCGCTGCGGCATGTCCTTGCATGACGCGTTGCCAGTGCCCGGACGAATCTATACTTGCATTTAGTGGTTCACTGCCAATAGCAGAGGGATACAATAGAACATCTGCTCCTTGCAGTGCCATTGCGCGAGCTGCTTCTGGAAACCATTGATCCCAACAAATAGCCACGCCCACTTTTCCCACTTTGGTATCGAATACGCGAAAGCCAGTGTCTCCAGGAGTAAAGTAAAACTTTTCCATGTAGCCCACAGAATCAGGGATATGGCTTTTCCGGTATACTCCGAGTACTGTCCCATCCGAATCGATCATCGCAACAGAATTGTAGAAAACATTATTCTTGTTCTCATAAAAGCTGACTGGCAACACTACGTTGTAAAGTTTGGCCAGTTGCTTCATGCGCTTGATTAAGATGCTCGACTCTAACGTGTTGGAAAGCATCATTAGATCTGGTTCTTGCGATTGACAAAAGTAGGGACCACTCCATAGCTCCGGTAGAAGCACTAGGTTTGCACCTAGCTGGACAGCTTGTTCGATAGCATTCTCCGCCCGAAAACAAAACCCAGCAACATCACTGTCGGGAAGTGAAGCGCCCGAAATCTGTGTTGCAGCTACAACGAAGGCATCCTTGATTTCAGAACGGTCCATCAAATCATCATCTAGAGTACGCTCTAGAAGCTCTTCTTCTTTATCCTTCAAGCGATCGAAGGATTGTAGAAGTTTCTGTGGAGAGTACGTATACGCCATTATCGTATTGCGATTCTTGATGTCAAAAGCGTGAAGGAATCCCAAACGTGTCATTCACAGTTCCCACAGGTGATTTGGTACAACTCCGAGAACTGCGTAAACAGGAGGGCTGTGGCTGTGATCCTTGCATGACGATTGTTCGATGAAAAATGGATCCTAAGAAAGTGGCCATATGAAAGTAAATCTAGTTAGGACGAAGGGTCAACACTTGGGATGGTTGCATTTTTCTGCTGAAGCTCTTTCGATGAATTGTAAAGATTGCGCGCTCGCTCAAGACTTGGCGGGTGTGTATCAAGCAAGGGCACAACCGATTTACATTCGTATCTGTGAAGGCGATACAGAAACTTGGACCCGGCTTCCAAATCATACTCGCCACACGCATTGACCAGCAACAAACCAAGATCATCCGCTTCGTTTTCCTGGTCCCGAGAGTAGGAAGCCTCAATGGTCCTGCGGATCATATCCAGAACTGCAATGACCCCAAAGGCAAGCATTCCCTCTGTAGGGTCCATAGTTAAGAGAAGTATCTCTGCTGTTTTGAGGTTCTTTGATATTTGATTGCTCCGTGATACATGCCCATGAATGAAGTGGCTCAATTCATGACCCAAGACAAATGCAACTTCATCGATCGTATCAGCAAATTCCAACAAAGAAGTCGTGATGAATATCCTTTTGGGAAGCAGCTCGGCTACCCACGCATTCGGAGGGGGGCCCTCGACAAAGATAAACCTCCACGGTTCCGTGTCCAATTCTGTGCCAATGACACGTAGTTTGGCGGATGTCCATTTCTTGACTTCCTTTGATAGTGAGATTTTCTTTAAGATCTGTTCTTCGCTCATGTTCTTTGTTGTCTCTAGCAACGATGTACGAGCTTCGGATTCGGCCTTTTGCAGCTCATTTTTAATGTAAAGCCTTGCTTGATGTATAATCTTGGTTGCCACATTCGCCACTTGATGATTTCTTGACTTGGTTACTTTATTGGCGGCATCACGACCTTGCACATCAAACTCCGACAAAATCTCCACCTTTACATCTCCTTCGGGGAAGCTTTCCTTCAAAATAGCGTCCAAGAGCTCCTGCTGAAAAAATTGTGGATTCCTCTGACTCTCAATCACTCCTTGGTGGTAACCCAAAGAAAATATTCCAGCCGCTATGACGGGTATTCTAATAAGACGAACAACATAGCCGATGCGTTGGAGAATAGGCCTTTGTCGGAAAGCAACAATTCGTGAGTGCCAATAATGATGGGGATCGAATTGGTGATGGTCCTGCGTGTACATCAATCGACTTCTCAGCCACACTTTCGAGGAAAATCCATTGCGAACATATTGTCGCAAGAGAAAATTGGTTGTGATAAAGGTGGTCATAGCGCAAAGTTAAGTCTTTTGTGCTTACGGCGCCTTGTCAAGAATGGTGTCAGGCAACCCCAAACCTCTCGCTTAACAATTCATGTCCGCCACGTAAACTAATACGGAATAACTATGCTCATTTAGTATCTTCATCATGGAATCACATGAGGCAAGCCCATTACATAATAACACAAGTGCATCCTGATGATTTTTCTCGGGGTTCTAGTTTCGCACAAGCTTTTTGAATCTTCTTCTTGTCTTTCGTGTACTTTTTCGCTGCGGCCTCGGCCATCTCCTTGGTGAGCATTCCGGGCATGGGCTGAGGGGGCTTGAAGCCTTGTTGTGTTTGACGAACACCGGTTTCCTCTGATGCGATTCCTTTGGTCTGAATGGGGATGGTCGCGGGGTGCGTTTCTGGTACTGCTTCTGACATGATAATTGTATGGCTTGAGTGTAAAAACTTCGCTTGAGATGTTAACTGCTTTCTGAATTGCACCAATGGCGAATGGGAGATGGAGAGTCTGCCCTCTCGACAAAATGACTATTGTCCGCCAATATTGTCGTAGTACGCAGTCTCTAGTCAAATAGGGCCTACCTCTTAGATAGGGATCAAGGTTATCATGCATACGTCTATGGCAAATTGGTTTTGTTTGAGAAGCGAGCTTTTGGTGGCATTGGTGTCCCACGTTTGGGATCAAAAATCTGGGATGCAACGTGAACCATTTGAAGTTTGCGGAGCTTGTGGTCTCTCACCAAAGAGTGCTAAGCCTTTGCTTCGTTGCACACGCTGTAAATCTGTCTTCTATCATGACAAAAAGTGTCAACGAGCTCATTATCGGATTCATCGCAAAGTCTGCAGAGATCCATCTCCCACTAGTCCGGTTCGACGGCGATTGGACGTAGTGTACATTGAGGGAAAGGGACAGGCAGTTCGAGCGGGGGAATTCATAGCGAAAGCCCAGGAGATAGCTGTTTTTGAACCGCTAGTTCCTCCTGTGCTTATTCGTCAACGCCGGCAAACGCATTGCGCACTATGCTTTGACATTGTTTCATTGTCCGAAGCTATCGTTGTCTCGACGAATCCAAAATATCCCACGATAGTATGTAGTCATGGGTGCAAGATTCCGAAGACATCCACAAGGAGTCTGCCAGAAGATTGTGTTCCTTCATGGTTGACCGACGAAGTAAATGCGGTCGCACGAGTCCTGCAGTCATTTTATGCTCCCAATTCACCTGTTGAAATACTGCCGACTGCCATTCTTATCTTTCGAATTGAGCTACTAGGTATAAAAACTATTGATGAGATGCAGAGCCACGAAGCCTCTCTATCGAAAGAAGGATCCATCCATTACCAAGCTATTTCTGGTCTAGTGCAACAGCTATTCTTGATGTCTTACCCATCAAAGTTACCGAGCCCAGAACGAATCACTTTGATTCACAATGCCATTAAATACAATTCGTTTTCCATCGTTTCCAGTGTTGGAGAGGCTCTGGGAATAGGCCTGTATCAACATCCCGCCTATCGAATCAACCATTCATGTGTCCCAAACACTCGACAGACCTTTACAAGAACTACGCTACATCTATACGCAAATCGAGATATTGCGAGTGGAGAAGAGATTTGTATTAGTTACTGCGACGCTGATAACGCAATTGAAAGAAGACAATTCTTGAAAGATGAATATTGTTTCAACTGTCGATGCCAGCTTTGCAGTGGATTAAAATAGTTCTCGGCAGAAATGTGCTCGAACTACCGGTAGCAAGTAAGCTCAGGGATGTTGCAGATGTAGCTCTCAAATGGATCGTCCGCAATTCCCCATGCCAGACTAATATGTGCATGGGGCAACGAACACAGCTACGTCGAGATACACTTGTCGCAGGTCAGCGGTAATGCCGCTGAGTTATTGCCACCTGCCGAAGGCGGCCACGGATAATACGGTCACGGATAATGCAGCCGCAACATGTGCGTTGTGCAAGAAAGACAAGCCACGACGTGAATTTGGGTTATTCAGGTTGATTCATTTGTAGCAAATTTGCATCGAGCAAGGCCTTAGCGCGATCAATGACATGACATAAGCCAGTAGTGGCAGCATTCGATTCCTCCAGAGCTTGAATGTTGTCTCTTCTAAACCATATGGCATCTGCTGCGTCATCTGATGGTGCAATTTTTGGCAATGGATCGTTTGCGCCGAGCAATACTTCTGCATAGCAATGAGCGATCACAAAGTGGTAGCCTTCCCCAAAGGTGTCCGTCGTATCGAATGGTCTTTGATGCCATTGCAAAACAGCATGTGGTGGCCAACCTTTCGTTTCTTCGTCCAGTTCTCTACGTGCTCCGTCCAAAGTAGTTTCGGCGTATTCTAGCTTACCACCCGGAAAAGACCACATACCCGCATTGGGCGCTTTGCCTCGTTGGACAAGGAGGTAATGGTCTCGACAGCGAACGCACACAGAAACCGCAGCCCGTGGAATCGGAAGGTCCTTGTCGTCGGTTAAGCAACTACTGGTTTGTCCCGCCATTTTCGAAATGCAGCCAGCGTTTGACACAGAATGGCCGTTAAAGCCAATGGCGTGACGAAGGAACATCATCATCAGTAGCTTTTGGGTACCGACGATGCGATTGCTTGTTGAAGATGGCATCGCAGAGAGCAGTTGCTGTGGCGAGACAACAGGCCGCACCATGTACGTACTCTGTGTACCAAAATAGATATTTAGTTGTTTTTGTGACCCAGACGTTGGTAAGGTTACAATAGCCCTGACACAATTTGAATGTCATCGGTTGCGAACCGCGCCGCTAACAACTTGCCAAGGGGACTTGATTATTTTTCATGATCTTTCGTTGAGGTGTTAGTGTGTGTGTGGTTGTTGGAACGGAGTGTTTGGTTTGGATCTGCCGTGGCCTTTCCTCAGCAGAGGTTGTGGAACGGGAGACATGGATTCCATCTTTGAACGAAGCGATTTTCAAGCCGATGACGAAGCAGGGTTGTCAGCATTGGCAGACAATAAATTGTACGAAGAGGCTCTGGACTTCAGCAAACCTCGAGAAACTGCATTTGAAAAAGCTCAAACAAAGGCTCGTGGATTCTTTGGCCGTAATGGTGGTATGGGACGAAGAACTTCAAGTCGCACTGCCCCTGATGGCCAAGGACGAATCGCAGCAGCAGGGTTCAGGAAAGCTCGTGAAGATGGCTTGAATTATCACAACGAGGACGATGACATTCATGGAGCCGTTCGTCGCCGTCTCGCTGACACATCAGACTGTGTCAATATATACTGTCTCGGCGAAATTGAGGAGCCGTTACCACCACCGTTGAGGCAACCACCAAGTCGGAGTCACAGCATTTGTGATGCTGGTAGAGGCAGCGGTTTGTCCAATGTGACTGGCAACAAACCAAGGAAGCCTATCCAGCGTTCCTTCTCACTCGCTACACATCGATCAACTGCAAGCGAAACAGAAAGCAGTGGCTCGTTTTCCAGCCTTGGATTTCCACATCTGTCCAACTCTTCATGGTCAAACCTTGAAAATACTCACCCCAATATCGATGAATTCGAGTCACTTGATGCATGCCGAGAACGGAAGAAGCTGAGAGCTCGTCGCCATTCTGTTGCAGCTCCTCCTTCATCGAAAGCACTACCAGAGACTCTGTCGATGAACCTACCACCAGACCTTCACTGGCTTGCTCCAAGCGATCCATCGCCCTCTGTAAATCGCATAGTAGACCTGAAAAAAGCTACAACGGAAGCGACAATGATGACAACCACTCCGAATACGACATCTTCTCGACGGAAGCGAGGTCCAGATGGATCACCTTTCAATTCAGACCCCGGTGATGATTGGGTCACCTACAGCGGAGCCAGCTCAGACTTTTCGGGAAGCCGGCGATCTTGTATATTCTCTCCCACAGAAACGATTCAGCGACCTTTCGACGATCCAATGGAGCACAGTACAGACGATGAATCAATTACACTGATTCCTTCCCCAGATACGTCGTTTGAAGTCGAGAAAGAGACAAAGACTCCTCTTCCTAGCAAAACAAAACATGTTGTTAATACTATGGCTAGCATTGAAGATCTACGCTTTCTTGTCAATGAGCTTCGCAAAGAGGCTAAATCTCAGAAGCGCTTCGGTAACCGCACCTGGAAAGTTGCACCACCGGTTAATTTGTGGCCAAGGCAAAGACGAGCTGCGTTTATGTCATGGGCGAAAGATCAGCTTGGATTTTCCGTTCGTTCGGCAGGCATGAGTATTTCCTTCGTGCAAATCTCTGAGGATCGAGGCTCGAGAATTCTAGAAACACTCGAGGATGCTCTGAACGAGTATAAAGTCCCAGAACAGGAACACAGATCATCTGCTTTGGAATCTATCTTTGCGGCAGGGACAACGATCGCGCCACGAAGCCACCTTTTCGAAAGTGTAAAGGCCATGGACGTTGTACCGTACGTCGTTTCTCAACAATCGATACTGAATTATCACTCACACCACTATTTCAGCGAACCCAAACCAGATTTAACAGAAGATGACCTTGCTGCTCGTGTGTCCTCGTTGTCAGTCAATGAAACGTCTGAACAAAAGCATGACAATCGATCAGTCACTCTTCCAGCGCAGGAATCAGATCACAAGAACCAATCTCGTTTCTCGCTAGAGAACCTTGTTTGCAAAAAATCCCGTTGTTCGGTTGACAGCCAGAGCCACGACATCAATCGACATATCCTAGTAAGTAGTCCACGTTGGCCAAGAAGACGCCCCCCACGACTTTCAGTTGGTAGATCGTTGGGGAAAGTCTTGATTAGAAATAGCCTACCTGCGAATGATACCATGGGTCCTCATCCAATCTTCATGAACTGTGTTGCAACGTAAGTACCGGAGTAAGGTTTTGCTCTTTCTTGAATTTCTTAGTGTCTCTGTTGCAGCCCGATGAATACGGAAAGCCGTGGATGGGGTTCGCGTCCCATTGGAGGGAGAGACTGGGGAGCGTCGGTGCCATATAGCGACGAACTTATCGGCATACTGATGTCTCGTTTTCAAGAAAATTGTGAGGAAGCTAATGTTCGTTTTTCTTTTGAGCCTGAATGCTACTCAGAAGTAAATCACTTCCCTCTCAACATGAAGGATGCTGAGCGCATTGAACGCCGACGTCGCAACGACGGGC
>JANOGB010000757.1:0-7671 GCA_031413955.1 Planctomycetota bacterium | reverse complement strand
CCCTCCGACGGCCTCGTCAGCTACTGGTCGATCGTGCGCACCGGCTCGCGCGACGAGGTCGAGCCCGGCGTGACGGGCTTCGCGCACTTCTTCGAGCACATGATGTTCCGCGGCACGGAGAAGCACCCCGACTACGACTCGATCACGAACGGCATCGGCGCGGACGCCAACGCCTTCACCAACGACGACATCACCGCCTACCACCTCTCGTTCGCGAAGCAGGACCTCGCCACGGTCGTCGACGTCGAGGCCGACCGCTTCCAGCACCTCCAGTACGACGAGACGCAGTTCAAGACCGAGGCCGGCGCGGTCTACGGCGAGTACCGGAAGTCCCGCACGAGCCCGTTCTCGGTGCTGTTCGAGGCGCTGCAGAACGCGGCCTTCGACGTGCACACCTACAAGCACACGACCATCGGCTTCGAGGCGGACATCCAGAAGATGCCCGAGCAGTTCGCCTACTCGAAGACGTTCTTCGAGCGCTTCTACCGGCCCGAGAACGTGATCGTGTTCGTGACCGGCGACGTCGAGCCCGCCAACGCGTTCGCGCTGATCGAGCAGCACTACGCCGGCTGGAAGCGCGGTTACGTGGCGCCGAAGGTGCCGGCCGAGCCGCCCCAGACCGCGCAGCGCCGCATCACCGTGCCGTTCGAGGGCCAGACGCTCCCGATCCTGTGCCTCGCCTTCAAGGGCGAGCGCTTCTTGCCCAAGGACCGGCGCATGCTGGCCGGCCAGCTCCTGGGCGAGCTCGCCTTCGGCGAGACCTCGCCGCTCTACAAGAAGCTGGTGCTGGACGAGCAGCGCCTCGAGACCCTGGGCGCTTCCTTCAACCCGAGCCGCGATCCGTCTCTGTGGGCCGTGTACGCGATGGTCAAGGACCCGGCCGACGTGCCCGCCATCGAGGGCGAGATCTGGGACGCGATCACGCGGCTCGCGCGCGAGTCCGTGCCCGCCAAGCGCCTCGACGAGATCCGCTCGCGCGCGAAGTACGGCTTCCTCACCGGCCTCTCCACGCCCGACGGCGTCGCCAGCGCGCTCGCCTATCCGCTCGCGATCACCGGCGGCGTCGAGTGCATCGAGGAGCAGTACACCACGCTCGACCTGGTGACGAGCGCCGACCTGCAAGCTGCTGCGAGCGCCTGGCTGCGCCCGGAGAACGCGACCGTGGCGCTGCTGCACGCGAAGGATGCTCCGCCTGTCCAGGCCGAGCTCGCGGCGAAGCCCGTGCTCTTCCCGGTGCCCCAGGATCCGAACGTGGTCTTCAAGCTGTGGTTCCAGGTCGGCAGCCAGGACGATCCGCCGGGCAAGGAGGGCCTGGCGTCGCTGGTCGGCGACCTGCTGAGCGAGGGCGGCACCAAGGCGAAGAGCTACGACCAGATCCTGGCCGAGCTCTTCCCGCTCGCGGCCGGCTACGGCGTCTCGGTCGACAAGGAGATGACGGTCGTGACGGGTTCGGTGCACCGCGACAAGGCGGCCGAGTTCTACGCGCTCTTCGCGGACGCGGTGCTCAACCCCGGCTTCCGGGCCGAGGACTTCGAGCGCCTGCGCGACGCGGCCGTCAACGCGCTCGAGAAGAGCCTGCGCTACTCGTCGGACGAGGATCTCGGCAAGGCCGCGCTGGTGGCGCGCGTCTTCCGCGGCACGCGCTACGCACACCCCGGGCTCGGCACGGTGCAGTCGCTGAAGGCGCTCGACCTCGACGACGCGCGCGAGTTCTGGAGCGCGCACTTCACCCAGTCGAACATGGTCCTGGCGCTCGGCGGCGCCTACTCCGCGGGCTTGCTCGCCCGCGTGCAGGCCGACCTCGCGCGCTTGCCTTCCGGCAAGCCGGCATCGGCGCCGGCGCCAGTCGTCGAGCCGCTTCAGGGCCGCCACGCGCTGATCGTCGAGAAGCCCGGGCCCTCGACCGCGATCTCGTTCGGCTTCCCGATCGACGTGCACCGCGGCTCGAAGGAGTTCTACGCCCTGTGGCTGGCGAACTCGTGGCTGGGCGAGCACCGGAACTCCTCGAGCCACCTCTATCAGGTGATCCGCGAGGCGCGCGGCATCAACTACGGCAACTACTCCTACGTCGAGGCCTTCCCGAACGGCGGCCAGCGCCAGCAGCCGCCCACCGGCGTCGGCCGGCGCGCGCAGATGTTCGAGGTCTGGGTCCGGCCCGTGCCCGAGGAGCGCGCGGTGTTCTCGCTGCGCGCGGCGCTGCGCGAGGTCGAGACGCTGGCGAAGAACGGCATGAGTCGCGAGGACTTCGAGTTCACCAGGGGCTTCCTGCAGAAGTACTGCCTGCACTTCGCCGAGGACACCGAGGCGCGCCTGGGCTACGCGGTCGACGACCGCTACTACGGGCTCGACGAGGCGCACCTCGCGAAGTTCCGCCGCCGGATGGGCGAGCTCACCCTCGAGGAGGTCAATGCGGCCGTCAAGAAGTACCTGAAGCCGGAGAACATGGCCTTCGCCTTCGTGACCGCGAACGCGGCCAAGCTGAAGGAAGCGCTCACCTCCGGTGCGCCGAGCCCGATCGACTACGGCACCGTGCCGAAGCCGGACTCGATCCTGGCCGAGGACAAGGAGATCGAGCGCTACCCGCTCGGCATCCAGGCGCAGAACGTGCAGATCGTGCCCGTGGCCCAGATGTTCGAAGGGGCCTCGCTCGTCGGCGGTCCCTGAGGCGCGGACCTCCGTAGTCGGGCATCGGTCCAGGTCACACCCGAGCGATTGCGCGCAGTCCCCGCTCTCTCGGGCGACCCAAGTCCATTCGAGCGAGCGCGAATGGGGGCCGAGCCGCGGCACGCTTGTTGTTCAGCTCGCGGCGGAGGACTCCCCATGCGTTCGAAAGCCCCCGCCCTCGTCCTGCTCGTTCTCGCCGCCTGCCACTCCTCGTCGGACTCCGATCCCGTGCCCGAGCCCACGTCGCTCGTGGTCAATCTCGGGCTCGCGGCCGTGAGCGTGTCGGGCACGGGCGCATTGCGCCTCGTGGCCGCCTCGGAGGAAGGCGAGGGGCGCGACCTGGATGGCGACGGTGACAAGACCGGCGTCGTGCTGCAGATCCTCGATCTGGAGCGCGGATCCCAGGCCAACACGGCACTCGCCTTCCCGCGCCGGCTCCCCTTCGACCACGACCCGCCGCTCCGGTCCGGATCCAACGACTCGTTCGCCGTGTTCCAGGTCAGCGAAGAGGAGACCGGCCGGGATCTGGACGAAGACGGCATTCCGGGCGAGGTGACGACCTGGACCTTCGACCGGCGCACGGGCGCCTTGACGAATCTCTCCGCGGTGCACGGCGGGCTCGCGTTCGGCGACGATCTGTTCGCCTTCTTCACACGCGACGAAGTCGGGAACGAAGCGCTGAACGTCTTCGACGGTCGCGACGGGAGCCTGACCACGCTGCCGATCGAGCCCGCAGTCCTGCTCGCCCCCTCAAACCTGCTCGCCGCGCACGGAAGCACCGTGGCCTTCACGCGGGACGAGGCGGGCGTTTTCGATCTGAACGCGGATGGCGATGCCTCCGACTTCGCCGTGCTCCATCTGTACGACGCCGATTCGGGCCGCGTCGTGAACACTTCCTTCGCCATCTGGCCAGGCACTCTGACCATCCAGGACGGCTTCGCGGGCTTCGGCGTCTCGGAGAGCCAGCAGGGTGGCCTGGACCTGAACGGCGACGGCGATGCCGATGACGTGGTCTTCGTCGCGGTGGAAGCGACGAACGGCTTGACGCGCATCCCGGGCTTCGACGCGGGCTTCGACGGCGAGTCGTTCGCGGCTTTCTTCGATCCCGATTCGAAGGGCTTCCTGCTCACCGTGCCCGAGAAGGATCTCGACCGCAACGGAGACGGCGACACGGCGGATCTCGTCGCACTGCTCTACGAGCCGCGCTCCGACCGGATCTTCGACACCGCCCTGGCTGTGCCATACTCCGCGTTGGTCCAGGCCGGGGCCTGGATCGGGGTGCCGGTGGGGGAACAGGAGCAGGGCGAGCTGGACCTGGACCGTGACGGGCGCATCGAGTCTTCGGTTCCGCACGTCTTCGACACGCGCACAGGCCGGAGCGTGAACCTGGGTTTCCGCGGGTCGTGGCTCGCGGGGCTCGAGCAACAGTTGCTCGGGCTGCGCGTCGTGATCGACGGCGACGTGCTCCTCGAGAGCGAGCTCTTCGCCTGGGATCCGCGCGCCCGCAGAGTGCGCCGTACGGGCGTCGACGTCCTCGGCGTGCTCGGCAGCTCGGGCGACCGGGCCCTGGTCCATGCGGCCGAGACGACCGAGGACCTGAACGGCGACGGGGACAGGCTCGACTTCGTGCTCGCGGTCTACGAAGGCAGCACGGGGACGGTGCGCAGCTTGCGCGTGGCGACGAGTTCCTTCGGGACGAGTTCCTTCGTCGACCGCCTCGCCCCCGGCGGAATGGCGGTCGTGCTCGTCCCCGAAGCCGCGCAGGGCGTGGATCTCAACGGCGACGGCGACTTGCTCGACCAGGTCCTGCACCAGATCTTCCTCGATGCCCCGGGGGGTTGAGACTCCCGGAGAATCCACCATGCGCTCGAAATCTTCGGCCTTCGTCCTGCTCGCACTCGCCGGCTGCCATTCCTCGTCGGATCCCGACTCGTCGTCCCAGGCGCAGGAGCTCGCCGTCAACCTGGGTCTGGCGGTCGGCTCGCTGTTCGGCTCGGGCGACCAGTGGCTCGTGGGCGTATCCGAGGCGGGCGAGGGACGCGACCTCGACGGCGACGGTGACAGGACCGGCCTGGTGCTGCACGTCCTCGACCTCGGGAGCGGAACGCTGACCAATACGAACCTCGCCTACCCCGAACTGACCTTGGTCGAGGCGGTGGTGCGGCCCCCGCGCCTCGGCGGCAACGACAAGCTCGCCGTGTTCCAGATCAGCGAAGCGGAGACGGGCCGGGACCTGGACGGGGACGGGATCCGGGGCGAGGTGAGCACCCGGATCCTCGACCGGCGCACGGGCGTCGTGCGAGCCCTGTCCTTCGAGCATGACGATTTCAAGCTCGGCGGCGAGCTGGTGGCGCTCACCTCGCGGGACGCCACGGGCACGTTCCTGCACGTCTTCGATGCGCGCGACGGGAGCCTGACCACGCTTCCGGACGAGGCCGCGGCGCCGGTCGCCGTGCAGGGGAGACTCGTGTTCTTCACGCGCAACGAGGACGGTGTCTTCGATCTGAACGCAGATGGAGACGCAGACGATTTCCACGTGCTCCACCGGTACGACGCGGATTCGGGCCGCATCGTGAACACGACCCTCAACGGCGGTGTGTACGTGCACGTCCTGGACGGCTTCGCGGGCCTCAACATTGGGGAGGAGGACCAGGGCCAGGACCTGAACGGCGACGGCGACGCTGCGGACCAGGTCTTCGTGGCGCTGGACCTGCGGAGCGGCCAGATGCGCATCCCCGGCATCACGGAGGCTTCCTTCGTGAATCCCTTCGTGAACCCCGGCGACGATTCGAAGGCATTCCTGCTCACCGCGGCCGAGCAGGGACTCGACCGCAACGGCGACGGCGACACGGACGACACCGTCGCGCTCTTCTACGAACCGCGCTCCGAGCGCGTCCTCGACACGGCCGTCGCGCTCGAAGTCGACTCGTTCGTCCAGGCCGGGCGCTGGATCGGAGTGAGGGTCGCGGAATGGGACCAGGGCGACCTGGATCGCGACGGCGAGACCCATTCCGTCGTCCCGAACGTCCTCGATGCCAGCACGGGCAGGAGCGTGAATCTGGGCTTCCGCGGTACGTGGCTTGCCGCGTTCGGAGAGCAGCTGCTCGGGGCGCGCCAGGTGTTCCGTGAAACGGTGCTGGTCGAGAACGAGCTCATCGTCTGGGATCCGAGCACGCGTCTCGTGCGCCGGACCGGATTCGACGTCCGCCACGTGCTCGCGAGCGAGGATGGGCAGCGGGCCCTGGTGCTCGAGGCCGAGAGCGCGGGGGACCGGAACGGCGACGGGGACAGGCTCGACCGGGTGTTCGCGCTCTACGAGGGCAGCACGGGAGCGGTGCGCAGCCTGGGCCTGGCGGCTGGCGGAGGCGGGCTCGCGTCCGGCGGACAGGCGGTGGTGACCGTCTCCGAGGAGGGACAGGGCGTAGATCTCAACGGCGATGGCGACCAGCGCGATCTGGTGCTGCACCGGATCTTCCTCGATCCGCCGCAGTGACGGTCGGCCGGGAAGGCTCCAGCCTGGCTCTGACTCTTCACTGCTCCGCGGAATGAGATCGGGAACAGAGCCAGGCTGGAGCCTGGCGTTCCCGGCGGAAGGATTGCCCGTACCGCGCACTCGACCTATCGTCGCGCGCCATGTGGTGCGCGTTCACCCTCGCCCTGTTGCTCTCGCCCGCCGTCCAGAACCGCGATCATCCCGGGCAGGTGCATCTCGGGAACGGCGAGTGGGGCACGCCGGCGCAGGCGCTCGAGAAGGGCTTCCTCCGCTACCACGACCAGTGGTACCCGAAGAGCGTCGAGAAGGATCTGAAGAAGTGGGAGAAGGAGGACGCGAAGGGTCTCGACTGGAAGGACAACTACAACACCAAGTCGAAGTACTACCGCATCGAGACCAACGTCCCGCGCTACCGGATCGAGCTCGAGATCAAGCCGTTCCTCGACGCCCTGTTCGAGACGTACAAGCGCGTCTTCGCCGAGGACTTCGGGCTGTCCGGCAAGGCCGCCGGGAACAAGGACATCCGCATCTACGACGGCTTCCAGGCCTACTCGGTCAACGAGCCCGAGGACGGCAAGCCGCGCCCGCGCACGAACCCGGGCTTCATCGTCGGCGGCTCGGTGCTGGTCGTGTACTACGAGGAGACTGAACCGGGCGGCTTCTACTCGACCGTCTTCCACGAGGGCGCGCACCAGTTCTTCCTCTCGCTCCTGCCGGGCGCCAGCCCGCCCAAGTGGCTGAACGAGGCGCTGGCGACCTACTTCGAGGGCTGCTCCTATTCGCGCGCCACGAACACGATCACGCCCGGCTTCATCTCGACCGAGCGCCTGACCAACGCCCAGTCGGTCCTGAGGAGCGGCAAGAACCTCTCGGCTGCCGAGCTCTTCCTCGCCGTGCCCGACGACCAGTTCAAGGGCCAGGAGTACGCCATGGCCTGGAGCTTCGTGCACTACCTCATCCACCGCCCGGGCGCGGAGAGCCGCGCGCGCTTCGCGCGTTTCGTGCAGCTGACGAACGGCGCCGGCGCCAAGCCGGCGGCCGAGCTCTTCCTCGAGGCGACCGGCGAGGACATGAACGCGCTCATCCCCGGCTGGCGCGAGCACGTGCTCGCCCTGGAGATGCCGCCCGAGCTCCACTGGGCCGTGCTGAGCGTGACCAAGGCCGCGCCCGAGGAGGATCTGCGCTCGCGTGACCTGCTGTGGAGCTTCGACGGGGTCGACGTCTTTTCGGCCAAGCAGCTCAGCGAGCTCTGGAAGAACCGCCCCAAGGACCGCCCGGTCGAGGTGGTGGTCGTGCGCAGCGAGCCCGACCTGACCGCGCCCGACGCGACGCACCGCTTCGTGCGCGTGACGCTGCAACCCACGAGCGCGATCGTGCTGCGCGCCCAGGCCGAGATCCCGCGCAAGGGCGGGCTGCTGGACTAGGCCTGCGGGGGTCGCTCATCCGGGAGCGCCGGGCTCCAGCCCGGCTCCGATTTCCGCTTCCTTTTCCGTCCAAGGCCCGCGCGAAGCGGA
>JANOGB010000756.1:0-19917 GCA_031413955.1 Planctomycetota bacterium | reverse complement strand
TGCGCATCCTGCTCGCGAACGCGGCGAAGGCGAGCGCGAGCGCCCCGGCCCTGGTCAACGCCATCGCTGCGGGTTCGCTCCTGTGCCTGGCCGCGTTCCTGCTGTGGACCGGCGTGCGGCGGCTGCGCGCGCCGGCTTGAGGGCCGCTACACTGCGCGGCCCCCTTCCGGAACCCCGCATGCTCCACGCACTCACGAGCGCCCTCGCGCTCGCCGCCGGCGGCGACTGGCCGCAGTACAACGGTCTTTCCAGCGACCGTTCCTCGCCCGAGGCGCTCGGCCTGCGCGCCTTTCCGAGCGCCGGCCCGCCCAGCATGTGGAAGGTTCCGCTGGCGGACGGCTTCAGCTCCTTCACGGTGCAGGGCGGGCGCGCCTTCACGCTGGTGGTGCGCGACGGGCGCGAGGTGTTGCTCGCGCTGGACGCGAAGAGCGGCAAGGAGCAATGGAGCGCGCCGCTCGGCAAGAACGAGTACGACGGCGGCGCCGGCGCCGGCGCGGACGGCAACGACGGCGGCGACGGACCGCGCTCGACGCCCAGCGTGGCGGACGGGCGCGTGTTCGCCTTCGACGCGCTGCTCGGGCTTTTCTGCTTCGACGCCGCGAGCGGCAAGCCGCTGTGGAAGCACGATCTGCTGGAAGAACACAGCGGTCGCAACATCCGCTGGCAGAACGCGGCCTCGCCGCTGGTCGAGGGCGGGCGCGTGTTCGTGGCCGGCGGCGGAGCGGACGAGTCGTTGCTCGCCTTCGACGCCAAGAGCGGCGACGTCGTGTGGGCGCGCGGCGACGAGAGCATGACCCACGCCACCCCGATCGCGGCCACGATCCTGGGCGTCCGGCAGGTGCTCTTCTTCGTGCAATCCGGGCTCGTGGCCGTGGCGCCGGAGAGCGGCGTGGAGCTGTGGCGCACCGAGTTCCCGTACCGCACCTCGACCGCCGCTTCGCCGGTCGTGAGCGGCGACATCGTGTATTGCTCGGCCGGCTACGGCGTGGGCGCGGCCGCTTGGCGCATCGAGAGCAAGGACAAGCAGCTCGTGCCCGCGCTCCTGTGGCGCGCCGCGAACAAGTTGATCAACCACTGGAGCACGCCGGTCGTGAAGGACGGCCACCTCTACGGCATGTTCAGCTTCAAGGAATACGGCCAGGGCCCGCTGAAGTGCGTCGAGCTCGCGAGCGGCGAGGAGCGCTGGGCCCAGGAGGGTTTCGGTGCCGGCAACTGCATCCTGGTGGGGGGCACTTTGGTGGCGCTCTCGGACGCGGGCGAGGTCGTGCTGGTCGAGGCCCAGCCCAAGGCCTACCGCGAGCTCGCGCGCGCCGACGTGCTGAGCGGAAAGTGCTGGTCGATGCCGGCCTTCAGCGACGGCTCCTTGTACCTGCGCAGCACGCGCGAGGGCGTGCGCCTCGATCTGTCGGGCAAGGCGGCCGGACAGTAGGCCGCACTCGCGGCCGCGCCGCACAGAGAAAGGAGCTGCGCGCCGATCGTGAGCGACTGACGGATGACGCCCCGCTCGGAGCGCGCAGGTCGGGGCAGGAACTCGGCCGCCGTGATTGGTAGGCTCCCGACGCCCGGCGAGGGCGTCTCGCCGGTGTCCCCGACGACCCCAACCCCATCGTCTCTCCTCGAATGAAGAAGGCTCTGCTCCCCCTCGTGCTCGCGCTCGGCTTCGCCACCTCCGGCTGCCTGGGCCCGGACAACCTGTACCACTCGCTGAAGAACTGGAACGCCAACCTGTCCGAGAAGGACTGGGTCAACGAGGTCGTCTACATCCCGATGCACATCTTCGTCTTGCCGCTCGCGCTGATCGGCGACATCGTGCTCTTCAACACGGTCAACTACTGGTCCGGCAGCAACTGGATCAAGGATCCGGGCCCCTTCCCGGGCTTCACGAAAGAGAAGAAGTAGCGCGCTTGCGGCGCCAATCTCGGTATCCAATTGCAGGCGCCCTCGAGCCCCACGAGGGCGCCTGCTCGTTTCCTGGGCACGTGACGTCCGGCCGTTCTAGCGCGTCTCGTCCCCGAGCAGGTTCAGCACGAGCCTGACCATCAGCTCCTTCTGCCGCGGCTCGCTCTCGGCGACCAGCAGCGCGAGCGCGACCACCGCGTTGTCCGCGAGGCGTGGCGTTCCATCGGCGCGCAGAAGGAGGCCGCTGCGCCGCAGGTACTCCAGGAACAGGAGCGTCCCGATGCGCTTGTTGCCGTCGCCGAAGGGATGGTCCTTGATGACGAAGTACAAGAGGTGCGCCGCGCGCACCTGGGCGCTCGGGTAGAGCGCCTGGCCGCCGAAGGTTTGCTCGATCGCGCCGACGATCCCGGCCAGGCTCTCGCCGCGTTCCTGCCCGAACAGCGCTCCCGCCTCACCACGATCGGTGAGGTCCGCTCGCAAGCTCGCCGCCGCGGTCCGTGCGTCGTCGAGGGTCAGCCTTGCCGTCGGGGCAACCGGCCGTGCCGGCACCGTCGCGAGCCGCTCCTCGTCGTACTCGAGCAAGAGCCGCCAGGCACGCGTGTAGCGCTGCACGACCTCCAGCACCGCGCGGCCCTCGTCCGTCACCAGCGCATGGCTCGTCAACGTCCGAGCGAGCAAGCCAACCGCTTCTTCGATCTCACCCAGGCCCCGTTCGCGCAACCGGCGTTCGTTCAGCGTGTACCCGCGCAGCAGATGCTCCCGCAGCGTGCGCGTGGCCCAGATGCGGAACTGGGTGCCGCGCTTGGAGCTGACGCGGTAGCCGACCGAGAGGATCGCGTCGAGGTTGTAGTGCCGGACCTGCCGCTGCACCTCCCGCCGCCCTTCCACCTGAACTACCGAGGAATCCTCGGTAGTTGCCGCCTCGCCCAGTTCCCCCTCCGCATAGATGTTCTTGAGGTGCAGGCCGACGTTGTCGGCCGAGGTTTCCAGGAGCTCGGCCATCTGCCTCTGGGACAGCCAGACCGTGTCCCGCTCGAGCCGAACGTCGACGCGGACCTCGCCGTTCGGGGCCTCGTAGACGACGACCTCGCCACCGAAGGGCTCGACAGATGGGCTCATTCGAGTGTGCCTCCATACGCCGGCCCGATCCGCAGCGATGAGGCGGCTGCGACTGCCTCCCCGCCACGATTCGGCCCCCCGGATGTCGGTCCTGCATGCCTCATTCTTGTTGCCTCGATCATGGCACCGTGGACCGGGTCACCGCGAGAGCGGTTGCAAACTATCGCTCGAATCCAGCCTCGCCTCATTCCCTTGCATGCACGGCCGCACCTTGGCCTCACCCGCTCCGCCGCGCCATGATGCGCCTCAGATGATCCTCACGGGTGAGCGCGTCCTCCTGCGGCTGGCCTCGCCGCTGGACGTGCCCGCGATCCTCGCCTACCTGCGCCGCAACCGCCGTCACCTGCAGCCCTGGACGCCGAACGCCCCCCGCGCGCTGTTCACGCAGGCGCACTGGCGACGGCAGATCACGCTCAACCGCCGCGACGCGCGCGCCGGCCGCTCGCTGCGTCTGTTCCTCTTCGAACGTCCGCGCCCGGAGCGCGTGATCGGCACGCTGACCCTCGACAACTTCGTGCGGGGCCCGTTCCAGGCCTGCCATCTCGGCTACGCGCTCGACGCGAGGTCGCAGGGGCGCGGGCTGATGACCGAGGCCCTGCAGCTCGCGCTCGCGCACGCCTTCGGCGAGCTGAACCTCCACCGCGTCATGGCCAACTACCTGCCGCGCAACCGCCGCAGCGCGCGCGTGCTGCGCCGCCTCGGCTTCCGCATCGAGGGCCGCGCGAAGAAGTACTTGCGGATCGCGGGGCGATGGGAGGATCACGTGTTGACGAGCAAGGTCAACCGGAAATGGCATCCGTAGGCCAAGGGCGGGAGAGGAGGTTCACCAAGACACGTGGAGATGACTTCGAGGGGAGCGAGGGCTCACGATGGTTCGATCGGGAGCTCGCCGATAGGGTGACAGAGGGATCCAGATGATTGGCTCGCACGCTCTGCGCCCATACTCGAGATCGAAGGTGCCTTTCCCGGGCTCCTGCGTCCAATGACACAGGCTCCGAAGGGAGAGCGGAGAGACACCCGGCGCCGCTTCGAGCAGTGGGCGCAGAATCCGATCTGCGCGGCGAACACGCTCTCGTCCGTTCTCGGGGTGCCGATGAAGGACGTTGCCCAGCGGGAAGGCCGGTCCGATACCTTCGGGCAGTCGCCGTTCGCTTTGGCCCGAGGGCAGACGTTCGAGGCCGGCTTGCTGCGACGCGGAAGGGATCTTTGGTCAGCAGAACGATGCCCGCCGCGGTTGCGTAGTGATCGCCGGAAGCGGAGTCCTGCCAGACGAGCCCGCGCAGAACGGCGCTCTTCAGGAGATCCTCCATCGAGAGACGACCTGGCGCCCGGTCGTCGGCCATCGAGACCAGCCAGCGCACGACGCCATGGTCCAGATCCTGCCATCGAACCCGCGAGAGTGGCTGCGATTCGAAGGGCGAGGTCGCTTCGATGGTGTGCTCGGCGATCTCGTTTTCAGCGCTCGTGGGAGCAATGCTGAACCGCTTCTCCAGCAGCTTGACCAAGGCCGCGCGGACTTCCTTCTGGAGCTCGATGACGTTCCCGAAGCGCTTGTACTTGGGGCCGTCGGCCTCCAGCTCCTCCAGGAGGCCGCGCGTGCCTTCTTCGCGCACCAAGCGTCGATCGCCCTTGATGAACGCGAGGATCGGCAACTCTCTCTTCTTCGCACGCCGGTACTCGGCGTGCGTGATGGAGAGGTCGCCGATTCGAGTGCCGTACTCGCTACCCACGATGAGCAGGTAGACCTGGCATTCGTCGAGAGCCGCGAGGCAGCCTTCGAGGGCCTTCTCGGGCGAGGCGGGCTCGAGCTCGTAAAGCACGGGCGCGCAGTGCGCCGCGAGGAAGGCGTCCGTGTTGATGAGGTTCTGAACGATGAGACGCTCGTCCTCGAGCTCCTTCTGCACCGAGCTGACGAAGACAGGGAGCTGCGCGGTCATTGCGGCGCTTCTGCCCTCTGCAGATGCATGGGTGTACCATCGCAGAGGCCTCCCCCAAGATGCAACGGCGACCGGCCTCACCGCGCCATGGCGCGCCCGCCAGGACTCGAACCTGGGACCGTCGGTTTAGAAAACCGATGCTCTATCCGGCTGAGCTACGGGCGCTCGGACGGGGCGAGTATAGCTGCGTGGGGTGGGACCCGATCGCGGCTGCGGAGCCGGGCGGGTGGTCGGGGAGATGGGATTCGAACCCACGGCTCGCAGCTCCCAAAGCTGCGCCTCTACCAGCTGAGGTACTCCCCGGCGGAGGACGGAGGAGCGTAGCGCGCGCGTGCTCGGACCGCGAGTCCAGAGCGGGCGGGCGTCTGCGCGGCGGCCCGGTGCTGGGACGGCGCGGCGGTCGGAGGCACGCAGGAATGCCTGGATCTGATACCCTTCTCGCCGGGCGGAGGCCGCAGGCGCGGCGCTCCTCGGCCGCACGAGCACAACCTGAGAGACGCGAAGAGACCCGCATGAGCGCAGCGTCCCTGAAGGTTTTGGTGGTCGGCTCGGGCGGTCGCGAGCACGCCCTGTGCTGGAAGATTGCGGCCTCGCCGCGCGTGCGCGAGGTCCTGTGCGCGCCCGGCAACGCGGGTACGGAGGGAGTGGCGCGCAACGTGGCGGTGGCGGCCACCGACCTGGACGGGCTGGTGCGGCTGGCGCGCGAGGAGCGGCCGGATCTGGTGGTGATCGGGCCGGAGGATCCGCTCGCGCTCGGGCTGGCCGATCGCCTGCGCGACGGCGGGTTGCTCGTCTTCGGGCCCGGCAAGGCGGGCGCGCGCCTGGAGGGCTCGAAGGTGTTCGCCAAGGAGTTCCTGGATCGGCAGCGCATCCCGACCGGGGCGTGGCGGCGTTTCGAGCGTTCGGGCGCGGCCAAGTCGTTCCTGGAGAGCCAGAGCCAGTGGCCGCAAGTGATCAAGGCCGACGGGCTGTGCGCGGGCAAGGGCGTGTTCGTGGTCGAGGATGCGCGCGCAGGGTGCGGCGTGGTCGACGCGCTGATGGAAGAGAAAAAACTCGGCGAGGCCGGGCGCGAGATCGTGATCGAGGAGTTCATCGCGGGGCGCGAGCTCTCGGTGCTGGCGCTCACCGACGGCGCGACGCTGTGTCTGCTCGAGCCGGTGATGGACTACAAGCAGGTCCATGACGGCGACACGGGTCCGAACACGGGCGGCATGGGCTTCGTCTCGCCGGTCCCGTTCGTGACCCAGCGTCTGATGCGCCAGATCGAGAGCCGCGTGCTCTTGCCCGCGCTGCATGGTCTGCGCATCGATGGGATCGCCTACCGCGGCCTGCTCTACGCCGGCCTGATGATCACCGAGGCCGGGCCGCGGGTGCTGGAGTTCAACTGCCGCTTCGGCGACCCCGAGACGCAGGGCATCGTGCGGCGCTTGCAATCGGACCTCGTGCCGTTGCTCCTGGCGGTGGCGCGCGGCGAGCTGGAGAAGGAGTCGCCGCCCGAGTGGGATGCACGCACGTGCGTCGGCGTGGTCGCGGCCGCCCAGGGGTATCCCGAGGCCTACGAGAAGGGGCACGTGATCCAGGGCCTGCGCGAGGCTGCCGAGGTGCAGGACGCGGTCGTTTTCCAGGGCGGAACGAGGAGTGACCACGGGCAGATCCTGACGAACGGCGGGCGCGTCCTGTGCGTGACGGCGCTGGGCGAGGACGTGCACGTCGCGCGCGAGCACGCCTACCAGGCCTTCGATCGCGTGCACTGGAGCGGGAGCTTTGGCCGGCGCGACATCGGCCTCCCGCGCAGCACGCGCACGCTGGGTGAGCTGGGCGACGAGGGCAGCGAGTCGCATGGGGTGCTGCACAGCGGTACGGCCTTTCCGACGGTGAGCAGGGCGAGCGGTGAGCACGGAGGCTCGCTCTAGTCCTTTCACCCGGGAGCGCCGGGCTCCAGCCCGGCTGCTTTCTCTTTTTCTTCCGGGCCTCGGTCAGAGGGAAGAAGAAACGGAAACGGAGCCGGGCTGGAGCCCGGCGCTCCCAGGGTGAATCCGCCGCGTTTTTCCGTGGTCGTTCCGAGCTGGAACGAGGCTGCCAACCTGCCGCGGCTCGCGCAGTCGCTGGCGCTCCAGGGGCACGAGCACGAGTGGATCGTCACGGATGGCGGCAGCAACGACGGCTCGGCCGAACTGGCCGAGCGCCTGGGCGCGCGCGTGGTGCGCGGCACGCGCGGCCGTGGGGCCCAGCTCGCGCGTGGCGCGCGGGCGGCGCGCGGCGAATTGCTGCTGTTCCTGCACGCCGACGCTTGCCTCGCACCGGGCGCGCTCGCGGCCCTCGTCCAGGCCTTCGCTGATCCACTCGTGATCGCCACCGGCATGCGCCAGGTGATCGAGCACGAAGCGCGCTTCTACCGCTGGGTCGAGCGCGCTGCCAACCGGCGCGTGACGTCCGGCTGGGTGTACGGCGACTCGGGCCTGTGCGTGCGGCGCGCGGCCTACGACGCGGTGGGGGGCTTTCGCGAGATGCCCCTGTTCGAGGATCTCGACCTGTCTGCCCGTCTGCGGCGCTGCGGGCACATCGCCTACGTGGACGCGGCCGAGCTCGGCTGCTCGCCACGCCGCTGGGAGCGCGAGGGTCGGGTCCGGCGCACGGTCAAGAACTGGATCCTGACCGGGCTGTGGGCCGCAGGCGTCGATCCCGCGCGCCTGGCGCGCTTCTACCCGCCCCCCGGCTGAGCCCCAGAGCCTCTCACGCCGGTCCGAGCTACCATGCGGCCGGACACGCTCCCGTGAACCAAGCCACGATCCAGCGCGCCTTCGAGCGTTTCCTGAAGACGCGCGCGCTCAAGCTGACACCCCAGCGCCGGCGCATCTTCGAGCGCGCCTTCGCCACGCACGAGCACTTCTCGGCCGAGACGCTGTACGGCTGGATGCGCGCCGAGGAAGGCTCGACCGTCTCGCGCGCGACCGTGTACCGCACGATGTCCCTGCTGGTCGAGGGCGGTTTCCTGGAGACGCTCGACGCCGGTCACGGCGAGCTGCTCTACGAGCACGTGCTCGGCCATCGCCACCACGACCATCTCGTGTGCATCGACTGCGGCAAGATCGAGGAGTTCAGCGACGAGCGCATCGAGGAGTACCAGCGCGAGGCGGCGCTGCGCAAGGGCTTCACGCTCCACTACCACAACCTGCGGCTGTTCGGGACCTGCTCCGCCTGCAGCAAGAAGCGCGAGCGCGGCCTCGCGGGCAAGGTCGGCGGGTGAGGGCGGCCGGAGAGTCTTCGCGGTTGGCGCCTCTCATCGTCTGGCTCGCCGTGGCGAGCTGCGGTGCGGACGAGCCGCAGTGGGTGGACCTCGCGCGCGCGGTGGTCGAGGGCATGCAGCTGTCCGGAGCGGTGGACGTGGACCTCGCGCGCGCCGTGGTCGAGGGCACGCAGCCGTCCGGAGCGGTGGACGGGGGCGCGCGGGTCGTGCAGGAGGGCGACGAGGCGTGGCTGGTGGTGGATCTCGAGCGCGCGGCCTGGAAGGCCGAGCCGGAGGCCGGTCGCTTCACGACCGATCTGCCGATCCTGGCCGTCGGCAGCCCTCGCGCGGGCGGTGCGCCCTACCAGCTGCGCGCGGAGGGGCGCGAGTTCGTCTACGAGCCCGACCTCGAGCTCTTCGGACGCGAGCGCGGTCGCTTCGCCACGAGCTCCACCAGGGGCTTGCGGCTCTTGCTCGCGCTCGAAGCCGGTGAGCAGCCGCCGGAGCGCGCCGAGCTCCGGGCCGCGCTCGCCTACGAGAGCCGCGAGGCTGGCGGCACGCGCGTCGGCGGCCGGCGCCTGAGCGGAGCGGGCTTCTGGGTCCCGAGCGGCCATCCGCGCCAGCTCGCCGTGACGCTGCCGCCCGACTCGCGCCTGCGCTTCGCCACGGCAGTCGAACCGCTCTTCGGAGCCCGCGAGACACGCATGGCCCCGCACACGTTTCGCCTGCGGCTCGATGGAGCCCTGATCTTCGAGCGCCTGGCGACGGTCGAGGCCCTGGGCGAGACCCTCCAGTGGCACGCCGTCGAGCTGCCGCGCGGCGGCGTGCGCGCGGCGCGCCTCGAGTTCGAGGTCGAGGGTCCGCTGGCCCTCACCTCGATCCTCGCGCCGAGTGTCGTCCCGCGCGAGTTCGGCACGTACGGGTCCCGGCCGGATGCGGAGACCCGGCGGCCCGACCTGGTGGTGTTCCTGGCGGACACCTTTCGCGCGGACAATCTCGCGGCCTACGGCAGCCCGCGCGGGCTCACGCCCGAGATCGACCGCTTCGCGGCCGAGGCGCGCACCTTCGCGCAGGCCTGGTCGACCGGCACGCACACGCTGGCCGCGCACTCCTCGATGTTCTCGGGCGTGTACCCGCACCAGAACGGCCAGGTCGACTTCTTCAACCCGCTGCCGAGCCAGGTCGAGACCTTGGCCGAGCTCCTGTCCGCCCACGGCTATCGCTGCGCCGCCGTCACCGACGGCGTGATGGTCTCGCAGAGCCACGGCCTCGCGCAGGGCTTCGAAAGCTTCGACGAGCGCCGCGAGAGCGGCACGCTCGAGCGCGTGCGGACCGTGCTCGACGCGGACGATGGCCGGCCGCTGTTCCTGTTCGTGCAGACCTACGCCGCGCACACGCCCTATACGCTGAGTGCCGCGACGCGCGCGCGCTTCGGAGACGAGCTGCGGCTCGAGCGCAGCTACGAGGAGCTGATGGCCTCGGAGGTGATGCGCGCCTACGACGCGCTGCCGCTGGGAGCGGAGTTCTCCGCCGCCGATCCGGCGGTGCAGGAGGTCGCGCAACGCCTGCGCGACCTCTACCGCGCGGGCGCGGCGGACGTCGACGCGCTGTTCGGCAGGTTTCGCGCCGAGCTCGAGGCCCGCGCACTCTTCGGCGCCGGCCACCTGCTCTTCGCCAGCGACCACGGCGAGGCGTTCTTCGAGCACGGGCGCATGTTCCACGCCAACCGTGTGTTCGAGGAGGAGCTGCGCATTCCGCTGCTCCTGCACGGGCCGGAGATCCCGGCGGGGCGCGAGGAACGGGCGGTCTCGCTGATCGACTTCGCGCCCACGCTGGCTGGCCTGGCGGGCCTGGAGGTTCCGGCGCACTGGCGCGGCCGCTCGCTGCTCGCACCCGGCGCGGAGCGCCCGCTGTTCGCCTTCCAGTCGCACCGCGTGCAGCAGAAGTCGACCCTGGCCGTGATCGACGGCCGACGCAAGCTGATCGGCTACGAGACCCTGGAGGCGGTGCGCGCGGGCAAGCTGCACGGCGCCTTCGACCTGGGCGCGGATCCGGGCGAGCTCGCCGACTTGCAGGCGCTGGAGAGCTGGCCGGCCGAGCTGCTGCGCCGGCACCGTGCCGAGCTCGAGACGCTGCTCACGCCGCTCGTGACCCAGGAGGTCCTGAACCCCAGCGGTGACGAGCTCGAGGAGATGCGCAAGCTCGGCTACGCCGGCGCGCACCCGCAGGAGAAGGAGTAGCGCCTACTCCGGCTTCTCGAGCCGGTCGAGGATGCTGCTCAGCACCTTGGAGGCCGTGGCGTTGTCCTGGCCGAGGTACTTGTCGGCCGTCACGCGGATGGTCGTGCGATCGATGTCGATGGCCTCGACCTCGACCGTGACCTTGGCGCCATCGACGCGCGCGTGGATCGTGCGCGGGAAGTCCGTCACGCTGGCCTCGCTGCCGGGTTCCTGGAAGTAGCTCACGGTCTCCTTGGTCGACGGCCAGACGTGGTCGACGTGGAGCGCGACCTGCGCCTGGTGGACGTTGCCGGGCAGGACTTGCTGGCTGACGACGTAGCCGGCGGCGGCGCCGACGGCGACGAGGCAGCTCGTGAAGAGGGGCGCGAGCGCGAGCAACGAAAGGGCGTGCTTCATCGGTGGTGGGTGGGGGTTCGGGCGCCGTGGATCGCGCCCGCGGCCGCCACCAGGCGGCGGTAGAAGGCCAGGCCTTCTCCTTCCTGGCGCACGCCCAGCCGCGTCCAGCGCGGATGGTTCCAGGGCGCCAGGTTCCGTTCGGGGTGAGGCATGAGGCCGAGTACGCGTCCAGTGGGATCGGAGAGGCCGGCGATGTTGGCGATCGAGCCGTTCGGGTTCAACGGGTAGGGAACGGCGGGCGTCGCGGGTCCAGCCGGAGAATTCTCCGGCCGAGCGGGATCGACGTAGGTGAGCGCCACCTGGCCGCGCGCGAAGAGTTCCGCCAGCACGCCCCTGTCCCCGACCACGCCGTCCCGGACGACGAAGCGACCCTCGCCGTGCGCCACCGGCACGGGCATGAGCTCGCCCGGCACCAGGTGCGTCACGGCCGAGGCCTCGGAGCGCATGGTCACCCAGCGGCACTCGAAACGGTTGGAGGCGTTGTCGGTCAGCGCGATCGTGCGCGCGGGCGCGTCCGGCAGGAACAGGCCCAGCTCCACCAGGATCTGGAAGCCGTTGCAGATGCCGAGCACGAAGCCGCCCTCGGCCACGAAGCGCTGCAGCGGCTCGAACAGGCGCGTGCGTAGCTCCAGGCCGAAGACGCGCCCGGCGGCCACGTAGTCGCCGTAGCTGAAGCCGCCCGGGATCACCAGGAGTTGCTGCTCGAAGAGCGGCGCTGGATCGCGCGCCAGCTGGTTGAGGTGCAGCAGCGTCGTCTGCGCTCCGGCCAGCTCGAGCGCGCGCACGGTCTCGCCGTCGCAGTTCGTGCCGGCCGAGCGCAGCACCAGGGCGCGCACGTTCGCGGAACCCTGCTTGGACGGAGTCGGCTTCTTCATCCCTGAAAAGCCGCGTGAAAAGCGCGGCGGAGATCCGCGAGCGGGAGCGCGAGAAGCTGACGGCCCGTCATGCCGCGCACCGCCAGCACGGGCTCGGAGTGCACTGCGCCGACGGCTGCGCAGGGCAGACCGGCGCAGCGGCGCTCGAACTCGGCCGCCTGCGCGGGTGCGACCTCCACCAGGAAGCGCGTGCAGGACTCCGAGAAGAGGCGGCAGGCGTCCGCATCCCAGCCGGGGGGGATCGGAGCGCTGGGCACGCGCGCGAGCTCGAGCGTCACACCGAGCCCGCCGCCGAAGGCCATCTCGGCCGCGGCCACGGCCAGCCCGCCCTCGCTGAGGTCGTGGCAGCTCGCCACGCAGCCCGCCTGGATGGCGCCGTGCAGGGCCGCGAGGATGCGTGGTGCGCGCGCCAGGTCCACGCGCGGGACTGTTCCTCCCACACCAGGTCCTCCCGCGCCAGGACGGGTGAGGTGGTGGAAGAGGGATCCGCCGAGCTCGGGGCCGGTCTCGCCCAGCAAGAACAGGCGATTGCCCGCGGCCTTGGCGTCCATGGTGACGCAGCGTGCGACGTCCGGCACGATCCCGAGCGCCGTGACGAGCAGCGTGGGCGGGATCGAGAGCGTCTCCGCGCCGACGCGGTACTCGTTGTTGAGGCTGTCCTTGCCCGAGACGAAGGGCGTGCCGAAAGCCTTGGCCGCGTCGTAGCAGCCCTCAGAGGCGCGCACCAGCGCGCCCAGTCGATCCGGCTTCTCGCAGTTGCCCCACGAGAAGTTGTCGAGGATGGCGATGCGCGCGGGATCCGCGCCGACCGCGACCACGTTGCGCAGGGCCTCGTCGATCACCGCCAGCGCCATGGCGTAGGGATCGAGGGCACCGAAGCGCGAGCTCGCGCCGCAGGCGATGGCGACGCCCATGCGCGAGCTCGCCAGCGGCTGCAGCACGGCCGCGTCGCTGGGCGCATCGCCGTGCACGCCGACCAGCGGCTTCACCACCGAGTTCCCCTGCACCTCGTGGTCGTACTGGCGCACGATCCACTCCTTGCTGGCCACCTCGGGTGCAGAGAGCAGCGCGAGCAGCGTGCGCGCGAAGCCCTGTGGTGGGGCGGCACAACCGGGATCGGGCAGCGCGGGCCGCGTCCAGCGGGCCTGGCGCACGGGCCGGGGATTGCCGTCGTGCAGGAACGCCATCTCGAGCTCGCAAACGGGCTCGCCGCGGTCCTTGACCAGCAGGCACCGCGTGTTCGTGAAGCGCCCCAGCACGGTCGCCTCGACGTCCTCCGCCGCGAACAGGGCCACCAGGGCCTCGACGTTCTCGGGCGGAACCGCAAGGACCATGCGCTCCTGGGCCTCGCTGATCCAGATCTCGTGCGCGGCCAGGCCCGGGTACTTGAGGCGCACCGTCGCGAGCTCGACCTCGGCCCCGGTGTGCTCGCCCATCTCGCCCACGGCGGATGAGAAACCGCCCGCGCCGCAGTCGGTGACGCTGCGGTAGAGGCCGCGCTCGCGCGCCTGGAGCAGGCAATCGAGGGTGCGCTTCTCGGTGATCGGATCGCCGATCTGCACGGCCGAGGAGGAGACCGTCTCGCTGTGCTCGCTGAGCTCGACCGACGAGAAGGTCGCGCCGTGGATCCCGTCGCGCCCCGTGCGCCCGCCGACCGCGACGATCACGTCGCCCGCGCGCACTTCCTTGGTGGCGGCGGCGTGCGGCAGGATCCCGATCGTGCCCGCGTACACGAGCGGATTGGCGACGTAGCCCTCGTCGAACCAGACCCCGCCCGCGACGGTGGGAATACCCATGCGGTTGCCGTAGTCGCGCACCCCGGCCACGACTCCGCGCAGGATGCGGCGCGGGTGCAGGCTGCCCTTCGGGACGCGCTCCTTCGGCAGATCGGGCGGGCCGACGAAGAAGGCGTCGGTGTTGGCGATCGGCCGCGCGCCCAGGCCCGCGCCGAGCACGTCGCGGATCACGCCGCCGATGCCCGTGCCGGCGCCGCCGTAGGGATCGATGGCGCTCGGATGGTTGTGGGTCTCCACCTTGATGGCCAGGTCGAAGCCCTGGTCGAAGGTCACGATGCCGGCGTTGTCCGCGAAGACGCTCACGCACCAGGGTCGGGCCAGCTCGTGGGTCGCGCGCGCGATCGTGCTCTTCAGCAGATTGTCGATCCGTCGGGGCGAACCCTCCGGCGGCGTGAACTCGATCTGGCTGCTGAAGGTCTTGTGCTTGCAGTGCTCGCTCCAGGTCTGGGCCAGGGTCTCGAGCTCGCACGCCGTTGGCTCGCGTCCGAGGGTCCGGAAGTGCGTCTGGATCGCCTGCATCTCGGCCAGGCTGAGGCTCAGCTCGCCAGCGCGCGAGAGCTGCAGGAGCTCGGCCTCCGAATGCGTGCGCAGCGCTACTTCGCAGCGCCCGCGTGCGGCTTCTGGAAAGCTGCTCCCGTAGGGCAGGTCCTCGCGCGCGATGCGCACCACCTCGATCGTCTCGTTGGCCAGCAGGCGCGCGGCGAGCAGCGCCAGCTCCTCGCGCGCGTAGGCACCGCGTAGCTCGACAGCACCGCGTAGCTCGAAGGCGCGGTACGTGGCGACCGCCGGTGCTCCCACCCGCGGCATGCGGCCCGTGCGCGTGAAGAGCTCCTCGAGCGTGCGCGCCACGGGATCCGTCACGCCCGGCCGCAGCATGACCAGCACGCGCTGGAAAGGGCCCGGGCGCGGGACGGTACGTGGCGGCAGCACGCGCACCTCGTTGACCACCGGATCGGCCAGGATCTGGGCGGCGATCTCTTCCACGGATTCCTTGGTGTAGCTCGGCGCGAGCAGATAGCCCTTGGCCACGCGCGCCTCGGCCGGGGGCGCGAGCTCGAGCTCGGCCATGGCCGCCGCCAGCGCCCGGCCCTCGGGATCGCCGCTCTCCGCGCGCCGGAACACCTCGACGCGCCAGGCGTCGGGGGCGGGCTGCGCGGCGAGCGCCTCGTTGTGGGACGTGGATGCCTCGGCGGTCGGAACCATGGAGCGCGGGGGTGCGAGCCGCCCAAGCGTAGCTCGCGCCGGGCCCGCGCCCAACGGTGCGGCGCGGCATCCCACCTTCGGCCTGCACGGCGGGGAGGGCGGGCTTGCCCTTCCGCCCCAGCGCAGGGGACCATGGGTGCACGGGCCGGCCGAGGCTCGGTTAGGATCGCGCCCAGTGAGCGAGACACAACGCAACGAAGGCGGCACGCAGGGCATGGCCTTCGAGCGCCCGATCGAGGAGATCGAGGCCCAGATCGCCGAGCTCGAGTCCCTGTCCCTCTCGACGCGCCTGGACATCTCCAGCGAGATCGAGGCCCTCAAGACGCGCCTGCGCGAGACGCTCCACAAGACCTACTCGGACCTCTCGGCCTGGGAGCGGGTCAACGTCGCGCGCCACCAGAAGCGTCCGGTGGCCCCCGACTACATCCAGGAGATCCTGGACGACTTCTTCGAGCTGCACGGCGACCGCACCTTCGGCGACGACCGCGCCATCGTCACAGGCTTCGCGACCATGGAGGACTGGCGTTTCCTGCTCGTGGCGCACCGCAAGGGGCGCACGACCAAGGAGCGCATGGAGTGCAATTTTGGCTGCGCGCACCCCGAGGGCTACCGCAAGGCCTTGCGCAAGATGCGCCTGGCCGAGAAGCTCGGCCTGCCGGTCGTGTGCATGATCAACACGCCCGGGGCCTACCCCGGCATCGGCGCCGAGGAGCGCGGTCAGGCCATGGCCATCGCCGAGAACATCCTGGCGATGATGACCTTGCGCGTGCCGATCATCGCGCTCGTGATCGGCGAGGGCGGCTCGGGCGGCGCGCTCGGGATCGGGGTGGGAGACCGGGTGCTCATGCTCGAGCACGCCTACTACTCCGTGATCAGCCCCGAGGGCTGCGCGGCCATCCTGTGGAAGGACGGAGAGCGTTCCCCGGAGGCGGCCGAGGCGTTGCGCCTGACCTCGAAGGACCTGATCGAGCTGGGCGTGATCGACGAGGTGATCCGCGAGCCCCTGGGCGGCGCCCATCGGGCCCCGTCGGTGGCCATGAACGAGGTGCGGCGCGTGCTCCTGCGCCACCTGCGCGAGTTGTCCCAGTTCTCGACCGAGGATCTGCTGGTGCGACGGCGAAGAAAGTACCGCCACATCGCCGAGGTGCCCGGGCGCTTCCCGCGCGTGCTCTGAGCTGGCCGGAGTTAGCCGGAGCGGTCCATCGCTGTCCAGAGCGGGCTCCGAGCGCGCCCTTCGAGCCAACCCGAGCTCGGCTCTCCCGTACGGAGGGATGCACTCCTACTCTATGGCCAGGCCCCTCCGTAGACCGATGCACGCTCCGGGCCCGACCCGGAGTGCGGGGCCCCGTGCCGTGAACGAGAAGTCCGTCCCTCATTCGCAGCCACCGGCCCCTGAGCACCCGGTGCCCCCGGAGCTCGACGAGCCCCAGGTCGGTCCGAGCGACCACGAGCTGATCCGCGCCGCCCAGCGCGGAGAGGAGCGCGCCTTCGAGCAGCTCGTGAAGCGGCACGAGGAACGGGCCGTGCGCGTCGCGCTGGCCCTGATCGCCAACAAGGAGGATGCGCGCGACCTGGCGCAGGAGGCTTTCCTGCGCGTCTTCCGCAATCTGGAGCGCTTCGATTTCCAGCACGAGTTCACCACCTGGCTCTATCGCATCGTGACCAACCTGGCGATCGACTTCCTGCGCAAGCGCCGGCCGGCCATGAGCACCTCCGCGGAGGAGGAAGAAGAGGCCGATCTCGACCTGGCCGATCCGGATGGTCCGACGCCCTCGGAGGCCATGGAGCACATGGAGACGGCCGAGCGCGTGCGGGCCTGCATCGATCGCCTGGCGCCCCACTTTCGCTCGGTGATGATCCTGCGTGAGCTCGAGGGTCTGCCCTGCATCGAGATCGCCCGCATCGTCGGCACTACCCACGTGACCGTGCGCTGGCGCCTGCACCGCGGGCGCAAGCTCTTCCTGGAAGAGTGGGAGCGCATGGAGAGCGAAGCGGCCAAAAAAAGCGCGCCCGAGGCCAGCGGCTCCAACAGCGCCTCCGAGACCCCGTAGACTGCCCCGAAGACGCCAAAGGGCATGCCCGGACCGGAACCACCGGGCATGCCTGGCGGGAACAAGCGAGATGAACACCGACCGAATGAGCTGTGGCGAGGTGCGCGAAAAGCTGCCCCTGTTCGTGGGCGGCGACCTCGATGCGGGCGTTCTGGATGCCGTGCGCGGTCATCTCGATCTGTGCGTGGAATGTGCGCGGCTGGCAGACAGGGTCATGGGCGCACGGCGCGAGCTGGTGGCCGCCTTCCGGGCGCAAGAGGGCGACGCGGCCCGACCCGGACTGTGGCCGGGGATCCGCGCCACGCTGCACGCCGAAGGGTTGATCCACCCGGCCGGAGAGTCCACTCCGCAGGCGGTTGTGACCCGCAAGCGCCGCATGCGCTGGACCTGGGCTCTCGCGCCACTGGCCGCCGCGGCCGTGCTGCTCCTGCTCGTCCAGATCGCAGGCGAGTTCGAGGGCGATGGCGGGTCCAAGGTCCTGCCTGGCCCCCGCGCGACGCCCGCGCCCGAGATCGTGCACACGTCGGTTTCGGCGCCGCTCGGCGGCAGCCTGGAACGGATCGGGGCCGACCAGGTCGGCCCGCTGCCGGCTCCGTATTCGGGCCTGCGTGGGCGTGAGAGCCGGGGCCCAGCCGTTGGCGGCGCCTCGCTGGCTGGATACAAGGGGCTCAAGTAGTCCCGCCGCGCGCGCGCCGCGCGCGCAAAGGCCTGCTCTGGTGCGCCCGCGGGCGCAAAGGGGTTGATCCGATGAAAGCCACGCCGCTCTCGCCTGGTGCCTTCCGGGCGTTGCTGGGTTGCGCCGCGCTGCTTCTCGCTGCCCGTGGCCCAGGAGCGCAGGAATCTCCTGCTCCGTCTGCACCGGGCGGGCTGCGGCGCCTCGATCCGGGCCTGGAGAGCGAAGACCAGGGCGATCTGAAGGGGCTCTTCGCGCGCGACTTCGAGCGCGACCGCTGGCAAGAACGCTTGCTGCAGCCGGACCTGGATCAGCGCGAGAAGAGCCTGGACGCTCTGCTCAAGCGCGCGCGCTTCGATCCCGTGGCGCGCGCCTTCCTCGAGGAGCGGGCCGCGGATTCGAAGGGCGGCGAGCTCGCCTGGACGGCACGCCTGGCGCTACGCGAGCTCGGTCGCGCCAGTTTTGGGCTGCATGGCTTCGCGCCGGGCGCGGATCCCTTCGGGTCGGCCCAGCGCATGCAGGCACGGATGGACGAGCTCTTCGGCCGCGGCGGGTTCGCCCTGCGGTTCCCGCATTCCGCGCCGCCCCAGGCCCCGCTCGCGAGCCCGCGCGGCTCGGGCCGCAGCGTGCAGGTCGAGCAGAGCGAGGGCGGTGCGCTGGTGCGCATCACCGAGACCATCGACGGCCAGGAGCAAACTCGCGACTACCAGGGCAAGAGCTTGCAAGAGATCCTCGAAGCGCAGCCCGAGCTGCAGGGCGACATGGACGGGCTCTCGATACAGGTCCAGCCCGGCTCGCCCCTCGATCTGCGCTTCGACCTGGGCGAGCGTATCGGGCCTATGCGGCGTTTTCCCGGAGAACGGCAGGAGGGCCTGCGGCTCGCGCCCCAGGGCAAGAGCCGCCCGATCCTCACCGACCGTCTGGGCGTGATCGTCCAGCCCGTGAGTGCGGCGCGCGCGCGCGAGCTCGGGCTGCAGGGCAAGGGCCTCCTGGTGGAGCGTTCCTTCCCCGAGACCTACGCGCACCTGCTGGGGGTGGGGGCCGGGGCCGTCCTGATCGAGCTGAACCAGATCGTGCTCGCCACCGCGGCCGACATCGAGCGCGCCATGCGCGCGCGCGCGCCGGACGACGAGCTCACCTTGGTCTGGCTGGACGAGCTCGGCCAGCGCCAGGAAAAGACCTGGAAGCCAAATCAGCGCTGACTTGCGCGCGTCAGCGTGCGCCAACCTGCTTTTGCGCCTCGGCCCGAAGCTCGAAGGCGCGCTTGACGTCCGGGTGCTCGAAGGGCGCGTCGGACAGCGCCAGGTAGCGATCGAGATCCTGGACGGCGCCCTCGTATTGACCGACGCGCGCGCGCATCTGCCCGCGCAGGCTGTAGGCCTGGGCCAGGTCCGGCACGTTCGTGACCAGGAGGTCGAGGTGCGCCAGGGCTTCCTCGTAGCGCTGCAAGCGGAAGAGCAGGGTGGCGGCGAAGATGTGCGTGTCGGTCTCGAGATCGATGGCCGCGCGCTCGTTCTTGCGGAAGAGCCTCTCTTCGCTTGGCTGGAGGTCCCTCTCCTGCAGCATGCGGCGCCAGGAGACGAGCTCGGCCCCGGTGCGCTCCAGCAGCCGGCGTGACCATTCCAGGCTCTGCTCGTAGTTGCCCGCCAGGGCGTGGACGCGCTGCAACGCGTTCATGGCGTTGGTGTTGCCCTCGCCCGTGGCCAGCAGGCCTTCACAGAGCTGGATCGACTCCTCCCAGTAGCGGCGTGCTTTGGTGGAGAGCTCCTGCGCGGACACCTCGCGCTCCTCGCCCGCCGCGGGCTCGCGCTCGCCGGCGAGGAGCGCGCGGGCGACGTCGTCGTAGGCTTTCCCCAGGCGCTCGCAGGTGATCGCCAGGCCCAAGATGGTGTTCTCGTTCTCGTCTCCGTCCTCCATCAGGTCGCGGAAGAAGCGCTCGGCCAGGATCAGGTCGTCGTTGCCGTTCTTGCGCAGCCGGATCCAGCCGATCATGCGCCGCATCGAGCGCTCCCCGGGCTCGACCTCCAGCGCCTTCACGGCTTGCTCCTGGGCGCGATCGAGCGCGTCGTCCTCGTACAGGTAGGTGGCGGTGGTGGTGTAGAGGTCGAGCTTCTGCTCGTCGGTCGGTTCGACCTGCTTCTGGTAGGTGTGCTTGCAGGCCTGGCCGAGGAGGGTCAGACAGAGGAGCGCGCAACGGAGGAAGCGGGCGGGCATGGCAGGGGGAGAGGAGTCGCGAGGACGTAGCATCCTAGCCGCTCGAGCGGGCTACCCGCTCGGGCTCGTCCGGCTACGAGCTCTGCTAGGACTCTCCGTCCGAATCCGAGCCCGAACCGGGCAGGGGCCGCCTGCGCGTCGCCAGCAGACGCGCGAGCCGCTCGGGCTCGACCCGTACGCGCAGGACTTTTCCGCCCGAGAGCGTCACCAGGCCGGCGGGCGCCTTGCGGGGCTTGTGCACCTCCTTGCGGCGTGCGACGTGCACGTCGGCGCGCGGGGTTCCGCGCA
>JANOGB010000755.1:0-3445 GCA_031413955.1 Planctomycetota bacterium | reverse complement strand
CTGGTCGAATCGGCCCCGCACCAGAGCGGGGCCCCTGGTCGAGCACGCGAGCATGTCGAGCACCGCGCAACCGGATCGCAGGCCCGATCCGCCCGCTCCCCGCTCCTACCAGCGCATCCTGACCGGACTCACCGCCTGCTTGCCCTCATCCCCTGCATCCGGGTCGATGTCGAAGCGCTGCAGGAAGTCGTCGATCTTCTCGACCTCCTCGAGCTTGTTGATGAGCAGCTCCATGGCCTCGGCGAAGTGCATGCGCAGCAGCACGCGGCGCAGGGTGTTGCAGCGCGCCAGGCGCTTGGCCGAGTGCAGCTTCTCGTCCTTGCGCGTGCCGGAGCGTTCGAGGTCGATGGCCGGGAAGATGCGCCGCTCGGCGAGCTTGCGCGAGAGCACGAGCTCCATGTTCCCCGTGCCCTTGAACTCCTCGAAGATGACCTGGTCCATGCGGCTGCCGGTCTCCGTCAGCGTGGTGCCCAGGATCGTCAGCGAGCCGGCCGCCTCGGTGTTGCGCGCCGAGCCGAACAGGGCCTTCGGGCGCTCCATGGCGCGCGAGTCGATGCCGCCCGACATGGTCTTGCCGCTCGTGCCCCACACGTTGTTGGCGGCGCGGCCGAGGCGCGTGATCGAGTCGAGCAGCAGGATCACGTCCGTGCCCAGCTCGACCAGGCGGCGCGCGCGGCGCCACACGACCTCGGCCAGCTCGACGTGCCGCTTGGCGGGCTCGTCGTTGGTGCTGACGAAAACCTCGCCCTTCTCGACCGAGCGCCTCCACTCCGTCGCTTCCTCGGGACGCTCGTCGACCAGCAGCACCATCAGGTGCACGTCGGGGTAGAGCTTCTCGACCGCCTTGGCGATCTGCCGCAGGAGCACGGTCTTGCCCGAGCGCGGCGGCGCCACGATCAGGCCGCGCTGGCCGCGCCCGATCGGGCAGATCACGTCCACGACCTTGAGCGACACCTCGCCGCTCCCGTCACCGAGCGCGTAATGGAAGTCGGGATCGATCGTGACCAGGCTCTTGAAGACCGGCACGTTGCGCAGCTCGCGCGGGTCGCGGCCGTCGACCGTCACGACGTCGACCAGCTCGTAGCGCTGGCGGCCCTGCCCACGGCGGTAGCGCCCGTGAACGATGCAGCCGTCGCGCAGGTTGAACTTCTGGATCTGCCAGGGCGCGACGCCGACGTCGTCCTTGGACGGCAGGTAGTCGCTCTCGCGCCGGCGCAGCTCGCCGAAATTGCCCTTGTCGATCACGAGCATGCCCTCGACCTCGCGCACCTCCGGTTGCGCGGGACGCTGCTCGCGCGGCGGGGCAGCCTGTGTCGGGCCCCGCGGCGGTCCGCCCTCGCGCGCTGCGACCGGCGCCGAGCCGGGCGCGGGTGCGAGCTCGTCCTCCGGCAGCCCGAGGCGCCGGCGCCGGCGTCGTTCTTGCCAGCGGCGGCGGCGCTCGGCGCGGCCCGAACGCCGCGGAGTCGCGCTCGGATCGACCGGTCCGTTCGCGGACGCTTGGGCTGCGAAGCCGGCGGACGAGGCGCGCTCGGCGGAGGGCTCCGGCCCTTCGTCGTCGAGGGGCGGCCCGGCGGGCTCGACCGGCTGGCGTTCGCCTTCCTCCACGTCCTCTTCGGCGAGAGCGCGCTCGGGCGTGGAGCTCGGCACGGATGCCGGACCGTTGTCGGAAGGAGAGGGGCGCTCCTCGCGCTGGCCGCGCCCGCGGCCACGGCGACCCCTGCGGCCGCCGCGTTCTACGCGCTCGGCCTGCTCGCCACGTGCGGCGGGCAGGGGCTCCTGGGTGCTCCGGCTCGCCTCCCTTTTCGGGGCGGAAGTCCGCTCGGGTCGCGACGCGGGGGCTGCGCTCTTCTCGCGCGGCCCGGTGCTCTTCTCGCGCGGCTCGGTGCTCTTCTCGCGCGGCTCGGTGCGCTGGGGCGGAGCCTGTCCGGGATCGAAGGTCCCGGCTCCGAAGGGAAGGGTCTCGGAGTCCGGAACAGGATTCTTCTTGGAAGCCAAGGTCTTGGTCCTCTGCGGTTCTGCCCGTGCAGTCGGTCTTTTTCTCTTCCGCGGGCCTCGTCGGCGAGGCCGCGGATCGGAGCGCACGGGGCTCGAGCCGGAGAAAGCGGCTCACGAAGGCCGGAAGAAGCGCGGGGCCATCCTGGCCCCTGTTCTTCACCCTGAGAGCCTGTGGTCATCGCGGCGGCTAAGCGCCGGACGTCCTCAGGCCAGCGGCACCGTTCCTGGAACCGAGAGTGACCTCGGCGCGAAGGGAAGGCTGCCCGGCCTCTCCAGCAGAATGCAACAAGAGCGTCCCGGACGCACCAGGAAAAAGCGCCTTTTCTGCCGGAGACCGAAGAAGAGCATCGGCAGGCGCTCCCCTGGCGCCTGAGCGATTCGAGCAGGAAGAAGCGCCTACTTGCCGCCGTAACGGGCGCGATACTCGCGGATGCGGCCCAGGAGCTCGTCGTCCAGCCGGGCGTGGCCGGCGCCGCTCAGGGCGGTCACGACCTCGTCGATGGTGGCGATGGCGAAGCAGGGCATGGCGAATTCGGCCTCGAGCTCGGCGAGCGCGCTGCACTCGCCGCTGCCGCGCTCCTGGCGGTCCACGGCCACGATCAGGCCGGCGAGCTCGACCTTCGCCGCGGCGCGCAAGAGCGGCACCGTCTCGCGGATCGAGGTGCCGGCCGTGGTGACGTCCTCGACGATGACCACGCGATCGCCGTCGCGCAGCGCATGCCCGACCAGACGTCCGCCTTCGCCGTGGTCCTTGGCCTCCTTGCGATTGAAACAGAAGGAGACGTCGCGCCCGTGCTCCGCGGCGAAGGCCATGGCCGTGGACACGACCAGGGGAATCCCCTTGTAGGCCGGGCCGAACAGGACTCCGAAGCCGTCGCCCAGGCGCGCGCGGATCGAGCGCGCGTAGAAGCTGCCGAGCCGTTGCACCTCGCTGCCGCGGCTGAAGCGCGCGAAGTCCAGGAAGTAGGGCGTGCGCCGGCCGCTCTTCGTCTGGAAGTCGCCGAAGGCGAGCACGCCGGTGGCGAGCAAGAACTCGACGAACTCCTGCGTGGGCGAGAGCGTGGCGTTCCTCACTAGTACGACACTGCTTGCGGCGCGACTCGAGGCACGGCGGCCTGGACTTGCGGCGGACGGGAGGACGTGGTCGGGGCGACAGGATTTGAACCTGCGACCTCTTGGTCCCGAACCAAGCGCTCTACCAAGCTGAGCCACGCCCCGACGAAGGGGCGGCCAAGGTAGGGAGGTCCCTTCGCCCCGTCAAGCGACGAGGAACGGCGGCGGGAACTTCCCCTCTCTCGTGCCTCCGCGGTGCATTCCAGCTCCAAGCGCGGGCTACGCCGGCAATCCAAACGCACCGCGGAGACACGGAGGACGCGGAGGAAGAAGAATGGGCCTCCGGATCGTCGACTCTCGGAGAGCCGAAGCTCCGGAGGCCCCTCCTTTTCTGACC
>JANOGB010000754.1:0-2048 GCA_031413955.1 Planctomycetota bacterium | reverse complement strand
GGTCTGCTTTTCTGCTCCGAAGAGAAAAGAAGAAGAAGAAAGAGCCGGGCTGGAGCCCGGCGCTCCCAGGTGAGAAGAAGCTGAAAGCGGGCGCGGGAACTTCCCGAGAAACTTCCCCGCACGATGTAGTTCCTCGTCCGCTCGCTGCTCGTCCTCTTCCTCGCTTTCCTCGCCCTGGGCCTGCACGCCTGGAGCGTGTGGTCGCCAGGGGCGCCGGTCTACGCGCTGGCCACCGCACGAGAAGCGCAGCCCCTACCCGAGCGCTTGCGCGACGGCGCGGAGCACGACCGCATCCGCGGCCAGCACCCCGAGCCCTACGTGCTCGAGCTCGAGACCGCACACGGCGCGCTGCTCTACTACGGCGCGCACCACACCGACGACTTCGCGGACCCGCAGCTCGCCGACATCCGCGCGCGCTGGTCCGCCTTCCAGCCCACGGTCGCGCTGTGCGAGGGGCGCTCGCGGGGATACTTGCTCGGGCCGCTCTTCCCGCGCTTCGGCATGAGCGAGCCCGCCCTGGTGCACGAGCTCGCGCGCGCGGGCGACGTGCCGCTCTACTCGCTCGAGCCCGAGTACGCCGCCGAGGTGCTGCTGCTCCTGCAACGCTTTGCCCCCGCCGACCTGGCGCTCTTCTTCACCTTGCGCGTGGAGCGCGGAAATGCCCGGCGTGCTGCGCGAGATCGACGAGGCCTCACGCGCGGCGAGCGCGTCCTGGCCGTGGTCGGCAGCGGCCACGTCATCCGCCAGGAGTGGGCCCTGCGCAGCGCGCTCGGCGCCGAGCCGGCCAGCGACCAGCCGATCGCTCGCCGCTGAGCTGAAGAGCTGAATCCGGCGGGACTCTCTTGCCAGCGGCCGATGCGGTGCGCTGTCATGCGGGATCGTGCGCATCCTCCTCCTCGTCGCGGGCTGGCTCTGCATGCTGCTCGGGCTGGTCGGCGTCTTCCTGCCGCTCTTGCCCACCACGCCGTTCCTGCTGCTGGCAACGGCCTGTTTCGTGCGCTCCTCACCCGGGATGTACGCCCGTCTCCTGGCGCATCCGCGCCTCGGGCCATTCCTCGAGCAATGGCGCCGCGAGCGCAGCATCCCGCGCGCCGCCAAGCGCCGCGCCTACCTGCTCGTGAGCGCGTGCTTCGCACTCTCGATCGCGCTGGTCGACGACTCGGCAGCCCGCATCGCGCTGGGGTTGCTCGGCCTGGGTCTGCTCCTCTTCTTGAGCCGCCTGCGAACGGGTACGTGAGCCCTGCTGGCGCGCTACACTGCTCGGCCTCACCCCCCACGGCATCACGAGGCATCCCGAACCCCGCAGAGAACATGACCAAGCCCAAGCCGACGAGCGCCGCCAAGAAGGTGAAACCGATCCCCGATGGCTACCACTCGGTCACGCCGTACCTGATCGTGCGCGGCGGCGCGAAGGCGCTCGAGTTCTACGCCAAGGCGTTCGGGGCGCAGGAGCTCATGCGCATCGACATGGGCGGCGGAACCCTCGGCCACGCCGAGATGAAGATCGACGGCTCGATCGTGATGCTGGCCGACGAGCACCCGGACATGGGTTACAAGGCGCCGCAGTCCTACGGCGGCACGCCGGTCAGCATCTGCCTGTACGTCGAGGACGTCGACGCGCGCGTGAAGCAGGCCGAGGACGCCGGCGCAAAGGTCGTGCGCCCGGTGCAGGACCAGTTCTACGGCGATCGCTCCGGCACCGTGGTCGATCCCTTCGGCCACGTGTGGACCATCGCCACGCACAAGGAAGACCTCACGCCGGAGGAGATCTCCAAGCGTGCGGCCGAGCTGCACTGAGAGCCCGAGCAGGGATGCCGCTCGCGGCATCCTGCTCGGGCTCGAGGGATCGGCCCGCGCGCGCTTCTCGCGCGCGCTCTCTGGCTTCAAGTGACACCGACGATCCACACGGTAGGCGTACACGAGCAAGCCCCCCTCGCGGGATCCGACGCGCATGCCGCGGTGAGGTTCGCGTCACTCTTTGTCGGACCCTCTCAACCGGGAGCGCCGGGCTCCAGCCCGGCTCTTTCTCTTGGCTTGTTCCTGTCTCC
>JANOGB010000753.1:0-8010 GCA_031413955.1 Planctomycetota bacterium | reverse complement strand
GTCCGCAAACTACAGGAACTCGGCCTGCGCGCGGCCGAGGCCGTTACCGGAGCTTCCTGACGCGCCAAACCCTGCCTGAGCTGGTCCGGTCGGGGCCAACCGCCGCGTCGGCCGATTCTTGCTCAGGCTCTGAGTCCTCTGAGTCCTCTGCGCCTCTGTGGTCTTGCTGGATTCTTGCTCGGCCAGCAAGCCGTTGCGGAATAGAAGATCAGCGCTCGGACGCTCCGAGCAGGCGCACCTTGACGGTCTTGCCCTTCACCTTGCCCGCCGTCAGTTTCTGCAGGGCGAGGCCTGCGATCTTGCGCTCGACGGCCACGTACGTGGAGAACTCGTTCACGCTTATCTTGCCTACCTGGGCAGCACGGAAACCCGCCATGCCGGTGAGCGCGCCGAGCACGTCGCCGGCACGGATCTTCTCCTTGCGTCCGCCCTGGATCTGCAGCGTGACCATCGGCGGCACCAGCGACTGGCGACCCGCGGCTTTCAGTGCGGACAGGCGCTGCCACGCGAACTGTACGCCCTGAGCTGCTTCGATCCGGCCCACGGAGGCCATCTCCCGCATACTGGCCAGGCTCAGCGCCCAGCCCTCCTCGTCGACGCGGCCCGTGCGCCCGATGCGGTGGATGTGCACCTCGGGATCGGGCGTGATGTCGACGTTGATCACGGCCTCCAGCTGCGCGATGTCGAGCCCGCGCGCGGCGACGTCGGTGGCGACCAGGACCGAGCAGCTACGGTTGTCGAACTGCACCAGGACCTGGTCGCGTTCGACCTGGTCCAGCTCGCCGTGCAGCGCAAGCGCGACGAAACCTCGGCCTTGCAGGAGCGCGAGCAGGTCGCGGCACTGCTGCCGGGTGTTGCAAAAAGCCAGCGTGCTGACGGGTCGGTAGTGATCGAGCAGGCGCGCGACGGACGCAAGCCGCTCGCCCTCGTCGACCTGGTAGAAGACCTGACGGATTTTCGTGGGCGCGTGCTGCTCGAGCAGCTTCACTTCCTTGGGCTCGCGCAGGAACTGGCGGCTCAGTTCTGCGATGCCCTCGGGGTAAGTGGCAGAGAACAGCAGGGTCTGGCGTGACGTCGGGCACGAGCGGGCAACGCTGACGATGTCGTTGAAGAACCCCATGTCGAGCATGCGGTCGGCTTCGTCGAGCACCAGCGTGTTCAGCGCGTCGAGCTTCAGATTTTTGCGCGCCAGGTGGTCCAGCACACGACCCGGCGTGCCGACGACGACGTGCGCACCGTGCTCCAGGCTGGCGAGCTGGGGACGCAGGGGTGTGCCGCCGCACAGCGTGAGCACCTTGATGTTCTCCTCCCCCCGCGCCAGGCGGCGGATCTCGTGCGTCACCTGGTCGGCCAGCTCGCGCGTCGGGCACAGAACCAGAGCCTGCACGCCGGAGTTGCGCGCCTTCAGGTTCGCCAGCAGCACGAGCGCAAAAGCTGCCGTCTTGCCGGTGCCCGTCTTCGCCTGCGCGATCAGGTCATGGCCCGCCAGCGCGATGGGCAAGCTGGCCGCCTGGATCGGCGTCATGGCGCGGTAGCCCAGCCGCTCCAGGTTCGCGAGCGTGGCGCTGGGCAGCGGCAGCAGGCTGAAGGGCGGGCCGGAGGACGCCGTGACGGCGTCGGTCGCGAGCGGGCGCGGCGGCGTGGTCATGGGAGCGGTACGTAGCGTACTTCGATCGGTGCGCATCTCCCCCGCCGCGGTCGGATTGCGTGCGCGCGCTGTGCACGCGACAGCGCAGAGTCCGCGACCGAGGCGCCCACCTCGCCGGCGCGGCCAGCGGGGCACGGCAGCCGGCTTTCTACGCCATGAGGTATCGCTCTACGGCCGCCGTGTCCGGACCGCGTGTCAGCTTCTGGGCTTGGGCGGCGGCAGGGCTCGCGCCTTCTCGTCGGACTTGAAGGCCGCCATGTTGTGGCTGCCGTCGCAGAACGGCTTGTTCTGGGAGTGCCCGCAGCGGCAGAGAGAAACCGTGGTGCGCCCGGCAAGGTCGAACTTGGCGCCCGTGGCGTCGGAGATCTCGAATGCGCCCGTCACGCGCAGGGGACCGTTGACTGCGATCTGGATCGTCGTGTCGCTCATGCTTTCTCCGGTGTGCCGCGCATCGTAGGTATTCACGGGCCGCCGCGCCAGCAGGGAAGGTGCAGAGGCCCATGGGTTTCCGCTGGAAGCCGGGTGACCTTCAGCGCCGACGACCTGGTCCTCGACCCGGCCGAGTTCGTCCTGGTTCCCATCGACGGCCTCGTCAGCGCCGCATCAACTTCATAGCGATGTTGGTGCCGAGGCCGAGCGTATGGCCGAGGCGGAGGATCAGCACGGCGTAGGCCTCGATGTACCGGGCGTTCTCCAACGGCCCGGCGTCGACCGCATCGAAATCTGTGTCCTCGATCAGGCCCGCGGTGATCGTCTTCGCGGCAGCGTCGTCGCCGCAGTAGAACATCGTCGGCTTCTGCCCGTCGAAGAGGCGTGACTCCGCGTGGAGCAACTGCTCGAACGCCTGGTTGAAGGTCTTCACGACACGGGCCCCGGGAGCCATCCCCTGTAGCACCTCGGCGCACGATCGCGTCTCGACGCCCCCATCGGCCGTCTTGCGCGGGCTCATGGTGTTGGTGCAGTCGAGGACGATCTTGCCGTCGAGCGAACCCGCCTGCGCGAGCGCGTTCGGCACCGCGGCCCACTTGGTGGTGAGCACGACGACGTCGCTCTGCGCCACGGCATCCGCCACGCTCGCCGCGTGTGCGTGCTTTCCGATCGTCTCCGCGGCGGCCGTGAGCCTCGCGGGCTCTCGCGAGAACGTGACGAAGACCTCGTGGTCCTTGCGCGTCCAGAGCTTGCCGAGAGCGCTCCCTAGCTTGCCCGGGCCGATGATCGCGATGTTCATGCGGCGCACTCTAGCCCCGGAACAAGCGCTGCGATGCCCTCCCGATGGCGAGAGGGAGGTGCCAGGCTCGGTCTTGCCGGATTCCGCCCTGCGCTCCACGCACTCTTGCGCGCACTCGGAATCCGGCGAGACCGTGCCTGGCTCCGTACTCTCGCCGGCCTGACGCGTTCAAGCGCTTGCTCTCGGGCTAGCAGGCGGTCGAGAAGGCCCCGTCGCGAGGCAAAGCGCGCTTCGCCCGGGCGTCGTCCCGTTACGCGATCCCCAGACGTTCCTTGCCTTCGGGCGAGATCATCTTGGGAGTCCACGGGGGATCCCAGACGATCTGGACGTCGGCGGCGACCACGGTCGGCAGCATCAAGAGTTTCCGGTGCGCGTCAGCGGCGATCGAAGCTCCCATTCCGCAGCCGTGTGCGGTGAGGGTCATCTTCACGTCGACTCGGCTGGCCCCGTCCGGCTCCGACGTGATGCGCAAGTCGTAGACCAGGCCGAGATCGACGATGTTGACCGGTATCTCGGGATCGAAGCAGGTTTTCAGCTGCTCCCACACCTGACGCTCGATGTCGCCCCCGCCCTCCGCCTGAGCCACCGGCGCGGTCGTGACTTCCTTGCCGATCGCATCGGCGTCCTTGCCGTCGATCCGAAACAGCCCGCCGTAGGCCGGCACATGCAGCGTGTAGGTTCCACCCAGCGACTGGGTGATGAAGGCGTCCGTGCCCTTCTCGAGCACCAGCGCCCGCCCGGCCGGAATCTCGACCGCGTCGACGTCCCGTGTCAGCTCGACTCGTTCCATCGCTCCGTCTCTTCTCGTGGCGATCGACGGGAAACTACGTTCACTGCCCAGACGATACCACGACCGGACGGAGGAGTGGAGGGCTTGGGCTACCACAGCGGAAGCGCCCGCGCCCCTGACCCTCCCCTGACCCTCCCGAGCCTCGCTGTTGGCCGCGCAAACGGGGTAGGCTCTCTGCCTGCGATGGACCCCGAGCTCATGCGGTACTTCGATCTCGTCTGCGACAAGATCGCTGTTCATCCGAGCTACTCCGTGAAGATCGCGAAGGCGGCCGGCGCAAACGAGCAGCTCATCTTGAACTACCACACGCACGGGCCCGAACAGGACTACTGCGCTTCGGTGTGCGTCGGGAGCAAGGCGCTGGCCGAGCACGGGTTGCACACGCCCCTGGAGGAACTCGCGCACATCCGAGGCATCGGGGCGAGCGCCGAGGAATGCGGCCCCCGGATGGCGGCCTTCGCCGCGCGACTCGTGCATCGGTACGGGCTGAAACGGACGCCCCTCGTCTTTCTGGACGGCCTCCCGTTCGCCGGTCAATCAGCATAGATCCCCGTTTCCCATTTCCCCGCCGAGGCTGCACAGGGGCCTGCTCATGTGTCATGGCGCTCCCGGTACTTGTCGGTTTGCTGTGGGGAATGGCCCAGGAGTTCATCTACCGCGGGCTGCTGCAAACGGGGCTCACACGGCGATTCGAAAGCGGCGTGCTGTTGACGAATCGACCGGGTGGTCGACTTGGTTCCCGAATGGATCCTCGATCTCGAGCGGAAGCGTCTTCCACGGAGTCTTCTCGATCGCGGGGAGCGGGGACCCTGTCGTCTTCGCTTCCAGCTCGCGCTGGAACGACTCGATGCTCGAGGTGACCACGAAGGCGATTATTTTCGGCGGGAAACGCTCGTTCTCCGAAAACCCTATCCTGTCGTGCATGTCTCCTTCCGAGACGGACGCTGAGCCCCTCGACTCTGCCGTCCACCGGATCTACTTGACGCGGATGGTCGAGCGTGGCTTCCCGGCCACGCTGGCGGAACTCGTCGAGAGTACGGGACGCCCCGCGACGGAGGTGCGTGCCGCGGTGTCCATGCTCGAGGCGAATCATGGCGTCGTACTGCATCCGGGGACGCTCGAGCCGTGGGTGATCCATCCATTCTCGACGACGCCCACGCTGTTCTATGTGGCCGGCGCCGCGGGCGGCTGGTGGGCGCCGTGCATCTGGTGCGCCCTCGGGGTGGCCGTGCTCGTTCCTGGACCAGTGACGCTCTCGACGATCCTGGGAGGTGAACACGAGCGCTGCGTACTGCACTACGCGGAAGGCAAGCTCTCTCCGACCGGCCTGCTCGCTCACTTTCCCATTCCGGTGGCCCGGGCCTGGGACAACGTCCATCGTCACTGCGCGTGCACGCTGTTGTTCGCGGATCGAGCTTCCATCGACGACTGGTGCGCGCGCCACGGGATCCACCGCGGTGAGGTCCTCTCCGTCGAGAAGGTCGCCGAGCTGGCGCGCGTCTGGTACGGGGGGCATCTCGGGCCGCGCTGGCGCAAGCCGACGATCGACGAGGCGCGCGAGCGGTTCGCGAGCCTCGGACTCACGTCACCGCACTGGGAGTTGCCGCGCAGCGCTCAGCGGTTCTGATTCGTCAGATTCCTCTCGGGGAGGAAGCGGAAGCCGGTACCGGCCCCCTCCGCCGACGGGCGGCGCAGGAACGGCAAGCGTTACAGGCCGAGCCTACCGTTCCCGGCGTTTCGGCGGCACGCGCGGCGCGGGCGGACGTTCGCTCGTCGGGCGCTTGCCGCGATGCCGGCCCTCGGGGGCCTTGGGATCGCCCTTGATCTTCAGATGCTCCTGGGTCGGACCGCGCTTCTTCGGTTCAGGTTTGGACATGCAGCTGAGACTACCATCGCCGGGCAGCCCGCGTGGTGTCCCCCGGAACCGAAGCGAGCAGACGTCGGGCCTCCGAGCGGTCCCGCTCACTCGCCCCACAGGACGAGGTCCGAGCCCGAGATCGGCTGAGGCCCCTCCTGGGGGGGCCCGGCGAAGCTCACCGCGGAGCGCGTGAAGCGCAGCGCCTCGGCAGGCTCGAGGTCCTGCTCCAGCACGAGCGAGAGGTAGGTGAAGTCGACGATTGCACTGCCCGCCCAGTCGGCCGCGGCGCGAAAGCCCGAGATCGGGAAGGGCGCGTGCGGCGCGGCCGCGGCAAGGAGCTTTCCGGGTTCCTCGCCGCGCAGAACCTCGCAGCTCCCGAAGTGCACGAGCTTCAGCGTCTCGGCCTCGGCCAACGCACGCCCGATCGCTGCGCCGTCGATCGTCTCGCCGCCCACCGTGACTCCGGCCGCCGAACCGTGCGAGGAGATGTAGAGCACGACTGGCTCGACCAAGCCCCCGACCTCGTGGCAGAAGCGCTCGAGGTCGGCGCGATCGTGGAAGAAGCGGTGCCGCACCTCGACCGCGGACACGCGCTCGAAGAAAGCGCGCAGCATCTCGCCGTAGGAGTACTCGTGCTCGCTGAGCGTTTCCTCCCAGTGCGCCTCGAGGATCACGAGCCACGTGCGCCCCGCGACCGGGACGACGCGCGACCCCTGCCACCGACCCGCGCGACGATCGTCGAGCTCGAGTGGCTCCTCGAGACCCTCGCGCCAGCGCCCGCGAAAGCTCGCTCCGTCCTCGGCCAGCTCGAACACCGCTCGTCCGCGCGTGCCGTCAGGTTCGGTGTAACTCGCGTGGAGAACAGGCCCGACGCGCTCACCCTCGATCGTCGAACGGCCTCCGTAGAGATAGCTGCCGGAGACGTTCGCTCCGGTTTCGCCGATGCCCTCTTCGCCGAGCTTCATGGTGCCATAGGTCGTGTTCCAGGTGCCAGCGAAGGAACCACCCACCTCGACGGAATCGGACGCCGGAGCTTGCCCCAGGGGGAGCGCCGCGGGCGATGGCCTGGAAGTGCGCTCCTGATGCGCGCCCACCCCATCCTCGCGCGGCGCGCGACAGGCAGGAGAACCAACGAGGGAAACCAGGACGAGAGCGAAGAGCGCGGAACGCGACATGGCGAACACGTGGGGTCAGCGCATCCTACGGCGCCGGTTGCGCAGACAGGTTGGACATCCGGGCCCCGTTACGATTCCATCAGTTCCGAGCAAGCGCCGAAACGAGGCCGACCCTGGCAAGCGCTGCAATCCGCCACGGCCAACCGAGCTCTCCGTCCAGGAGCGGTGACCCTCGGCCGGTCACAGTCGCGGAGGCGGCCGCCAAGGGCCTGGAGTAGGGGTTACGGGCTGCGCGGAATCCGGAGGCGGTCACCGGGAGGAACGCCCGTAGCATGCCCGCTGCATGTCGATCTCCTCTTTTTTCGCGGGCACTGTTGCAGTCCTCTCCATCATCGCAGGCAGGAACGGGAGCGACTCCCTACTCCGTCCGGCGCCGGATCTGGTCGCCGCGAGCACGACGAGCCGAGCGCCCGCGGATGCGATCGACCAGGTGATCGAGGCCACGATGGCGGCGGACGCTCTGCCGAGTGTCGCGCTCGTCGTCGGGCGCGCGGGCACGATCTTGAAGCAAGCGGCTTACGGGGAAGCGAGCATCGAGCTGCACGTGCCCGCCACGCTACGGACGGTCTATCCGATCGCCTCGGCCACGAAGGCGATCACCAGCACGGCGATCTTCCTGCTCGTGCACGAGGGGAAGTTCTCGCTCGACGACTCGATCACCGAGCTGCTCCCGGATCTCCCGCTGGCGTGGCTCGAGGTCACCCCGCGCCATCTCCTGACGCACACCTCCGGCCTGCCGGACATCACGAGCACGCCCGGACGCGAGCCGCTGATCGCAGCCTCGCGCGGGGAAGCCCTGACGAAGGTCTGTGCCCTGCCGCTCGGCTTCGCGGCCGGGGCGCGCTGGAGCTACAACCAGACCAACTACATGCTCCTCTTGATGCTGGTCGAGAAGTACGGCGAGCGTCCTTTCGAGACCTTCATCCGCGAGCGCATCTTCGAGCCCCTGGGATTGAAGTCCACGGTCTTCGGCGATTCCGACGACGTCATTCCCGGGCGCGCCTCGATGTACGAGACGCGCGACGGTGCGCTCCGCCCGAGGCAAAGCCACTTTCCCGAGTTCGTGCGCGGCGCGGCCGGCGTGAACACCAGCGTCGAGGAGTGGTATCGATGGGCTGACGCCTGGGCCCACGCGAGACTGTTGCCGCAGTCCGACCTCGACCTCCTCTGGCAACCCGCGCAGCTCGCTTCCGGCGTCCACGTGAGCCTCGCCGCGAACACGAGCTACGGCTGCGGAGTGATGGTCGATACCCGCCCGGGCAACCGCTCCGTGGGCCACTCGGGTGGAGGGAACGCCGCCTTCCGCTACTT
>JANOGB010000752.1:0-2797 GCA_031413955.1 Planctomycetota bacterium | reverse complement strand
TCCCCGTGGAGAAGCGCTTCGCCGATCCCGCGCATGCCCGGGAAGTCGCCGACTTCTTCCTCGAGGAGCTGCTGCGCAACGGCACCACGACCGCCATGGTCTTCGCCACCGTGCACCCGGCCTCGGTGGACGCCTTCTTCGAGGCGAGCCGCGCCCGGGGGCTGCGCATGATCGCGGGCAAGGTGATGATGGACCGCAACTGCCCGCAGGAGCTGCGCGACACCGCGCAGTCGTCCTACGAGGACAGCGCGGCGTTGATCGAGCGCTGGCACGGGCGGGACCGGGCGCTTTACGCCGTGACGCCGCGCTTCGCGCCCACCTCGAGCGACGAGCAATTGCGGCTCGCGGGACGGCTGCTCGACGAGCACCCGGGCGTCTACATCCAGTCGCACGTCGCGGAGAATCGCGGCGAGGTGGACTGGGTCGCGGAGCTCTTTCCCTGGAGCCGCAGCTACCTCGACGTCTACGATCACTACGGGCTGCTGCGCGAGCGCGCCGTGTACGCGCACTGCATCCACCTCGACGCGACCGACCGCGGCCGCATGGCGAGCACGGGAACCGCCATGTCCTTCTGCGCGACCTCCAACCTGTTCCTCGGCAGCGGCCTGTTCGATCTGCGGACGGCGCGCGAAGCGGGCGTGCGCGTGGGCCTGGGGACCGACGTGGGCGGCGGCACGAGCTTCAGCATGCTGCGCACGCTCAGCGAGTCGTACAAGGTCCTGCAACTCGCGGGCCAGAGCCTCGCGCCGTTGCAGGGCTTCTACCTCGCCACGCTCGGATCGGCCCGCTCGCTGCACCTCGACGGGCACATCGGCAACTTCACGGCGGGCAAGGAAGGCGATTTCGTGGTGCTCGACCTCGAGGCCACGCCCCTCATGGCGAGGCGCATGCAGAACGCGACCACGCTCGAAGAGCGCCTGTTCGCCCTGATGATGCTGGGCGATGACCGCGCGGTCCATGCCACGCACGCGATGGGCGAGCGCGTCCATCTCAAGGCCCCGCCCTGAGGCGGGCGACGGAATTTCGCGCCGCCAACCCCTTTTCAATCCGGTGCGCGGGTGCCATTCTTGGAGGATTCCGGGATCGCCCCCACGGCGAGTCCGGATCCTGAATCGAGCCCGGACCCTTCGCAGACCTTCCTGATCGAAAATCCCCATGGACCGCCTCCAAGACATCGACCCGCTGGAGACCCGCGAATGGGTCGACGCCCTCGAAGCCGTTCTCGAGATCGAGGGCCCCGAGCGGGCGCACTTCCTGCTGGAGAGCCTCGTCGACAAGGCGCGCCGTTCGGGCGCCTACCTGCCCTACAGCGCGAACACCGCCTACATCAACACGATCCCGACGCATCTCGAGGAGCGCTCCCCGGGAGACCGCGAGATCGAGCACCGGCTGCGATCGATCGTGCGCTGGAATGCCGTGGCCATGGTGCTGCGGGGTGGCCGGAAGGACCTTGATCTCGGCGGCCACATCGCGAGCTTCGCCTCCGCCGCGCTGCTCTACGACGTGGGCTTCAACCACTTCTGGCATGCGCCGACCGCGGAACACGGCGGGGACCTCGTGTACATCCAGGGCCATTCCTCGCCGGGCGTGTATGCCCGCGCGTTCCTCGAGGAGCGCCTGAGCGAAGCGCAGCTCGACATGTTCCGGCAGGAGGTGGACGGGCGCGGCATCGCGAGCTACCCGCATCCCTGGCTCATGCCGGACTTCTGGCAATTCCCCACGGTGTCCATGGGCCTGGGGCCGCTGCAGGCGATCTACCAGGCGCGGTTCCTGCGCTACCTCGAGCACCGCGGCCTCGCGAAGACCGCCAACCGCCGCGTCTGGGCCTTCATGGGCGACGGCGAGATGGACGAGCCCGAATCCATGGGCGCGATCTCGCTGGCCTCGCGCGAGAACCTGGACAACCTCGTCTTCGTCGTGAACTGCAACCTCCAGCGCCTCGACGGGCCGGTGCGAGGCAACGGCAAGATCATCCAGGAGCTCGAGAGCGACTTCCGCGGGGCCGGCTGGAACGTGCTCAAGGTGATCTGGGGATCCTACTGGGATCCGCTGCTCGCCCGCGACGCCGACGGGCTGCTCCTCAAGCGCATGGAGGAAGCGGTCGACGGCGAATACCAGAAGTTCAAGAGCCGCGACGGCGCGTACGTGCGCGAGCACTTCTTCGGGAAATACCCGGAACTCAAGGCGCGCGTCGCCCACATGTCGGATGCGGACGTCTGGAGGCTCAATCGCGGCGGGCACGATCCGGCCAAGGTGTACGCGGCGTACGCGGCGGCCACGAAGCACAAGGGCCAGCCCACGGTGATCCTCGCCAAGACCGTGAAGGGCTACGGCATGGGCGCGGTGGGCGAGGGAAAGAACATCGCCCACCAGCAGAAGAAGATGCCGCTGGAGGCGCTGCGGCAGTTCCGCGACCGCTTCAACATCCCCATCGCCGACGACCGGCTCGCGGACCTGCCGTACTTCAAGCCCGCGTCCGACTCCGCGGAAATGCAATACCTGAAAGAGCTTCGCGCAAAACTCGGCGGCTCGATTCCGCAGCGCCGGGCGAAGTCCTCGAAGCTCGCGGCGCCGAAGCTCGAGGCGTTCAAGCCCCTGGTCGAGGCCACCGCCGAGGGCCGGGAGATCTCGACCACGATGGCGTTCGTGCGCCTGCTCACGATCCTGGTCCGCGACAAGGGGCTCGGGAAACACGTGGTGCCGATCGTCCCCGACGAGTCGCGCACCTTCGGCATGGAGGGCCTCTTCCGCCAGCTCGGCATCTACTCCCAGGTGGGCCAGCTCTACGAGCCCGAGG
>JANOGB010000751.1:0-6938 GCA_031413955.1 Planctomycetota bacterium | reverse complement strand
GCGGAGCCTCGCGGAAGATAAAGACGGGGCCTCGGTATCGTCGACCCTCGGAGAGCCACCCTCTTCGGACCTCTTCCTCCGCGCCCTCCGCGACTCCGCGGTGCGCTGTGGCCGAGAACTTTTTCAGGAGAGCGCCGCATCCAGCTCGATGCATAATGCGAAGATGCGGGCTCAGATCCTGATCCTCGCCCAACTGACCGCCATCCCTGGCCAGTTCGCATCGCAAGCGCCAGGGGTCAACCGCAACCCAGAAGAGTCATGACCTCCAGCGCTCCTTTCGCTCGTGCCGGGACAAGCTTCGCGGTGCTGTTCGTAGCCTCGTGCGTGTCCACCCAGGACTCGATCAGCGCTGGATCGCCTGGAGCAACCATGGAGGCAGGTAGCGAGTGCCCGGTGATGGACGAAACCTACAAGCACACGGAGGACGGGGGCATGTCGAATCAAGTCTGGTGGCCGAATCAGCTGAACCTGCAGATCCTCCATCAGAATTCGCCCAAGGGCAATCCGATGGGTGAGGCGTTCGACTACGCCAAGGAGTTCCAGAAGCTCGACCTGGATGCCCTGAAGAAGGACATCGAGCAGGTGATGACCACGTCGCAGGACTGGTGGCCGGCCGACTGGGGTCACTACGGTCCGTTCTTCATCCGCATGGCCTGGCACAGCGCCGGCACGTATCGTGTCGCCGACGGCCGCGGCGGCGCCTCCGATGGCACGCAACGCTTCTCGCCCCTCAATAGCTGGCCCGACAATGGCAACCTCGACAAGGCCCGTCGGCTGCTCTGGCCGATCAAGCAGAAGTACGGCAGGCAGATCTCCTGGGCCGACCTGATGATCCTGGCCGGCAACTGCGCGCTCGAGTCGATGGGCCTCGAGACGTTCGGGTTCGCCGGTGGTCGCGAAGATGTCTGGGAGCCGCAGAACGACATCTACTGGGGGCCCGAAGGCAAATGGCTCGCGGACGAGCGCTACAGCGGTGACAGGGAGCTCGAGAACCCTCTCGCCGCCGTGCAGATGGGCTTGATCTACGTGAACCCGGAAGGCCCGAACGGCAAACCCGATCCGCTCGCCGCAGCCAGGGACATCCGCGAGACGTTCGGCCGCATGGCCATGAACGACGAGGAGACCGTTGCCCTCATCGCCGGTGGACACACGCTCGGAAAAGCCCACGGTGCTGCAAGCCCGCAGAATCACGTCGGCCCTGAACCCGAAGGGGCCAGCCTCGAGGAGCAAGGCCTGGGCTGGAAGAACTCCTATGGAACGGGGAATGCGGGCGACACGATCACCAGCGGACTCGAAGGGGCCTGGACTTCCACGCCGACGCAGTGGTCGAACCGCTACTTCGCCAACCTGTTCAACTACGACTGGGAGCTGACGAAGAGTCCGGCCGGCGCCCACCAGTGGACTCCCAAGGATGGGCCGAAGAACGTTCCTGATGCTCACGATCCGTCGAAGTTCCACGCTCCGATGATGCTCACGACGGACCTCGCGCTGAAACTGGACCCGAGCTACGGGCCCATCTCGCGGCGATACTTCGAGAACCCGGATCAGTTCGCGGACGCCTTCGCGCGGGCCTGGTACAAGCTGACGCACCGCGACATGGGGCCTGTCTCGCGCCTGCTCGGCCCTGAGGTTGCCGAGCCCCAACCGTGGCAAGACCCTGTTCCGCAGCTCGATCACGAACGGATCGACGATCAGGACATCGCCGCGCTCGAGAGCAAGATTCTCGATTCGAGGCTCTCCATTCCTCAGCTCGTCTCGACCGCCTGGGCATCGGCTTCGACGTTCCGCGACAGCGACAAGCGCGGTGGAGCCAACGGGGCGCGGATTCGCCTCGCGCCCCAGTCAGGCTGGGCGGTCAACGATCCGGACGAGCTGGCGAAGGTGCTCGCGACCCTGGAGCGCATCCAGGCGGACTTCAACAGCTCACAGTCCGGCGGCAAGAAGGTCTCGCTCGCAGACCTGATCGTTCTGGGCGGGTGTGCAGCCGTCGAAGCCGCTGCCGAGCAGGCTGGCTACGAGGTGCAAGTTCCGTTCACGCCGGGCCGCACCGACGCGTCCCAGGCGCAGACCGACGTGATGTCGTTCGCCGTGCTCGAGCCGACTGCGGAAGGCTTCCGCAACTTCGCCGGTGAAAATCACCACGGGCGCGCGGAAGAGGCGCTGGTCGATCGAGCGAACCAGCTCTCGCTCACTGCTCCGGAGATGACCGTTCTCATCGGCGGCCTGCGCGCCCTGAACGCGAACCACGCGAGTTCGCAGCACGGTGTCTTCACGAAGCGACCCGGGACGTTGACCAACGACTTCTTCGCGAACCTGCTGGACATGAGCACGCGGTGGCAGAAGTCGCCCGCAGGCGAGCACCTCTACGAAGGACGGGACCGCAAGACGGGCGCGCTCAAATGGACGGCCACCTCCGTGGATCTCGTGTTCGGTTCGAACTCGCAGCTTCGGGCCATCGCGGAGGTGTATGCCAGCGACGACTCGCGCCAGAAGTTCGTGGATGACTTCGTGGTGGCCTGGAACAAGGTGATGAATCTCGATCGATTCGACCTCGATTGAGCTCTGCGGAGTGGTGCCAAGGCCCACGGCTCCCCGACCATGCCAGCCGTGACCTCGCCGCGTCGCGGTGGAACTGAGGCACGCGCCGGCGTCGCAGGCGAGGAACGTTACGAGCTCACGAGCTGCCGTGCGCGATCGATAGCCTCACCCGCCGAGCTGGCGTAGGCGTCTGCGCCGACCCGGCGCCACAGCGCCGCGCCGCCCGCGAACGCCGCGCCGCCCACCAGCACCCGCTGGCCAGGCCGCGCCACGCGCAGGGCCTCGATCGTGCGCGCCGCGACCTCTCGTTGCCCGTCCAGGGTCGCACCCAGGGCCACGAGATCGGCCTCGAAGCGCACGACGAGCTGCACGAGATCCTGGCTCGGGGTGTCCGCTCCCAGGCAGATCGAGCGCCAGCCGTCGAGCTCGAAGAAGGCCGCGACGACCTGCACGCCGAGGTCGTGAGCATCTTGCGCCACCGAGGCGACGACCACCGTGCGGCCGTTGGGCTCGACCTCTGGAGCCAGGGCCATCACGCGTGCCAGGGTCTTGCGGGTGACGATGGAGCCGAAGTGCTCCTCGGCCACGCCGATCACACCCTGATGCCACCGGCGGCCGATCTCGCGCTGCGCGGGCACGAGCACCGCGGCCAGTGCGTCGCGGATCGAGAGCCGTCCCGCGCCGAGGGCGCCGAGCACCAAGGCGACCGCGCGCCGCTCGTCGCCGGCCACCACGGCGGTGACGTAGTCGAGCGCGAGCTGACCGTGAGCCTCCGTGCCCGGCAGCTCACTCGGTTGTGGAGCCGAGCGACGCGCGAGCTCGGCCCGGGCGCGCTCGAAGTAGGCCGGGAGCGGAGTCCAAGCCGAGCTCGGCAGCGACTCCTCGAGCACCTCTCGCAACCGGACCAGTGCGGCGACCAGGGCGGCCACAGGCAACTCCCGCGCTGCGAACGCATCCCGCGACCAGGCGACCTGCGCGGCAAACAGCTCGGGGGCCTCGTCCTCGACCGCGGCCGCGAGCGCGCCGAGCTGGCTGCGCAGGTGGGCGCGCCAGGCCTCGAATCCGCCGGCGCTCGCGAGCGCCGGGTCGCCCTCCATCAGGCGACTGGCGGCCAGACCAGCGAAGCCCTCCGCGCTGGCGCGCAGGAGGGTGGCTGTGAATCCGTTGGTACCCATGGCGCCCTCGTGCTCCACCGTGCCCGAAGGTGCCGCGCCAGTCAACGCCGGCCGGGGGCCTGTACTCTCCGATGGCAGGCGCATCCGAGACTCGGGCGCGAGCGAATATCCTCACGTGGCTCTTCGGACACCCTCTTCTCCCTGGCTTGCCCGGTTGACGCTCGCCCTGGGGGCACCCGGGAGGGTGGCGCTCTCGACCAGCGAGCAAGGGCTCGCGACGGCATCTCCGTGATTCACGCGCTCGGGCCGGCAGGCTTGCCGCGCTCTCTGATCTTCTATTCCGCGACGGCTTGCTGGCACGGCAAGACTCAGAAGGACCACAGAGGCGCAGAGGACACGGAGGCTCACAGAGGAAGAGATGGGGCCTCCGGGGCTTCGGCCCTCCGGGAGTCGACGATCCGGAGGCCCCTTTTCTTTTTTTTCCTCCGTGAGGCTCCGTGCCCTCTGTGCCCTCTGTGCCTCCGTGGTTAGCTTGGGTTGCGGGCGTCAGCCCGCGCTGAGACCCTGCAGGGACCAATGATCGCGACGCTGCTGCTCTTGGTCCCGTCCGTCATCGACGCCACGGGGGCGGAGCTGGTGGATCAGGCCCAACTGAAGGTCTGGGCCTACGCCGGCTTCATCGCGCTGGTGCTCCTGTTCCTCGTGCTGGATCTGGGCGTCTTCCACCGCGAGGCGCACGAGGTGAGCATGAAAGAAGCGCTCACCTGGTCGGCGATCTGGCTCGCGTGCGGCACCGGCTTCAGCGCCTTCGTCTACTTCGCCTACGAGCACCACTGGCTGGGCCTCGGGTTGCAGACCGCCCTGTACAACACCGGGGAGGCCGTGGCCGCGGGCGGGCCGCTCATCGTCACGGGTGAGGTGCTCGGCCTGGAGGCGGCCAGGCAGTACCTGACCGGCTACGTCGTCGAGAAGTCGCTGGCGATGGACAACATCTTCGTCATCGCCCTGATCTTCGCCTTCTTCGCGGTGCCCGCACGGTACCAGCACCGCGTGCTGTTCTGGGGCATCATCGGTGCGCTCTTGATGCGTGGCGGCATGATCTTGCTGGGTGCCGGGCTGATCCTCGAACACCAGTGGATCCTGATCCTCTTCGGCGGCTTCCTGATCCTGACCGCGCTCAAGATGGCCCTGATCAAGGGGCACGACGATCCGTCCCAGAACCTGGCGGTCAAGCTGGCGAAGCGGCTCTTCCGCACGGTGGACTTCTACGACGGGCAGAGGTTCTTCACCCGGCGCACGGCGAAGCCGACGTACAGCACCGATCCCGCGACGGGCAAGGACGTCATGGATCCGCCGCCGCCCGGCACGCTGTCGAGCAGGTGGGCGATCACGCCCCTGTTCTTGGCTTTGCTCCTGGTGGAGATCACCGACCTCGTGTTCGCCGTCGACAGCATCCCCGCGATCTTCGCGATCACGCCCGATCCGTTCATCGTGTTCACCAGCAACATCTTCGCGATCCTGGGCCTGCGCGCCCTGTACTTCTGCCTGGCCGCCTTGATCGCCAGGTTCCGCTTCCTCAAGCCGGCGCTGATCCTGATCCTGGCGTTCGTGGGCGTGAAGCTGCTGCTGATGAGCGCTCCGACCTACCTGCCCGTGATCGGCCTGGAGCGGGCCAGCCCGATCAAGATCGACACGACCCTGTCGCTCTGCGCCATCCTGGGCACGCTGGCAGGGGCGACGATCCTCTCGATCCTGATCCCGCGCAGGGCTGCACCGGCGCCGCGCTGACGCCCGGTTCCGGCTCGTCACGGCGGAGCTCCGCATCGGTACGCGACAGATCGCCGAACCCCCCTTTCCCGAGCAGCGGCGCATCCACGGTCCCAGGCCCGGCGAAGTCACGTGTGTGTCTGCCTGGCGGCGGGCGCTCCACCCGCTGAGAGCTCGTGACGAGCTCGCCCGCGCGCGTTCCATGTTGAGCTGCTCGCCCGTGGTCGCGTCGCGGGCGCTGCCAGCATCATTTGATCCGCCCAACGCCTAGGTTAATCCGCAAAAACCGCCGCAGGCGTTTTTTGTCGGCTTGAACCGCTGGTTAGGTGCAATTTGCCGCATGTTACTTAGGCCTGCGTGGACGCTGCTTGGCTAACACTAACTTGATTACAAGCGCACCCTCGACAGATTGGGTCATCGGAACTTTGGCGGCGGCGAGTGCCTGCGCCATGAGGTCTTGAACTACTGGTTCGTCCAGGGTGGCCGCGGTTTCAAGCGGAATGAACCGATTGAGAGTGCCACTACCTTGCAACAGCTTCTTTGGATCTTTGAGACGGGACGTGCCGCCTTGCAGAAAGCACAGATTTACGCGACGGGGGTAGAGCACGATGGAAAAGATTGCGTCTGAGGCACGCTCTGTAGGGCAAAAACCGATAACCAGTGCGTTGTAGTTGTCGTAGACAAGCTGCAGGGCATTTGGAAAGCGGCGCCGCATCTTGGATAGAGCAGCCGCTGCCAGAGCCGCGATCTCTGGAGTGAACTTCGCGATAAAGCCTTTGAGCTGAGCTTCCGGACTCATGAGGACTTTCCCAACTGGCCTTTCGCGGGTTTTCTGACGAGCCGGCCGTCTGCTATGCGTCATCGTACGCTCTCTGCAGTGCCGCCACGTCGAGCTTCACCATCTTCATCATCGCTTCCATCACACTCTGTACCTTCTTTGGGTTCTTGTCGCTGATGAGCTCGATGAAACGCCTTGGGACGATCTGCCAAGTGATGCCGAACTGATCGGTGATCCAGCCACACTGCAATGGGGTTGCGCCGGCGCTGATTAGCTTGTTCCAGTACTCGTCGACTTCTTCCTGGTCTGGGGCGCGGGTGGCCCTGGCACGAACTGGGGCCGGCGCTGGGCTGCATGCTTCCCTCCATCGGCCGGTCAGTGTAGCGCGGCCGGGGTGAGGGGGGAGCATCGGACGTGGGCAGCAGCCCCGGGCTCAGCCACCAAGTCGGTCCGCCGGGCTGCGGACTCCGAATGGCCCGCGATTGAGCACGTGGGTGTAGATCATCGTCGTGGACACGTCCTTGTGGCCGAGGAGCTCCTGGATCGTGCGGATGTCATGCCCGTCTTCGAGGAGGTGGGTCGCGAAGGAGTGGCGCAGCGTGTGGCAGCTCGCCTTCTTCAGGATCCCGGCGCGCAGAACGGCCTCGTGCACGGCGCGCTGGATCGCCGTCTCGCGCAGGTGGTGACGGCGGATCTGACCCGTCTCCGGGTGCCGGTAGGTGCTGGTCGCACAGGTAGCC
>JANOGB010000750.1:0-2365 GCA_031413955.1 Planctomycetota bacterium | reverse complement strand
CCATCAACCTTGCGCCGGTGCTGGCCAACGAGGGCGAGGCCCAGCCGGGCAAAGAGCTGCTCGACGCCCTGATCCGGCGCCATCCCTTCGCCGACACGGCCTACCGCAACCGCGCGACCGTGCAGCTCGCGCTGGGCGACGACAAGGCCTTTCGCGCCGACCTCGAGGCGGCTTTGAAGCTCCTGCCCGACGCGGCCCTGGCCCAGGCCTTCGCCAGCTACCTGGCGCAGCGCGGCGACGCCGCCGGCGAGCAACGCTGGCTCCAGGAAGCCCGCTGGCTCGACCCGCGCGTGCCCTGAGCGTTGAGTACGGAGTCGAGCGTTGAGTACGGAGTCGGAGCAAATCATCAACGATCCTCACTGCGGCTCGGCGTTCTCCAGGGCCATCGCCGGATCGTTGATGATTTGCTCCGACTCCGTACTCAACGCGCCAGCAAGGCCAGCACCCGCGCCGGGAACGAGCACGGATCGACGCGTCCGTTGGCGGGCGCGCCGCCGCAGCGCTCGAAGCTCGTGCTCGCCAGGAACACCGGTCCGTCGCGCAGGTCGTCCGGCAGCCGCCCGTGGCTGCCGCGGACGAGCGCGGCGTCGAGCGGGATCACGTCCATCAGGTAGCGCAGGCCGAGCGTCTTCTGCGCAAGGCGCAGGGCGATGCGCAGCTTCGGATAGCGCAGGGCCGGGTCGAGGAACAGCTCGCAGGGGTCGTAGCCGGGCTTCCTGTGGATGTCGACCGTGCGCGCGAAGTCGGGCGCGCGCGCATCGTCGAGCCAGTAGGGGTAGGTGAACCAGGCGCCCTTCTTGGCCACGCAAACGAGCTCGCCGGCGCGCGGATGGGCCAGGCCGCGGGCGCGTTTGCCGGCCTCGTCGAGGATCGCGGCGATGCCCTCTAGGCGCTCGAGCAGCGCGCGCGTACGCCCGAGGTCGCGCTCGTCGCGCACGTAGACGTGCGCCACCTGGTGGTCGCTGACGGCGAAGGCGCGGCTGGCGAAGGGATCCAGCACCTCGCCCACGGGCGTGTCGCGCGCGGCCAGCAAGCCGCCCGTGCGCAGCGCGCGGTTGATCTCGACCGGCCGGTCCACGCGCTCGAGACCGTACTCGCTGACCACGACGGTCTCGGCGCCGAACCCGTCCGCGGCGCGCACGAGCTCGCCCACCAGCGCATCCACGTCGGTCAAGGCTTGCTGGGCGCGCGGGTCGTCGGGCCCGAAGCGCTGGTGGTCGTAGTCGAGGTGGGGGAGGTAGACGAGCGTGAGCGTGGGACGCTTGTTGGCCAGCGTCCACAGGGCTGCGTCGGTCAGCCAGCGGCTCGAAGGCAACCCGGCCTTCGGCCCCCAGAAGTCGAAGAAGGGAAAGGGCCCGAGCGCGCGCAGGAGCTCGGCCTCGAACCCGGGACCGTCCGCCCCCGGGCGCGGCGTGCCGTACACGGCCGGCAGCTTGCGTCCGTCGGCCGGATAGAACGGGCGCGGCGTCAGCGACCAGTCGACGGCCGCGCCCAGGTTCCACCACCAGAAGAGCTTGGCGCAGGTGAAGGCGGGCTCGAGCTTCCGCGCGCGCTCGTACAGCTTCTCGCCGGCCACGAGCTGGTTCGGCTGACGCCACAGGAGCGCCTCGCCGAGCTCGCGAAAATACCAGCCGTTGCCGACGGCGCCGTGCTCGCTCGGCAACGTCCCGGTCAGCAGCGTCGCCTGCGCCGACAGCGTGACCGCCGGCAGGATGGCGTCCAGCGGTGCGAGCGCGCCGCGCTGGGCGAGGGCGGCGAGGTGGGGGGTGCGCGACCCGATCTGGCGCGGCGTCAGGCCGACCACGTCGAGTACGAGCACGGGTCTCATCGCGCGCGGATGCTAGCATCCCTTGCGAATGGCCCGGAGTCGTTCGGTTCGGCGCGTGCGCATCCCCGGCGTCGCGCGTCTCGCGGAGGGCGAGGCGAAGAAGATCCTCGTCCCGGCCGAGCGCCAGGACGCCGCGCCGCACGAGATCGTGCTCGTGCGCCTGGCAGGCAAGCTCTACGCGCTGGACTCGCTCTGCCCGCACGAGGGCGGGCGCATCGCCGAGGGGCCGCTGTGGGAAGGGCGCTACGTTTCCTGCCCGCTGCACCTCTACCGCTTCGACCCGCGCACGGGCGCCGCCCAGGACGTCGAGTGCGGGCGCGCCACGACCTATCCCGTGCGCGAGGTGAACGGCGCCGCCGAGCTCGAGCTGCCGCGCGCTGGCGACGACGCGTGAGGTGACCCCGCGCGCCGCGGATCTCTCATCCGGGAGCGCCGGGCTCCAGCCCGGCTCTGTTCTTGTTCTTCTTCCTCTCTTCGAGCGGGGCGAAGGTAGGAGGAAGAGGGAAGAAGAGAAGGCAGCCGGGCTGGAGCCCGGCG
>JANOGB010000749.1:0-8513 GCA_031413955.1 Planctomycetota bacterium | reverse complement strand
CCGGCTGCGGGCGCTTGCTTCGCGGGTATCTTCCTCGGTGACGTGCTGCTCTTCCTGTGCGGCCGCTGGTTCGGCCCACGTGTGCTCACTTCCGCGCCGTGCTCGTGGTTCCTCGACCAGGAGCGCGTGGCCGAGGCCGCGCTCTGGCTGGAACGACGCGGCGCCGTGGTGATCCTCGCTGCGCGTTTCCTGCCCGCGGCGCGCCTGCCGACCTACTTCGCGAGCGGCGCGCTCGGCACGAGCCTGGCGCGCTTCTGTCTGTGGTTCGGGCTGGCCGGCAGCCTGTGGACGCCAGCGGTCGTGGCGCTCGCGGCCGGGCTGGGCGGAGGACTCGCGCGCCTCTCGGCCCTGCGCGGGAGCGGCGCGTGGCTGCTGCTCGGCACGCTGGGGCTCGGCTGGATCGGGATCGCACTCGCGCGCGCGCTCGCCACGTGGCGCGGCCGGGCCCTGCTGCGCGCGCGCCTGCGACGCTTCGTGCGCTTCGAGTACTGGCCGATCGGCGTCTTCTACCTGCCGGTCTTCGCGCTGGTGCTCGCGCGCGCGCTGCGCGGCCAGGCGCTCGTGTTCACGGCCTCCAACCCGGCCCTGCCCCACGGCGGCTTCGTGGGCGAATCGAAGCGTGACATCTACGCGCTGCTCGAGCGCGCGCAGGCGCCGCTGCCGCGCATGTGCTTCCTCGCGCGCGAGGCGACGGGCGCCGCACGGCTGGCGGCCGTGCGCGAGCTGCAGCGCGAGCTCGAGCCGGCTTTTCCGCTGGTGATCAAGCCCGACGCCGGGCAGCGCGGCGAGGGCGTGCGCATCGTGCGCGACGCGCGCGCGCTGGAGCAGGCGCTGGCAGCCACCGACGAGGCGCTAGTGGTGCAGGAGTTCGTGTCCGGCGAGGAGTACGGCCTCTTCTATGCGCGCTCCCCGGACGCCGAGCGCGGCGAGCTCTTCTCGATCACGAAAAAAGTCCTGCCCGCGGTGCGCGGGGACGGTCGCAGCACACTCGAGCGCCTGATTCTCGCGGACCGCGAGCACCTGCCGATGGCGCGCTTCTTCCTGGCGCGCCCGGCAAAGGAGCTGGCGCGCGTGCCCGCGGCCGGGGAGCGGGTGTTGCTCGGCGAACTGGGCACGCACTGCCGCGGGGCACGCTTCCTCGACGGAAACGCGCTCGCCAGCGCGGCCCTCGCCCGCGAGCTGGAGCGCATCGTGGGCGCCCTGCCCGGTTTCCACTTCGGGCGCTTCGACGTGCGCGCGGACTCTGCTCAGGAGCTCGCCGCCGGGCGCTTCCGGATCCTGGAGCTGAACGGCGTTTCTTCCGAGGCGGCCCACATCTACGACCCGCGCTACGGACTCGTCCAGGCCTGGCGCGCGCTGCTCGGCCAGTGGCGGTTGGCCTACGCGGTCGGCGCGGCCAACGCGCGGCGCGGAGCGCGCGTCAGCTCGCTCGGCGAGCTGTGGGCGGCCGTACGGGAGTATCGCGCGCTCGCCGCGCGCCGCGCGCGCAGCGCGGGGCCCGAGCTCCGGCGCGGCCAGGCGCCAGTAGTCGTCGCGCAGGTGCGGCCATGAGCAACTGGCGCGAGCTCGAGACCGCGGATGGATCCTGGACGCTCTTCCATTCGGTCGTGGGCGAGGGCTGCCACAGTCTCTCGGGTGCCTGGCAGCAAGCCGTGCAGCGTTACGCCGGCGCTTGCCAGCTCGCCCCGCGCGCACAGGCGCGCGAGTTCGACGTGTGCCGGCTGCTCGACATCGGCACGGGCCTGGGCCTGAACCTGGCTGCCGCGCTCGCGGCCCTGGAGCCGAGCGGCGTGCCGCTCGCCGCGCTCACGCTCGAGATCGATCCCGAGGTCGTCGAGCGCGGGATCACGCTGTACGAGCGCGCGGAGCTCGCACGCGGTCCCTGGGAACGCTGGCACGCGCCCGTGCGCCGCGCGCTGCGCGCCGCCCTCCTGAATCCGGGGCGCGGCGTGGTGCTCGACGCGGAGCCCGGTCCGGGGGGCGTGCTCGAGCTGCGCCTGGGGGACGCGCGCACGACGCTCCTCAGCGGCGCGCAAGACCCTTTCGATGCGGTCTTCCTGGATCCCTTTTCACCCGCGCGCGCGGGCGAGCTCTGGGAGGAGGGCTTCCTGTGTGCGGTCGCGCGCCGCATGGCGCGCGCGGCCTGGCTCTCGACCTACAGCGCGTCGTTTCGCGTGCGTCTCGGGCTGGCACGCGCCGGGTTGCGCGTTGGACGCGGGCCGCGCGTGGGCGCGAAGGGCGAGGGCACCCTGGCCAGCGCCGAGCGTGTGCCGCCCGAGCTCTCGCCCCGCCTCGCGCGACGCCTGGCGCGGCGCACGGAGTCCGGTCCGAGTCTTTTGCCGATTCGTTTGCAGGACCGCTGGCCGGCCTTCGACTAGAATCCAGGCGGTCGGGCTAAGCCCGCACCCCGGTCCGCGCCTGCACCGGGTTCGAAGACCCGCGCACAGTCATGAATCAACTTGCACTTGGGATGCCCGGAACCGGAGAGCTGCTCATCATCGGGGTGATCGTGCTGGTGATCTTCGGTGGCCGCAAGCTCCCGGAGCTGGCCCGCGCCATGGGCAAGAGCATCACCGAGTTCAAGGCCGGGCTCAAGGGCGACGAGCAACTCGGGGAAGGCGACAAGAAGTCCGCGCAGAAGGACAAGGACGGATCGTGACGCCCTTGGCGAGCGAACCTCCGGCCCGCCCCCGGTCGCATCGCCTCGAGCTGGACGCTTGGGGCGTGGTGTTCTGTGGCGGCGCGAGTCGCCGCATGGGGCGCGACAAGGCGCGCCTGGTGCTGGACGGCTTGACCTTGCTCGAGCGCGCCGCGGGCGTGCTCGCGAGCGTCACTCCGCGCGTCTTGCTGGCGACCGGCGCTGCGCCGCGTTACGCCGAGCTCGGCCTGGACTACGTGCTGGACGGAGAGGCTGGAGCCGGACCCCTGGCCGGCCTTGCCGCGGTCCTCGAGCGCATCCAGCGCGAGGGCCTCACCTACGCCTGCGTCCTCGCCTGCGACATGCCGCTCGTTCCCCCCGACCTGTTCCCGGCGCTCCTGACGCGGGCGCGGGCAGAAAACGCGGATGCAAGTCTCGTGCGCACGCGGGCAGGCCTCGAGCCGCTGTGCGGCGTCTACCACGCGCGCTGCCTCTCCGCCGTGCGCGCCGCCTTGGCGCGCGGCGAGCGGCGCATGGACTCCTTCCACGGCGACATCCGTCTCATCACGCTGAGCGCGTCGAGGGAAGTAGGGCTCGATCTCGACTGCGCGCGCAATCTGAACACGCCGGAGGAGTTCCGCGCGGCGGGGGGGAGCCTGGCATGAGGAGCTCGCGGGAAACCCTGTCCGAGCTCCTGGCGCCGGTCGCGCCGGGTCTGGAGCGCATGCGCTCGATCCTGGCGGCCCAGGTGCGCGAGAGCTCGCCCGCGGTGCGCGACATGACCGACCACGTGGCGCGCTTCCACGGCAAGCAGATGCGCGGCGCGCTGGTGCTGCTCACGGGCGAGGCTACGGGCAACACGACCGACGAGCACGCGGCCGTGGCCGCGATCGTCGAGCTCATCCATCTGGCGACGCTGGTGCACGACGACATCCTCGACGGCGCCCAGGTGCGCCGGCGCGTGGCCTGCGTCAACCAGCGCTGGGACAACCAGGTCGCGGTGCTGCTCGGAGACTTCCTGTACGCGCGCGCCTTCGCGCTCTCGACGCAGCTCTCCTCACGTCTGTGCAGCCGGTTGCTGGCCGAGACCACGCGCACGCTGTGCGTGGGCGAGATCGAGCAGTCGACGCGCCGCTACGACTTCGAGATGAGCCCGGCCGCCTACGAGGAGATCGCCGGCGCCAAGACCGCCAGCCTGTACGCAGCCGCCTGCGAACTCGGCGCGCGCTATCCGGGCGGCAACCAGGAGCTCGGGGCGCGCATGGCGGAGGCCGGCAAGAACCTGGGCCTCGCCTTCCAGATCGTCGACGACTGCCTCGACCTGACGGCGCGCGAGGAGGAGATCGGCAAGTCCGTCGGTACGGACGTCGAGGACGGCAAGGTGACCCTGCCCGTGTTGCTGGCGTACCGCGCGGCCTCCGAGCACACGCGTGCCGCCATCCGCGACGCCTACACCCAACCCGGCCTTCTCGACCGCCGCGCGGCCCTGCTGGCGGTGTGCGACGTGGGCGCCGGCGTGGAGGCCGCCCAGGCCCGTGCGCGCGTGCTGCTCGACGAGGCTCTGGCGATCCTTTCCGGCCTTCCAGTCTCGGATGCGCGCCGGTCGATGGAGCGCCTGTTCCACTTCGTCCTGACGCGAAACCAATGAAGGCGAGGCAGCGATCGAATCTCTGCGCGCTGGCCTTCGTGGCCGGCGTGCTGGCCTGCCGCGAGGCCGGACCGACGGCCGAGATCACGACCCAGCGCACCGCCACCCGGCCGTCGAGCCGCGTGTTGCCCGGCGCCACCGCCAGCGAGCGCTTCGGGGAGCGCGACGAGACGCGGGCGGCCTCGGACGACCTGGAAGACCTGATCGTCTACGACCTGCCCAGCGGCTGGAAGGCGATCGCCCCGACCAGCGAGCGCCTCGTCAACCTGCGCCCGGCCGGGGACCCGGAGGCGTCCTGCTACCTGAGCTTCCTGCCGGGCGGCGCGGGCGGCCTGGAGGCGAACGTCAACCGCTGGCGCACGCAGTTCGGGGCCGAGCCGCTGGGCGGGGCCGAGGTCGCTGCCCTGCCGACGCACGCCATGCTCGGGCGCGACGCCACGCTGGTCGAAGCCGAGGGCACCTTCACGGGCATGGGCGAGACCGCCCCGCGCGCGGGCTTCCGGTTGCTCGGCCTGGTCGTCTCGGAGCCGAGCGGGAGCCTGTTCCTGAAGTTCACGGCTCCCGCCGGGCTGGTCGAGCTCGAGCGCGAACGCTTCCTCGCCCTGGCGAGCTCGCTGCGCCTGGCCGAGGGCGGCGGCGAGGCGCACTCCGCGGACGACGGACACGACCACGGTGCCGCGCCGGCCACCGCCCAGCCTGGCGCGCTCAGGTGGGCCGTTCCCGCGGGCTGGGTCGTGCAGCCGCGCAGGGCCATGCGCGAGGTCACCTTTGCGCTGCCCGCGGGCGCCGAGTGCTACGTGACGCGCCTCTCCGCGGATGCGGGCGGCCTGCGCGCGAACCTCGATCGCTGGTGCGATCAGTTCGGGCGAAACGCGCTCACGGACGAGGCCTTCGCGGCGCTCGAACGCGTACGGATGCTGGGCCAGAGCGTGCCCGTGCTCGCGCTCGAGGGCTCCTTCACGGGCATGGACGGCGCCGCGCGCGACGCCCAGGGCTTGCTGGGCGTGGCCTGCATCCGCGCGCAGGAGAGCCTGTTCGTCAAGCTGACCGGACCCGAGTCGCTCGTGCGCGCCGAGCGTGCGAACTTCCTGGCCTTCGTGCAGTCGCTGGAGGAAGCGCAATGAACCTCGCGCTGCGCGCGCTGCGCATCCTCGGCTCCTTCGGCCTGGCCTGCGTGCTGCTCCTCGATCTGTTCCTGCTCACGCTGTTCGGCACGCTCTACCAGGTCGAGGCCGGGCTGTTCGAGGCGCAGAAGCTCTACTTCGAGTCCTGGTTCGTGGTGCAGCACACGCCCGTGCCGCTGATCCTGCCGGGCGGGCTCCTGTGCATGGGACTCCTGGCCGTGAACCTCTTCGTGGGCGGATTCGTGCGCATCCAGAAGAGCAAGCGCACGGCCGGCATCCTGGTCGTTCACGCCGGCATCGCGCTGCTCCTGGCGTCGGGCTTCGTCAAGCTCTACCACTCCGAGGACGGGCACCTGACGCTCGTGGAAGGCGAGCAGTCGGACGAGTTCCAGAGCTACTTCCTGTGGGAAGTAGCCGTGTGGGACGCGAGCCAGATGGGGCCGGTCGAGGAGCACCTCATCCCGCATGCAGAGCTCGTCGATCTCGTCGACGGCAAGGCGCGCACCTTCACCAGCGCCGCGCTGCCGTTCGATCTCGAGCTCTCGGGCTTCCTGCGCAACTGCCGTCCGATGCCCAAGGGGCCCAACTGGCAGGCGGACAGCCCGGTGGTCGACGGCTATGCCCTGCTGCGCACGGACGCCGAGGTGGATGCCGAGCGCAACCTGGCCGGCCTCACGGTGCGCCTGCGCGAGCGCGCCAGCGGACGTGCGCACGAGGACCTCCTGTGGGGCCTCGAGAAGCATCCCTTCGGCCCCAACAACTACCCCGCGACCTTCGAGGCCGGCGGCCGGACCTGGGCCATGAGCCTGCGCCACACGCGCTATCCGATGCCGTTCACCATCCGGCTCGAGGACTTCCGCAAGGAGGACCATCCGGGCATGACGATGGCGCGCTCGTTCGAGAGCGACGTGATCAAGCTGGAGAACGAGAGCGAGCAGAAGGTCCTCATCCAGATGAACGAACCGCTGCGCCACGGGGGCCTGGTGCTGTTCCAGTCGGGCTTCAATCAGGGCCCTGGCGGACGCGAGATGTCGACCTTCTCGGTCGTGCGCAACCCGAGCGACTACTGGCCGCTGTACGCTTGCATCGTGATCGGCGTCGGGCTCTTGATCGCGTTCGTGCCCAAGCTGCTCAAGTACGTGCGCGCTCAGAACCAGCTTCGCGCCAAGCCTGGAGTCTACGCATGAAGCTGCCTCCTGCCCGCTGGCTGGCGCCGTTCTTCACCCTCCTGGTGGCGCTGGGCAGCCTGCTTTCGGCCCAGACCGAGGCGCGCGCGCCCTTTCCGACGCGCACATGGAGCGAGCGCACGCTGGAGCTCTTCGCCAGCCTGCCTGTGCAGGACGGTGGGCGCGTCAAGCCGCTCGACACCTTCGCACAGTTCCGCCTGCTGCGCTTCAACGGCAAGCGCAGCTTCCGGACCGAGACCGGCGCGAAGCTGGCGCCCGTCCCCTGGCTCCTCGATTGCCTGTTCTTCCCCGAGCGGGCGCGCGGCTACCGCACGTTCCTGGTGCGCGACCAGGCCGTGCTCGAGGCTGTCGGTGTGCGCGTGGCTGGACGCAAGAAGAGCGACCGCTACGCCTACGAGGAACTCGTGCCGGGGCGCGCGAAGCTGTTCTCGGAGGCCGAGCGCATCCGCGCCATCGAGGAGAAGCTGCGCAATGGCCTCGACACACAGCTCTTCGCCCTGGCCCTCAACCTGCGCGACTTCGAGAGCCTGACCCACGCCCTCGACTTCACGCGCGCCGAGCTCTCCACGCACACGAGCCCGGCCCTGAAGGCGCGCTTCGGCGCCGAACCCATGCGCGGCGTGACGGGTTTCCTCGGGCGCATACCCGAGCTGCGCGCGAACCTCGAGGTCGAGCTGGCGGCGCTGAGCGAGGCCGAACGCGCGACCGAGCACGCAGCCTTCGAGCAGGTCTCGAGCGAGCTGGCCCAGGCCGTGACGGTCTCCAGCGCCTTCGCCGTGTTCCCGCCCAGCGCGACCGGCGATGAGGAGTGGCTCTTCACGGACGGGGCCGCCGAGCGCGCCTCGCTGGACGAAGCGCCCGAGGAGCTCGCGCTGCTCTCGGGCTGGGAGGCGCTGGAGCGCGCCAAGGACGACCCGGCGGCCTTCGAAGGGGCGCTCGCGACCCTGCACGGACGGGTCACGGCCTTGGCCGAGCGCCGCGGCGAGTACGCCAAGGTCCCGCTCGAGGTGCGCTTCTACCGTGGCGACTACTTCACGCGCGCGCTGGTCGCGTACCTGGCGGCCTTCGTGCTGCTGTGTGCTTCCTGGCTGGCGCCGCGCACGCGCTGGCTGGCGAAGGGCATCTTCGGGCTCACGGCCCTCGGCACCGTGCTGGTGGTGGTGGGCGTCACGCTGCGCTGCATCATCCGCGACCGGCCGCCGGTCTCCACGCTGTACGAGACGATCCTGTTCATCACCGGCTGCTGCGCGATCGTGTTGCTGGTGATCGAGTGGATCCAGCGCCAGCGCATCGCCCTGGCGCTCGCGCCCGTGATGGGCGCGGCGGGCATGTTCCTGGCGATGAAGTACGAGCTCAAGGAGGCGACGATCGCGGGCGACACCATGCCCTCGCTGGTGGCCGTGCTGGACACGAACTTCTGGCTGGCCACGCACGTGACCTCGATCACCCTGGGTTATGCCGCGGGCCTCTTGGCGGCCGCGCTCGGCAACCTGTGGCTGATCGGCAAGATGATCGGCCTGAAGAAGGGCGACAAGGACTTCTACCGCACCGTCTCGCGCATGACCTACGGCGTGGTGTGCTTCGGACTCTTCTTCTCGGTCGTCGGTACGATCCTGGGCGGTGTGTGGGCCAACTACTCCTGGGGCCGCTTCTGGGGCTGGGATCCGAAGGAGAACGGTGCGCTGCTGATCTGTCTGGGCCAGATCTTCATCCTGCACGCGCGCATGGGCGGCTACGCGCGCGAGCACGGCCTGGCGGCGCTCGCAGCGCTCAACGGACTGTGCGTGGCCTTCTCCTGGTGGCACGTCAACAACCTGGGCGTCGGGCTGCACGCCTATGGCAAGACCGAGGGCGTGCTGCTCGCCCTGTACACTTACTATGGAATCGGCGTGGCGATCGTGATCGGATCGCTCGTG
>JANOGB010000748.1:0-3356 GCA_031413955.1 Planctomycetota bacterium | reverse complement strand
GTGAAGTACGGAGTCGGAGCAGTTTTTCTACTATCCCCCCGAGCGCAAGGAAACGCCGAGCCTCCTGGGGATAGTAGAAAAACTGCTCCGACTCCGTACTTCACGCCCGCGGCGGCAATTCGAGCTCGGCTACGTCCTCCTCCAGCGGTGCCGAGTACGCGTGCCAGACGAGCTCGGCAATGGCCTCGGGCCGGTGCATGCTCGAGCGGTCCCACTCGCCCGGCACGCCATCGAAGATGGTCGTGTCTGTGGCGCTCGGATAGAGGGTCGAGACGCGGATCCTGCGGCTCTCGAGATCGAGGCGCAGGGCGTCGCTGAAGCCGCGCAGGCCGTACTTGGTGGCGCAGTAGGCAACGTTGCCAGGGAAGGCGCGCTTGCCGGCGATGGAGGAGACGTTGAAGACGTGCGCGCGGGAGCTCAACTCGAGCCCACGCAGGGCGAGCAGCGTGACGTGGAACGGGCCGGTCAGGTTGGTGGCCACCATTCGGTACCAGGTGGCGGGCGAGAGCTCGGGGAACGGGTGGATGGCGAACACTCCGGCGTTGTTGACCAGCACGTCGAGGGTCCCGTCGTTCTCTGCGAGGACCCGGGCGACGCCGCGCTCGACCGAGGAGAGATCGGTCACGTCCATCTCGACCGCCAGGCCCGCGCCGCCCGTGCGTTCGATCTCCACCGCCACGGCCTCGATCTCGGAGCGCGTGCGCGCGGCCACGGCCACGCGCGCGCCCTCGCGGGCAAAACGCAGGGCGATGGCGCGGCCGATGCCGCGCCCGCCGCCGGTGACGAGCACGGCCGGGGTTCTCTGCATGGCGGGCAGCATAGGACCGGAGAGCCGCGCTCCACCCGCTACAATCCGCGCGATGGCCTGGACCCTGTTGGCGCAGCAATTCCTGCTCGAGCTCGGCTTTGGCGTGTTGCTGGCCCTGGCCTTCGTGCCGCGTGCCCCGGTCGGGACGCTCTTCTACCGAGTGATGGGCACCTGCGCGGCCTTGCCCGTGGCCGCGGCCTTCGTCATGCGGCTGCGCGCTGGCGCGCCGTGGAGCGATCCGGCGCTCCTCGGAGCTGGGCTGGCGCTGTGCGCCTATCCGCTCTACTCCGGCCCCGTGCGCGGAGCCCGCTGGGGGGCAGGGTTGGGCGCCGGGCTCCTCGGGAGCGCGCTCGCGACGACCTGGCTCGTGCGTCAAGGATTGCCCGAGCTCTCGCCCTTCGGCCTGCTCGTGGGTGGGCTCTCGAGCCTCGCCACGGGCGCCGTGGCGGGAAGCGTCGGACTCGCGATGGTGCTCGGGCACTGGTATCTCACCGTGCCCAAGCTCGAGATCCGCCACCTGGCGCGGCTCAACCGGGTGACGATCGCGGCCATGCTGACTTCGCTGGCCAGCCTCGGCGTGGCCTGCTGGATCCACGCCGAGCTGCTGGGGCGCGCCGAACCGCCGCTGTTCGGACCCTGGGGGCTCTTCTACCTCGGGACGCGCCTCGCCGTCGGCCTGGCGCTACCGCTCGTCTTCGCCGCCATGACGGGCAGCGCGCTGCGCTTCCAGAACACGCGCTCGGCCACGGGAATCCTGTACGCCTCGACCGTGCTCGTCCTGATCGGGACGGCCGTGTCGGTGTTCCTGCAGGACTCCTATCGGGTTCCCCTGTGATGGGCACGCCTGGAGCGGGAACCGTCGAGGGCGTCGAACCCGACGCGTGGAAGCGCGAGCGCCTGAGCGCCGGCGGAGGGCTGCTCGGTTGCCTCGCCTGCGCGCATCCGGAGCTCTACACCCAGCGCGACTTCCCGCGCGGCCTCGGGCTCGCGATCGTGATCGCGGCAGCGGTGCTCGCGCCCTTCACCTGGTACCTCAGCCTGGCGGTCGCAGCCGTGCTCGACCTCGTACTCTTCTGGACGGCCCCGTCCGTCGTGCTGTGCTACGTCTGCGGCACCCGCCATCGCGGCTTCGCGCGCGAGCCGCGCCACCCGCGCTACGACCTCGGCATCGCCGAGCGGCTGCAGCACGGGCCCAAGGCCGTGATGGGCACGCCGATGCGTCCGGGCGGCACGGCCGGGGCGCCCGAGCCGGAGCATTGAGGCAGGGAGTCGCACCCTCGAGGTGCTTGACCGAACCGCTAGTGCTCGACCTGGCGCGGGAGGCTTGACTGCCGCGATTCCACGTGCAGAATCCCCGGTGACTCATGCTCTCGGCCCTTGGAAGTCTTGCCATCTCAGGATTCCATTGGGCACGGCAGCTCGAGGGATCAGCGCATCGCACTCGAAGGGAGGTCGTGCGCTGCTCGGGTTTGCGAAACCGGGGAGCCTGGGACCTCAGCATGTCTCGCCTGATGGGTGAGACGGGGATGTGTCGCGGAACCTCACCCGCCTTCAGTGGGTTCACCCTGGGTTTTTCAGGATCGCTGCGTGGACCTCTGTGATGGAACACGCGGAAACCAGTCCCAACCTCATTCCCGCCTGGCACCGCGAACGCATCGGGCATTCCTCCGCCACGAGGGCGTGTCGCTCGGCGCGCCTGCGCCGGTCCTTGGTGGATTCCCTGATCCAGGGGCTCGAAGCGACGGTGTTCTGGGGAGTGACGCGGCTTCCGGACTTCTGGGCGCATTCCCCGGCCTCCGGGATCGGTTTCCTGCAGCGTGCGGGCGCGAAGGCGGGCGGCATTGCCAGGATGCAGTCCGTCCTGGGCGCCGATGCGCACGACTCGGCCGGCTGGTCACGGCTCTGGACCGGTCACCTACGTCACGTCGGACTCACCGCCATCGAAGGGCTGCGCTTCGGCAGGATGAACCGCACGCAGCTCCTCGAACGCGTGAACCTCACGGGCGAGGAACACTTGCGCGCGGCCCTGGACAGGGGGCGAGGAGCGATGCTGTTCATCACGCACCTGGGATCCCTCGGTGCGATTCCGGCGGCGCTGGGCCCGCGCGGGTACGACATCTCCATCACGGGCAACGCCATGCCGCGACCCTCCCTGGAGAAGAAGGTGCGGGAGCTCTACGCCCATGGCGGCGTGGAGCGAATCCTGGTCGGCGACCATTTGCCCTCCAGGATCGCGCGCGTTTTCAGGCGCAACGGGGTGCTCGCCTCGTTCGTCGACTACACGGTTGTGGAACGCTTGAACTGTTGGCTGCCGTTCGGTCGCGCGGAGCTGAAGACCAATCTCGGACCGGCCTTGCTCGCCTTGCGAAATCGCGCTCCGGTCCTGTACGTCGAGTGCCGGCGGTTGGCGCGGGGCTGTTTCGAACTGCAGATTTCGCCGCTTGCCGCCGCGACCGTCGACAGGGACCCGATGGCTGCCGCCCGGTCCGTTACCCAGGCTGCCATCGCCAGGCTAGCCGGAGAGATCGAGGAGCGCCCTGAAGAATGG
>JANOGB010000747.1:0-4046 GCA_031413955.1 Planctomycetota bacterium | reverse complement strand
AGGATCTCGCGGCGGCGCGCTCGGCCGAGCTCGCCGCACTGGCCACTCGCCTGGCGACGCTACGGGCGCATCTCGAGCCCGGCCCCCGCGCGGCCCTGGATGCTTTCGAGCGCGAGCTCGCGGCGGCCGTGGCCCTGCTCGAGACCGGGAAACGGGAGGAAACCCGGCGCTCCGGCGCCGAGCTCGTGCAGCACGCGCGCGCTCTCGCCACCGAGCTCGACGCGGAGGACATGAGACTGGTCCCCGTCCGTTCGTTGCCGCTGCTCGCGGCCCTGACGCCGCTCGAGGTGGGGCTCGCCGCCGGGTGGCTGCTCGTGCTCTCTTTGCCGCTGCTCACGCGCCGGCTGCGACCGGCGCGCGCGCTGGGCGTGGCGGCGCTCGCCGGCCTCCTCGCGGGACTGGCGTGGAGCGCCAGCGTGGGCGCGGGACGCGCCTTCCACAGCGCCTCCTTCAAGGACCAGCTCACGCGCGGCGAGATCGAGGCCGAGCGCGTGCTCTTCGCGCCGATTCCCTACGGCTTCAGCGAGCAGCATCCCGAGGAGAGCCTGCGCCCGCCGACCTGGCTCGCCTCCTCCGAGCTCGACCAGCGCGGGGCCTACCTGCGCGGCGCGCGCGTGCCGCGGCCGGATCCGGTCACCGGCTTCGTGCCCGAGACGCGCCCTGTGGACGTGCGCACCGGCGAGCCCGCGCTCAACTCGCCCTGGCGCCACGTGCTGGGCACGGACTCGACCGGGCGCGATCTCCTGGCGCGCGTGCTGCACGGCGCACGCGCGAGCCTCGCGGTCGGGTGCCTCGCCACCGTGATCCTGATGGGCATCGGGCTCGTGGTCGGATCCCTGGCGGGGTACTTCGGGGGCAAGCTCGACCTCGTGCTTTCGCGCCTGATCGAGGTGGTGGTCTCGGTGCCGCTCTTCTTCCTCGTGCTGGTGGCGGTCGCTTTCCTCGGGCCGTCGATGTGGAACGTGATCGTCGTGCTCGGCTGCGTGGGCTGGACGGGTGTCGCGCGCCTGGCGCGCAGCGAGTGCCTGCGCCAGCGCGAGCTCGAGTACGTGGCCGCCGCGCGCGCCCTCGGCTTCGCCTGGCCGCGCATCCTCTTCCGCCACGTGCTGCCGAACACGCTCGCGCCGCTGCTGGTGGCGGCCACGTTCGCGGTGGCGGGCGCCATCCTGGTGGAGTCGGCGCTCAGCTTCCTCGGCTACGGCGTGCGCGTGCCGATCGCGAGCTGGGGCGCGCTCTCCAGCGAGTCGCGCGAGCTCGCGCACTGGTGGCTGCAGCTCTTCCCGGGCCTGTTCCTGTTCGCGACCGTGCTGTGCGTGCAGTGCCTCGGGGACGCGCTGCGCGCGGCGCTGGATCCGAGGGCGAGCCTGCGATGACGGCCCTGCTCGAGATCCGCGGGCTCACGTTGGAGTTCGCCGGCACCCATGCTCCGGTACGGGCCGTCGCGGGCCTGGATCTCGCGCTCCAGCCGGGCGAGACGCTGGCGCTGGTGGGGGAGTCGGGCTGCGGCAAGACGCTCACGGCCTTGGCCGTGCTCGGGATCCTGCCGCGCGCGGCCCGCGTCGTGGCGGGCGAGATCTTCTTTCGCGGGCGCGATCTCTTGCGCCTCGATCCGCGCGCGCGCCGCGCGCTGTGCGGGAAGGAGCTCGCCCTCTCCTTCCAGGAGCCGTCCAGCGCGTTCAATCCGGTGCTCCGGCTCGGCGAGCAGATCGCCGAGCCGCTGCGCCAGCACGCCGGTCTCGCGCGCGCCGCGGCCCAGCGGCGCGCCGTCGATCTCCTGGGCGAGGTCGGGCTCGAGCGACCCGCCGAGCACGCGCGGCGCTTTCCCCATGAGCTCTCCGGCGGCCAGCGCCAGCGCGGGATGCTCGCCATGGCGCTCGCCTGCGGGCCGTCGCTGCTGATCGCCGACGAGCCCACCAGCGCGCTCGACGCCCCGCTGCAGCTCGAGATCCTCGCGCTGCTCGCCAGCCTGCGCGCGCGGCGCGAGATGGCGCTCCTGTGCATCACGCACGATCTCGCGGTAGTGGCCGAGCTGGCCGAGCGCATGGCGGTGATGCAGGCCGGCCGGATCGTGGAGCAGGGCCCCGTGCTCGAGCTGTTCGAGCGCGCACAGCACCCCTATACGCAGAGCCTGCTCGGCGCGCGTACGCCGCACCTCCGCTCCGGCGCCCGCAGCCCCGGGGAGGGCAGGGGCCCGTGAGCCAGACACCGCTGCTCGAGGTCTCGGGTCTGGCCGTCGACTACGCGCCGCGCGGCGCGCCCTGGCGCCTCGGCGCGCCCGGTCGCGTGCGCGCGCTTGAGGACGTGTCCTTCGCGCTCGAGCACGGCGAGACGCTGGCACTGGTCGGGCAATCGGGGTCCGGGAAGAGCAGCATCGCGCGCGCGCTCCTCGGCCTGGTCCGGCCGAGCGCGGGCCGAGTGCTCTATCGGCCCGGGCCCGAGGCCGCCGCCGTCGACCTGCTGGCGCTCGGCGCGCGGGCGCGCCGGGCGGTGCAGCGCGAGCTGGGCCTCGTCTTCCAGGATCCGTACCAGAGCCTGAATCCGCGCCTGCCGGTGGGCGAAGCAGTGGCGGAGCCAGTGCGCGTGCTCGGCCGGATGTCTGCGCGCGCGGCGCGTGCGCACGCGGCGCGGCTGTTCGAGCGGGTGGGGCTGGAGCCGGGAGCGCTGGAGCGCTTCCCGCACGAATTCTCGGGTGGCCAGCGCCAGCGCATCGCCATCGCGCGCGCTCTGGCGCTCACGCCTCGTCTGGTCGTGCTGGACGAGGCCGTCAGCGCGCTGGACGTCGCCATCCGCGCCCAGATCCTCGCGCTCCTGGACGAGCTGCAGCGCGAGCTCGGCCTCGCCTACCTGTTCATCACGCACGACCTCGCGCTCGCGCGCGCCCTGGCCGAGCGCGTGGTCGTGCTGGCCGAGGGCCGCGTGGTCGAGAGCGGGGCGGTGAGCGAGGTGCTGGAACATCCGCGGCACCCCGCGACCCAGCGGCTGGTGAAGGCCATCCTGAGCGGCGATCCGCGCCGGCGTACGCTCGCTCGGCCAGCCGAGAACGTCTGAGGAAAACGCACCGCGGAGACACGGAGGACGCGGAGGAGCGCGGAGGAAGAGGTCAGAGGGGATGGGCCACCGGGGCTTCGGCTCTCCGAGTGTTGGCGATCCGGAGGCCCATTCTTCTTCCTCCGTGCGGCTCCGCGTTCTCCGCGTCTCCGCGGTGCGTTCGGTCTCGTCCTCAGACCGCCAGCCCGTGGTGCTCGGCCAGGAGGCGCCGTAGCGTCACGAAATCGTCGACCACGTGATCGGGGGTCGCGTCGAGCGGGCCGGGCTTGAAGCGCGCGGCACGCCGGGCCCAGACGGCCTTCATGCCCAGGGACTTTGGGGGCGTGATGTCGTGGCTCGGGCTGTCGCCGACGTACATCGCCTCGGCCGCCATGAGGCCGAGATCGCGCAGCGCGAGGGCGTAGATCTTCGGGTTGGGCTTGGAGATCCCGAGCTGGTCGGAGATGAAGACCGCGCGCTTGTCGAGGTGCGGGACGAGGCCCAGGCGCACGATCTTTTCGGCCTGCTTGATGGTCCAGCCGTGGGTGAGGATGCCCGTGATCACGCCGGCCGCGCGCAGGGCCGCGAGCAGCGGGATCACGTCGTCGAAGGGCTTGAGCTCGCGGAACTTCGTGTCGTGGTAGGCGGCCACGCCGGCGGCCACGATCAGGGCCGGGTTGACGCTCTCGAGCGCTTTCGGGCGCAGGCGCCGCAGCAACTGGTCGAAGTGGTGGTCGTAGTTCGAGGAGAACTCGGCCAGGACTTCCTCGAGCTCCTTGAGGACCACTTCCTCGGGTAGGTCGAGTCCGGTCTGGACCATCGCGCGCACCGCGTTCCTGCGCGCCACCCCGGCGAACTGCGTGGTGGAGAACAGCGTGTCGTCGATGTCGAACAGGATCGCGCGGAGGCCGGACATGCGGAACTACGTTAGCAAGCGCGGGCCGCGACGCGCACGCGCCAGTCGTCTGCGTAGCGCCGGAGGCGCCGCGCGCCTCCCCGGCGGCAGAGGGAAACCCGGG
>JANOGB010000746.1:0-10568 GCA_031413955.1 Planctomycetota bacterium | reverse complement strand
CTCGCGAGTCGGGCGGGTGGCACCGCGGGTGACCAGTTCCGAAGTCATCTGTCTTGGAAGGTGGAAGGTGGAGACAAGCGAGTCAGGCGCGGAAACGGGCGGAGAACGGCTGCCAGCTCGTGCGTTCCAGCTGGCTTCGATTCGTTACAGGGCAAGCGCTCGAGTATACGTGCGAGCAAAAGGGGAAGCCACGGCCGGCGAAAGGGCCCGCCTCGGCCCACGAACGGGAGCGCAGCCGCGGCGCAGGTCGCGTTGCGAATCGGCTTCAGCCGTCGCATTGGATCGGCGCTCTCCGTAGGCTGCCAGAGTCCGCCTCGACTTGTCCGCTCCACGATGCCTCCAATCATGAAACTCTTCCCCGCCACCATCGTCGTTCTGGCCTTCTCCGGTCTTGCCCTGGCTTTCCAGGAGCCCGCCGCCAAACCCGCGGGTGCGACCCCCGAGGATGCCCGGATCGTCGCCGAACAGAGCCCGTCCTATCCGCTGACTACTTGCCCGATCAGCAACGAGCCCCTCGACTCGATGGGCAAGCCCAGTGACCTGGTGCACGAAGGGCGCCTCGTTCGCCTGTGCTGCAAGAGCTGCGTCAAGGAGTTCAAGAAGGACCCGACCGCGACCCTGAAGAGGATCGACGAGGGCGTGGTCAAGGCGCAGAAGGCCTCGTATCCGCTCCCGACCTGCGTGGTCAGCGGAGAAGCGCTCGCGGGCGACACCTTCGAGTACGTGCACGGCACGCGCCTCGTCCGCCTGTGCTGCAAGGACTGCGTGATGGGCTTGCAGAAGGATCCCGCCAAGTACATGGCGAAGATCGATGCGGCCCTGATCGCGGAACAGAAGAAGACCTATCCGCTCACGACCTGTCTCGTCAGCGGCAAGCCGATCGAGGGCGCGGGCGTCGACCAGCTCTACGGCACGCGCCTGACGCGCTTCTGCTGCGAGAAGTGCCCCAAGGCCTTCGCCGCGGAGCCGGCCAAGTACCTGGCCCAGCTCGACAAGGCCGGCCCGAAGAAGAATTGACCCATGGGTGGGATGCTGGCGCCGCCCCGGCGCTCCTCGGGGCCGGGCGGCGCGCAGGTTCCCTTCATGCCGAGCTGCCGGCGCGGACTGGTTGCTAGCGACCGGGTCGGGTGAGCGGGTGAGCTCCGTCCACACGCGTCGCCGCGCCTTGCCCGGCCGCGTCCGGCCGGCTCCCGGCAGGCCGGGCATTCTGGCTGCGCCTCTCACCCCTCGGCCGTGGCGTCGTATTCTGCTGCTACCGCGCACGGCCCGCCGGCATCCTCGCTCGTCCACCCATGATTTTGAGCTCGTTCCTGGTCCACACGCTCCTGCCCAGCCTGGCCTGCGGTCCTGCCCAGGCGATCCAGGAGGCTCCGCTGGGCACGCCGAGCGAGTTCGAGCGTGCGGATGCGTCCGGCCGGCCGCGCGTGCGGGTCAAGGAATCGATCATCGGCTTCAACGACCCTGCGATGAACCAGGAGTCGTTCCTCTCCAGCCGCGATGGACGCCGCGTGGCGTACATGATCATGGACGGCGATGGAATGGCGGTCGTGGTCGATGGAGCCAAGGGCGAGACGTTCGAGGGCGTCGCCGAGAACAGCCTGGTCTTCAGCCCGGACGGAACGCACTTCGGGTACGTCGGCACGCGCCCCGGCAAGCAGTACGTGGTGTTCGACGGCCAAGTCCACGAGTACAGAGGCGTCTCGAAGCAAGGCATCGTCTTCAGCCCAGAGGGTGGACAGGCTGGCTGGGTGGTGGCGCGCGAGAAGAGCTGGATCGTGGTCATCGACGGCAAGGAGAGTGCGCCCTACGACGGCATCGCACCCCAGGGCATCGTCTTCAGCCCAGTGGGGAAGCGCTACGCCTTCGCCGCCCTGTCGGGTGACAAGAACCTGGTCGTGCTGGACGGCGAGGAAGGGCCCCTGTTCGACGCCGTGGTGGGGCTCGAGTTCTCCGCGCGCGGGCAGCACGCCGTGTACATGGCCTTGCGCGACCTCAAGCGCTACGCCGTGATCGACTCGGCGGCGTACGGCCCCTTCGACGACCTGCGCCCCATGTCGGGCCAGCCCAGCCCCGAGAACCCGATGCTCGACGTGTTCGAGACCTCGAGCGATGGCTCGCGCGTCGGCTTCGTCGCCCTGCGCGGCGAGGAGTGGTTCGTGTACGTGGACGGCGTGGAGGCGGGGCCCTACAAGGGCTGCGCCGGCCTGGCCCTCAGCCCCGAAGGCTCGCGCGTGGCCTACCTGGCGACGCGCGGAGAGGGCTGGTTCATGATCGTCAATGGCGAGGAGCACTCCAGCAACTCGCTCCAGAGCCTGTCGTTCAGCCCGGACGGCAAGCGCCTGGCCTCGATCGTCAAGCGCGGCAACAAGCGCCTCGCGCTGATCGACGGAGCCGAGGGCAAGGAATACGACCGCATCGAGGAACCGGGCATCCGCTTCAGCCCCGATGGCAAACACACCGCCTACGTCGCCGATCTCGCCGGCGAGAGATTCGTGGTGACCGACGGGCTCGAGAGTCCGCGCTTCAAGCGCCTCGGCAAGACCCCCATGGGCTTCGTCCCCAACGGCTCGAACACCATGTATTCCGTCCGGCGAGGCGAGAACGAGGCGCTCGTGATCGGCGGCGTCGAAGGCCCACAGGTGAAGTCCATCCGCAGCCTGACGTTCAGCTCCGACGGTTCGCGCCACGCCTACGCCGCGGAGAAAGAAGAAGGGCGCTGGATCGTGGTGGTCGACGGCGTGGAGTACGGGCCCGGAGGCCAGTTCCAGCCCGAGAACCCGCGCACTTTCCAGTCCCTCGGCAAGCGCACCCCGCATTTCAGTCCGGACGGGAAACACGTGGCCTGGGTCGGCGTGCGCGACAGCGGCTGGGTGGCCGTCGTCGATGGCAAGGAGAGCCCGGCCTACAACCTGGTGATGCGCAGCACGCTCGACTTCTCACCCGACAGCCAGCACTTCGCGTTCGTGGCCGCGCGCGACGGCAAGAAGATGATCGTTGTCGACGGCTTCGAGATCGACAACGGCTGGGACGGCTTCCTCCAGAAGAGCGACCTCGTCTGGGACGGACCACGGCGCTTCTCGATCCGCGGCTCGCGCAACCCGCGCTACCTGCTCATCGAGGTAGAGATTCTCTAGCCCCAAAACAAGCGCCTCGCGCCGCCCCAACGGCGCGAGTGCGGTGCCTGGCTCGGCTTGGCCGGATTCCGCCCTTCGCTCCTCATCACTCCTACGCGCACCCGGAATCCGGCAAAGCCGTGCCTGGCTCCGTACTCTCGCCGTGTTCCAGGGACCTGCGAGACGGGACACGAGCTAGTCAGGTTTGCGCAAGCCGGGTGCTCGGCCGCGCAGCCGGCTCACCAGGGTCTCCACGCAGGTGGCGATGCGTCGGAAGGTGAGCTCGAAGTCCGCGCCGTCCAGGACGGGATCCAGGATCTCGTCCGTCTCCCCCACCAGGCGTGCCAGGAGGAATGCACGCTGCTGGAGCTCGGGCCGGCGCGCCAGTGGCTCGAGATGCTGGCGCGCCATCCCCAGGATCAACGTGCTCTCGTCCAGGTCGTCCACCAGGTCGGAGAGATGCCGCGGACGGAATGCACGCGTCCAGGCAGGGGGGACGCCGCGCGCTTCCAGCGCGCGGGCTGTCTCGTCCAGGAGGTGATCGTTGCGGAAGAGCGTGGCCGCCGACGACACGGGCAACGGACAGCCGAGGTGCCGCGCATACAAGTCGGCGAAGGCCGAGCGCACCATGTTGCCAGTGCACAGGAAGAGCACCGCGCGTGAGCCCTCCAGGGGCGGTTCGAGGGTGCGGCTCATGGACTCCGGGGCGCCCGGGCACGCGTGGCCTCGAGCTCTGGATCCAGCCGGGGAAGCCTGTGCACCGGGGCCGATTCTATGGGGCGAGTGGGCAGGAACCGCTCATCCTGCGGGCGGACTGGCGGGCTGGCACACACGCGCTAGACTGGCTGAGGAGGGCTGGAGCAATGCGGACCCTGTCAGAAGCGACGGTAGCCATGATCACCGTACGAGAGCTCCTGGTGAACAAGCCGGAGGGCGTCGTGACGACGACCCCGGATACGAGCGTCTACGCGGCGCTGGCCGTGATGGCCGAGCACGAGATCGGCGCCCTGCCCGTGCTGGAAGCCGGGCGCCTGGTCGGCCTGCTCTCCGAGCGTGACTACGCGCGCGGAGTCGTGCTGCAGGGTCGTTCCTCGCGCGAGATGAGTGTGGGCGAACTGATGACGCCCGCCGTGGTGGTCGAGCGCCGCCACTCGATCGAGCACTGCATGACCCTGATGACGGAGCAGCGCGTCCGGCACCTGCCGGTGGTCGAGAACGAGGTCCTGATCGGCATCGTGACCATCGGCGACGTCGTCAAGCAGATCATCAGCCACCAGGCACTCGTCATCGACGAGCTCGAACACTACATCCGCGGCGTGTGACCGGCGGCGGATGACGCTCGTGAGGGCGCGCGGGATCTCGAGGAACGCGTTCAGAACTTTCAGAACTGCACCTGCGAGCCGAGTTCCACGACCTGGCTCGGCGGGATGCGGAAGTAGGCCGTGGCTCCCAGCGTGTTGCGCGTCAGGAAACCGAAGATGTGCTGACGCCACAGGCTCATGGTCGGCTGGCGGCGCGGCAGGAAGCGCTGCCGCGAGAGGAAGAAGCTGACTCTCTCCAGCGGGAAGTCCATGCCGTGTCGCGCGCAGGCGACCAGGATCTCGGGCACGGAAGGGTCCTCCATGATGCCATAGCGCGCGATGACCTTGAAGAAGCCGTTGCCGAGCGCGCGCACCTCCACGCGCCCGGCCTCGCCGACGCGCGGCACGTCCTCCGTCAGGATGGTGAGGAAAGCCACCTCGGCGTGCACGATCTGGTTGTGCTTCAGGTTGTGAAGCAGGCTCGGCGGCGCCAGATCGGAGCTGCCAGTCAGGAAGATGGCCTTGCCCGGCACGCGCTGTACGCGCTCGTTCTCGACCACGCGGATGAAGTCCTCGATGCTCGGCAGCGTGGCCCGCAGGCGCTCGGCCAGCAGCCCGCGTCCGGAGCGCCAGGTAGACATCAGCACGTACACCGTCCCGCCCACCAGGAGCGGCACCCAGGCCCCGCCTTCGAGCTTGGTCAGGTTGGCGCCGAAGAACGCGAGGTCGATCAGCAGGAAGGGCAGGCTGACCAGCAGCGCCGTGCGCCGCCGCCATCCGAAGTGGGCGCGCGCGACGACGCAGAAGAGCAGCGTCGTGATCAGCATCGTGGTCGTGACCGCCACTCCGTAAGCCGTGGCCAGCTCGCTCGAGGACCGGAAGAGGAGCACGAGCCCCAGGGTCAGGACCATCAGCATCCAGTTCACCTCGGGGATGTAGATCTGGCCGATCTCCTGGGCCGAGGTGTGCACCACGCGCATGCGCGGACAGTAGCCGAGCTGGATCGCCTGGCGCGTGAGCGAGAACGTGCCGGAGATGACCGCCTGGGACGCGATCATGCTGGCCAGGACAGCCAGCACGAAAAGCGGGGGCTGGAACCACTCCGGCGCCATCGCGAAGAGCGGCCGCTCGAGCGCCGCGGGCTGCGCGAGGAGCAGCGCGCCCTGTCCGAAGTAGTTCAGGAGCAACGCCGGCAGCACGACCACGTGCCACGCCAGCCGGATCGGGCGCCGCCCGAAGTGGCCCATGTCCGCGTACAGCGCCTCCGCTCCGGTGACCACCAGGAAGACCACGCCCAGGATGGCGAAGCCCACCGCACCGTGCCCGCCGAGGAAGGCCACGCCCCAGCGGGGGTTCACGGCCTGGAGCACGTGCGGGTGCGCGACGATCTGGCGCGTGCCGAGCACCGCCAGGACCACGAACCAGGTGATCATGATCGGCCCGAAGAGCGCCCCGACCAGGGCGGTGCCGCGGGACTGGATCAGGAACAGCGCCGTCAGCACGACCAGCGTGCAGGGCACGGCCAGGTGCTCGAAGGCGGGCCGCAGCTCGAAGGCCGAGAGCACCGTGATCGCCGGCGTGATGATCCCATCGCCGTACAAGAGCGCCGCCCCGAACAGACCCAGCGCGAGGAGCACCGCCTTTCCGCGCCGCGGGCGTGTCTGCGCGATCAGGGCGCCGAGGGCCAGGACCCCGCCCTCGCCGTGGTTGTCGGCGCGCAGGATCAGACCCAGGTACTTGACGGTCACGACCGCGACCAGCGCCCAGAAGACGAGCGACAGGACGCCGAAGACCTCCGGCACGTCGAGTCCGAGTCCGCGGCCCGGGTGGAAGCACTCCTTCAGCGCATACAGCGGGCTCGTCCCGATGTCGCCGTACACCACTCCCAGGGCGCCGAGGGAGAGCCAGAGCAGGCGCTTTCCGCCGGGACCGTTCTGCTCGCCCGCTCCGGCCTGAACCGGCGGAGCCCCGCGCGAGGGAGATGGAGCGGCAGTCGGGGCGACCACGGGTCGTTCACGCCGCAGGGGGCGGGCGTGAGTCCCCGCATCCTATCAGGCTGTCGAAAAACTCCCGTCGCGAGGCAAGGCGCCCTTCGTCAGAGCGAGAGGAACGCGAGAACCGGGCCCCCTGCGAGAGGGCGAGAGAAGTTGGTAGCGGGGGTAGGATTCGAACCTACGACCTCCGGGTTATGAGCCCGACGAGCTGCCAGACTGCTCCACCCCGCGGCCAGTTGCCCCGAGTATAGGTTTCAAGCCCCGCAGGTCAACCACGCGCCAGGCGCGTTCTCCGGGGGAAAGCCTCGACTACCCTTGGGCCTGGAGGTCGCGCAGCCCCATCCGCGCCCGCGCGCGCAGGTCCAGGAGCTCCTGGAACCACCCGGCTTCGCGCGTGAGCCCGAACCAGATCGGCACGGGTTCGCGCTCGAGCTGGGTCTCGAGCTGGGTCAGCGGCAAGTCCGCGAGCGCCGCGTCCACCCTGCGCAGGCTCCCGAGGTCGGCGGATTCGAGCGCCGTGCGGACCCAGTCACGCAGATCCTGCATGCGCACGGCGGCTGGCTCCGCGCGCCAGGAGGGGCGCGCGATGATGCGCTGCAGGAGGCCGCTGGCCTCCCCGGCCGTGGCCGAGCGGCCTTGCCCTCCTGCTTCGCCCAGACGATCCAGGAGCTCGACCGCCGTCCGCAGGTCCGGGATCCCGAGCAACGGGTCAGCGAGCGCGCCGGCCTCGAACAGGCGCTGGTAGTCGCTCATGGCCTTCACGCATTCGTTGGCCGCAGCGCGAAAGCGCGCGCGGTCGCGCAGGACGAGCATGCGCAGCTCGGGCGTGGACGCGTGCACGTGGGCGCTCTCGAACGCCGCTTCGACCTGCGGCTTGGTGCCGCGCCGGACGCCGCCCTCGGCGCCGAGGAACAGGTCCGCGCGCAGGAGCGCGGAGAGGTGCGCGTGCTCGAAGGCACTCAACCCCTCCCCGGTCTCGAGCCCGCGCTCCTCCCCACGCGGCAGGTGCACTTCGAGCACGCGCTGCTCGAAGGCGAGCCCGGAGGCCGTCAAGTCGCGGGGTGCCACGCCCGAGCGCACGACCTGCCAGACCCAGGAATCGATCGCGCGATGCTCGTGGACCTGGAGTTCGAAGGCCTGCGCGTCGTCCAGTCCGTCAACGAGCGCCAGGGCGTGACGCAAGCGGGTCAAGCTGGTTTCCTCGCTGCGCACCGCGGCCAGGCGCGCGGCTGCGGCCATGACGGCGCTGCCCGAGCCGGCCAGGCGCTGCAGGACCGCCGCGAGCGCTTCCAGCGTCTGGGGGTCGCCGCACAGGCGCTCGAAGCGCGCGAGCGCGAGCAGCGCGTCGAGCATGGATTCGCGCCCGAAGCGCTGGATCAGGCGCAGGAGCTCGAGCGTGGCCTCGCGGCCCTCCTCGCACTCCAGACGCTCGACCAGGAACGAGGGATCGAGTCCGCGCACGAGTGGCTCGAGGCGCGGCTCCGCGCACAGCGCCAGAGCCCTCCGTCGCAAGTCGGAATCGCTGGCCCCGGTCTGCGCGGCAACGGCCGCGAGCAGGGCTCCCGCGCCCGGGGCGCCGGGCTCGAGCTCGGGCAGGATCACGCCCAGAGCGCCGAGCAACGCGTGCTTCACCTGCGCGCCGACCGTGGCGTCGTCCAGGAGGGCCGCGAGCTGGGCGCCGTCGCTCACGCGCGCCAGAGGACCGAGGGCTGCGGCGGCTGACGCGCGCACGGCCTCGTCCTGCAGCGGATCGCCGAGGACGCTGAACAGGCTCGTGCGCGCGGAACCCCCATGCAACTCCGCGGACAATCCGGCCGCGGCCGCCTGCTCGCAGAGCTGGCGCAGCGCGGACAGCACGCCCACCAGGGAGTCGGCATCGTTGACACCGCGCCCACGGTCGGCGTCGGCCAGAGCGCGCAACATGGCCCCCAGGGCCTCGACGCCCGTGAGCACGTGTCCGAGATCGCGCGCGCCGTTCCCGCGCCAGGGCAGGGACGCCAGGGCCTGGGCCGAGGAGAGTGTGCGGGGATCCGCGCTCGTGCGCGCGATGTCGAGCAAGAGCGCACGCAGGCGCGTCGAGGCCGGCTGGTCGACCCCGGCACGCTCCAGGGGCGCGAGGCAGGCCTGGAGTGCCTCGTGGAAGGCCAGCGACTCGTGCTCGCTCTCGAGGTGCGCGATCAGGACCTCCTGCGTTCCACCGCGCTCCTCGTCCTCGCGCGTGAAAACCTGGGCCAGGATGCGCGCCGCCCCCGAGCGCACCATGGGATCGGGGTCCGCGAGCCAGGCTGCGGCGTCCATCGGCCGATGCGCCAGATCGGCCAGCAGACGCTCGCGTGAGCGTGCCTCCTCGCGCCGGTTCGCCTCGAGCAGGAGCCGCGTGCCCGCTCCGGCTTGCACGCTATCGAGGTAGGGAGCGAGCTCCGAAGGGCGCTGAAACCAGCGTCCGTAGAGCACATGCAGGGCCGCACGCGCGGCAACCGTCCGGCGCGCGCTGGCGGCAGGTTCCAGGGCCGCCACGAAGGACGGCGCGAGGTCATAGCGTTCGAGGGCCGCGCAGGCCTGCGTGGCCGCGCACCACAGCTCGTCGGGTGTTTCCTCGTCCCCGAGCCAGGCGGCGAGGCGCGCCTCATCCGTGCGCGTCAGTTCCTGCGCGAGCCGCGCCACCGCGTCCGCGCGCTCGCTCGTCAGCTCGGCCAGGCGCGCGGCCGAGAGCCCGGGCGGGATCGGCCGTCCGGCGCGCCAGAGCCGCGCCTCGAACGGCTCCTCGGCCCACTCTCCTCCCGGCAAGGGACCCGCACCTGCTGCGCGATACGCCGCGCAGGCCCCGAGCCAGGGCACGAACACGGCCGCCGCCAGCCAGGCGAAGCGCGTGCGCATCCAGGCAGAGACGACCATTGGTGGGATCGTACTGATGGAGATCGGGTGATTCTCGCTCGATCCGGAGCGGAATCTCGGAGGAACTCAGTGCGACTGCGCGAGCGCCGAGCGGATGCGCTGCACGATCTCGGCGGGTGGGCTGACGCCGCACTCGATCACCACCGCGGCCAGGGAGCGGTAGTGCGCCTCGCGCCGCTCGGCGAGAGCGGCGAGCTCGGCCGCCGCATCCTGGCCGAGGAGCGCTGGGCGCGGAGTCGGATCGGCCCGCAGGCGAGCGGCCAGGGTCGCGAGCGGCACCGACAGGAAGACGCAGCGCGCGGCCCGCTCCAGCCAGGTGCGGTTGTCGGGGCGCTCGACCACGCCGCCTCCGGTCGCCAGCACGAGGCGCGGCTCGGACTCGAGCGCGCGCCGCAGGACGCTCGCCTCGAGATCGCGAAAAACAGCCTGGCCGGCACGCTCGAGGAGCTCCCCCACCCCGGCGACGTGCCAGCCGGCGTGGCGCCCGGAGCGCAGGAGCTCCTCGTCGAGATCGAGAAAAGGCAGGCCGAGCGCGGTGGCGAGCAGGCCTCCGACCGTGGTCTTGCCGCTGCAGCGCAGGCCGAGCAGCGCGATGGTCTGCTTGCCAGCGCGCGCGCTCACCGGCGCTCGTCCGCGGCCAGGGCGTGCTCGAAGGCGTGCTTCAGGAGCGCGTGGTCGGGCTCCTGGTGCGTGAACAGCCGGAACTGCAGCGCGGCCTGGCGCACGAACCACTCGGCCCCGGGGATGGCCGTGCAACCGCGCGCGTGGGCGGCGCCGAGCAGCGCGGTCTTGATCGGACGGTAGACCGCGTCGAGCACCAGCGCGCCCGGGCGGATCCACTCGGCCGGGAGCGGCAGCGCGCCAGGCTCGCTTGCCGCCGAGCCGACCGGCGTGGTGTTCACGAGCACGTCGTAGGCGAGCGCGGGGAGCGCGCTCCACGCGGCGTGCTCGCAGCCGAGCTCCTGCGCCAGCGCGCGCGCGCGCGCCTCGCTGCGGCCCGCGACCGTGACGCGCGCGTCCAGGGAACGCAGCGCGTGCACCGCCGCGCGCGCTGCGCCGCCCGTGCCGAGCACCAGCGCGTGCGCCGCCGCCAGCGCGACCGGACGGCCGGGCGTGCGCGCGTGGTAGTGAAAAGCCTGCGCCAGCGTCTCGCGCACCGCCGGGACGTCGGTGTTGGCACCTTTCCAGCCGGAGCGCTCGCGCACCAGCGTGTTGACCGCGCGCGTCCGCTTGCTGGCCTCGTCGTGCCCGCTCGAGAGCCGGAA
>JANOGB010000745.1:0-5011 GCA_031413955.1 Planctomycetota bacterium | reverse complement strand
AGCCAGGCGCGCGCAAGCGCGCCGCGGACCGCGGGGCGTCTTTCGAGCTCGACTGCACGGGCGCCACGGGCCGGCCCCCTCGCTCCCGCGCGAAGGCGGGGCCCCGACGAGCGAGCCAAACACCCACGCATCCACCATGCTCCCACTCCACTCCAGAACCCTGCGCCCACACGTTTTTCTGAAGCCCCAGAAAAAGGGCCGGACCGGGACACCGAGGACCGGTCGCGGCGGTCATTGGGCCGTCCAGGGCGCCAGCGGTCGCTGGCGCTCCATTAACTCCTGAGTTAACATGCCGTGGATGCCGTTCCCGCCGAAGATCTGGTCGTCCCGCGCGGTCTGGCGCGCACGATCGCCTATGCACGCGAGGCCAGCGGCCGAAGGCCCGCCCGCGAGTTCCTGGACGGGCTTCCTGGCCGGGACCGGGATCGGCTGGTCGGCCTGTTCGACTTCCTGGCGGCCACGGGTAGGCTCGGGAGCACGCGCCAGTTCCGCAAGGAACGAGGCTCGATCTGGAGCTTCAAGCTGCCCTCGGGGGTGCGCATGGCGGCCTTCCCGAGTGGGCGCGTCTGGTACCTGACCCACGGATTCATCAAGCAGAGGGAACGATGGCCAAGAACGGAGCTCGAGCGCGCGGAGCGCATCCGCAAGGAACACCTGGAACGTCCGCGAGAGAACCCTGGACCCGGTTCAGCAGCTTCGATTGGATCGCCGACCGGGTCGCAACCGAGGAGGGTCGTCGCGGCCTGGACGTCGAACGCCTCCTGCTCGAGGCCACCGAGAACCTGTGTCTCGTCATGGAGCGCGAGGGCGTCACCAGCCGCGAGCTCGCGCGCCGCCTGAAGGTCTCGCCCGCGCGCGTCAGTCAGATGCTCGACGGCACGCGCAACCTGACGCTGGCGACCCTGGCCGAGGCTTTCCACGCGCTCGGCCGCTCGCTGCACGTCACCTACGGCCCACTGACCGACCGCGTGAAGCTGCACCACGAGAAGGCGAAGAAGAGGAGCAAGACGCCGGCCGGCAGGCGTTGAAGCCCGCGGCGCTCACTCGTGCGCCAGTGGATGCGCAGCTCGGCCTGCTCCGGCCCCCTTGAGGTCGAACTCGGGAGGGCTCAAAGACGAAGTCGGTTCATCGTCAGACTCCGCGCGAGCCGTTGCACCCAGGCGGGGTCCCGAGGAGCTCCTCCAGCGCCGGCACCGAGGCCGTCCATGTCCAGCGAGCCTACGGTGCCGCCCCCAGCCCAGGCGTTGCAGGCCGGCGAGGAATGTGGGCTTTTCGACTGGACCGTGCTCGCTATCCGGTCGGGCGGACGCACTCGCTATCCTGGTCCTCGTCCCTCACCCCGACCCTACCATGTCCAACGCTCCCCACGTCCTCGACGCTCACGGCAAGCACGCCCAGGCGGTGCACTTCACGCGCGACGGCAAGCGCCTCGTCAGTTGCGGGCAGGACGCGATGATCCGCGTCTGGACCGTGCCGAGCTTCAAGCAGGAGCGCGCGCTCGCGGGGCACGAGAAGAGCGTCAACTCGCTCTCGTTCTCAGCCGACGGCGAGCGTTTCGCCACGGCTGCGAGCGATCCCGCCGTGCGCCTGTGGTCCTTTCGCGACGGCAAGTGCCTGTTCACCTTCCCGAAGCAGAGCGTGGCGGCGCTCGGGCCCGACGGCGACCACCTGGTGACGGTCTCGAGCAAGGGCGAGCTGGTGCTCTGGGACGGCCGCACGGGCGAGAAACGCAAGACCCTGCCCGCGCTCGACAAGCGGCATATGTCGCTGGCCTTCGCCGCGAACGGGCTGTTCCTGTTCGTGGGCGGCACGGGACCGATCCACCGCCTCTCCTTGCCCGATTGCACGGTCGACGGTGTCCACACGGGCCACCAGATCGGCGTCGCGTGCCTCAAGGCCTCGCCCAACCCGGCCATCCTCGCCTCGACCGGCGTCGACGGCACGCTGCGCTTCTGGACCGTGGTCGGCGGCGACGAGGTCAACTGCGTGCAACTGAAGAGCGCCGGAGTCCTGCAACTCGCCTTCGCCCCGGACGGGCGCTCCATCGCCGTCAGTACCGACAACGCCGTGCTCCTGCTCAACGCGCCCGACGGCGTGCTGCGCCAGCGCTTCGAGGTGCCCGTCAAGGGCGTCTATGGCGTGGCGATCTCGCCCGATGGGCGTTACCTCGCCAACGCCGCGGCGGACGGACGGGTGCGCGTATGGGAGCTCTGAGGGCGTGCTGATCGCGTCGTTGCTCGCGTTCGGCGGCGAGCTGGAGCTGCCGTCCTTCTTCTCCGACCACATGGTGCTGCAGCGCGAGACACGCGCCGCGCTGTGGGGCAAGGCGTCGCCGGGCGAGCGCCTCGAGATCTCGCCCGAGTGGCGCCGCGCGCCGCCGATCGTGGTCACTGCGGCCGAGGACGGCCGCTGGCGTGCGGAGTTCGACACGCCCGCGGAGCCGGCGGCCATCGGTCCCTACATGATCCGCATCGTGGGCGCGGGCTGGACGCACGTGCTGCACGACGTGCTGATCGGCGAGGTGTGGCTCGCCTCGGGCCAGTCGAACATGGAGTGGACGCTCGGGCCCGTGGTCGGCAATGGCGTCGAAGGCTGGGAGGAGGCGGTGGGGGGCGCGAACGACCAATGGTTGCGCTTCTTCCAGGTCGAGGACGCGCTCGCCGCGGATCCGCTCGCCGACGTGCGCGGGAGCTGGACGGCGTCCAGCACGGAGAGTGCGCGCGCCTTCAGCGCGGTGGCCTTCTTCTTCGCACGCGCTCTGCGCACCGAGCTCGACGTGCCCGTGGGCGTGATCAGTGCCGAGTGGGGCGGGACGCTGGCCGAGGCCTGGATGAGTGCCGAAGGGCTGAGCGCGTTCCCCGAGTTCTCCGCGCAGCTCGTGGACCTCGCGGGCAGCGAGGCCACCGATCCCAACACGCCCAGCGTGCTGTGGAACGGGATGATCGCGCCGCTCGTGCCCTACGCCATCCGTGGCGCGATCTGGTACCAGGGCGAATCCAACATCGAGCGCGCCGACCAGTACCGGCGGCTCTTCCCGGGACTCATCCGTGACTGGCGCGCGGCCTTCGGGCGCGGGGACTTTCCCTTCTACTTCGTGCAGATCGCGCCCTTCGGCTACGAGGGCGACACGGGTCAGGCGGCGCGCTTGCGAGACGCGCAGCGCTACGCCCTTGCGCTCCCGAACACCGGCATGGCCGTGACCATGGACATCGGCGATCCGGCCGACGTTCATCCGCTGAAGAAGCGCGAGGTGGGCGAGCGCCTCGCGCTGTGGGCGCTCGCCAGGACCTACGGGCGCGAGCGCGAGTGCTCGGGGCCGCTCTACAAGGTGAGCCGGATCGAGAAGAGGGATGTCCGGCTCGAGTTCGAGCACGCCCAGGGCCTGACGTCCCGTGGCGAGCCCGTGCGTCACGTGACGATCGCAGGGATCGACCAGGTGTTCCATCCGGCCGAGGCACGCATCGAGGGCGAGAGCCTGGTGGTTTCCAGTCCGGCCGTGCAGGCACCCGTAGCCGTGCGCTTCGGCTGGGGCGCGGCGGACGGGACCAACCTGTGGAACGCGGCCGGGCTCCCGGCTGCGAGTTTTCGCACGGATGACTGGCCGCAAGCTGCGAGCGAAGCAACACGATGACCAACGACGTGGGCAAGATCGGCTGGATCGACCTGACCGTGGGCGACGCCGAGGAGGTGAGCGCCTTCTACCAGGCCGTGGTTGGCTGGAAGAGCGAGGGCGTGGAGATGGGCGGCTACCAGGACTACTGCATGCTGCCGGCCGAGGGCGGCGCCGTGGCCGGCGTGTGCCACGCGCGCGGCACGAACGAGGGCCTGCCTGCGCAGTGGCTGATCTACATCACCGTCGCGGATCTCGAGCAGAGTCTGGAGCGCTGCCGCGCGCTCGGCGGCGAGGTCGTGCGCGCGGCGCGGGGCCTGGGCGGGATGGGGCGCTTCGCGATCGTGCGTGATCCGGCCGGCGCGGTGTGCGCGCTGTTCCAGAAGGCGTGAGGCCGTGAACGCCGTGCTCGCGCTCGGCTTGTCCGTGCTGGGGTCGTGGCAGGTGCCTGCGCCGATCCTGCCCGCGACCGAGGCGGGCCGCCTCGAACGCGTGGTCGTGCTGGGCGCGAGCATGGCGGCGGGGTTCGGCCTCGAGCGCGATTTCGCTGCGGCGCTCGAGGCCTCGCTGCGCGCGCCGCACGAGCCGGTGCTCGCGCTCGGCGACTTCCTGTTCTTCACCAGTCCGCTGGCGATCGCCACGAAGCAGGTCGAGGCCGCACTCGAGGCCGAAGCCACGCTGGCGGTGGGGCTCGATTTCCTCTTCTGGTTCGGCTACGGCGCGCTCGATCCGCGCGGCGGACCGATCGAGCGAGAGTCGGAGAGACTGGAGCTGCTCGAGCAGGGCCTGGAGCTCCTGGAGGAGCTCGAGTGTCCGCTCGTGCTGGGCGATTTCCCGGACATGTCGGCGGCGGTGGGCAGGATGATCAGCCCGGCGCAGATGCCGGAGAAGGCGACGCTGGCGCTGCTCTCGAAGAGAGTCCGTGAGTGGGCGGCGAAGCGCGAGCACACGCTCGTGCTGCCGCTGGCCGAGCTGACGGGGAAGCTCGGTTCGAAGCAGGAGGTCCGGATCGGGAGGCATGCTTTTCCCGCGGGGGCGAGGTTGCTGCAGCACGATCAGCTCCATCCGACGCTGGATGGAATGGCTGCGATGGGGCAGCTCGTGTGCGACGAGCTGGTGAGGAAGGGGCTAGCGCGAGAGGGGGATTTCGAGTTCGAGCTCGAGAAGGTGGTGGGCAAGCTGGGCAAGAACAGCGCGGTGCCGCGCTGAGTGCTTTTTCTACCGGGAGCGCCGCGCTCCCCCTCCGTTCTTCTTCTTCTCCTCAGCCGGGAGCGCCGGGCTCCAGCCCGGCTCTGCTTCTTCTTCCGCGGAGACGGAGAAGAGCAGAGAAGAGCCGGGCTGGCTCAACCCGAAATCCAGCCGGGAAACGGAGCCGCACGCAATCGATTCCCCGTGCCCAAC
>JANOGB010000744.1:0-9955 GCA_031413955.1 Planctomycetota bacterium | reverse complement strand
TCGAGAGAGGAACGAGCCAAGCGTATGAGCCGGGCTGGAGCCCGGCGCTCCCGGATGACTACTTCCCGAGCACGAAGCTGCGCGTCGGAGTCACGCGGTACTCCTTCGCGCCCTCCACGATCTCCAGCCTCACGTCCACCGGCACGTCCGCGAACACCTGCGTCGTGTTGCTCTTCGGCCAGTAGATCTCGAGTCGCGCGACCGACTTCGCCTGGCCGAGGCCGAGGTGCTCCTCGAGCGGGTTCGAACCAAAGCTACTGACCATGCCTACCCAGCGCCACACGTGCCGGCGCGCGCCGTGCTCCTCGAACTCGGCGTGGATGCGCGCGCCGATCGCGGAGCGGTTGCTGGCCACGCCCGTGAGCTCGAGCGCGAGCCAGTGCTTGCCGAAGCCCGGGTTCTGGAACAACACGTCGCCGAAGCCATCGCCCGGATAGGCGCCGCCCATCTGCTCGAAGAGGTCCAGATCGCCGTCGCGATCGAGATCGCCGAAGGCCACGCCGTGACCCTTCTGCAGGTGCCCCACGCCGGCCGCGGCCGAGACGTCGAGGAACTTCTCGCCGCCGCGGTTCCAGTACAGCACGTTCGGGATCAGCCCGTCGTACGCCGGATAGCCGGTGCCGAGGTAGAAGTCGAGATAGCCATCGTTGTCGAGGTCGCCGAAGTTCGAGCCCATCGGCAGCGTCAGGCGCTTGATGTTGCGTTCCACCGCGACGTCGCGGAACCCGCCCTTGCCGTCGCCCTTGTACAGGCACGCGAGCTCGCCCTCGAACGGCAGGCCGAGGTAGCTCGCCGCCACCGGCGCGAGGCGCAGGCTCGCCTGGATGTCCACGAGCTCGTAGGTCGAGACGAAGATGTCGAGCGCGCCGTCGTTGTCGAAGTCCCAGAACCAGGTCGGAAAACTGTTGGTCGGTCCCGTGACGCCGGCCTTGTCGGCCACGTCCTCGAACGTGCCGTCGCGGCGGTTGTGGTAGAGGCGTTCCTTCCCGCCCAGGTTCGAGACGTAGAGATCCGGATAGCGATCCGCATCGTAGTCGCCCCACGTGACGCCCTTGCAGAAGCGCACGTTCTCGACCCGCGCGCGCTCGGCCACGTCGAGGAAGGTGCCGTTGCCCTGGTTCTGGAAGAGCTGACCGGGGAATGTGTTCTCGATGTTCGCCTCGGAGCCGATGTAGAGATCCAGGTCGCCGTCGAGGTCGTAGTCGGCGAAGCCTGCCGCCTGGGACGGGTAGAACTTCTCGTTCAACCCCGCACGGATCGTGACGTCGAGGAAGGTCCCGTCGCCGCGGTTCTGCAGCAGCGACTTCGGGATCTGCCCGCGCGGGCCGAACAGCCAGGCGCCGCGCAGGACGAGCACGTCGTTCCAGCCGTCGCTGTCGTAGTCGGCGTGGATCATGTTCAGGCCGCCGTAGAGCCCGTCCAGATTGGCCGCGTGGCTGCGGTCTTCGAACGTCCCATCGCCGCAGTTGCGGTGGTAGTGCAGGGCCGTGCTCGTGTTCCAGCTCGAGGTGAAGACGTCGAGCAGCCCGTCCTCGTCGAAGTCCTCGAGGATCGCGCCGCCCGAGAGGTCGAAGTCGTTCAGCCCGAGCGCGGGCGCCACGTCGTGGAAGCGCGGGAACTCGGCCTCGCTGGCGTAGACCTTGGGCTCGATGCGCTCGCTCTCGCTCAGCCCCTCGGGATACTCGCCGACCGTCATGGCCGCGATGTTGAGCAGCCAGCGGGCGCACATGCGCACCTCCTTGTCCGGCGAAGTCGCGATCGTCTCTCGCAACCAGCGCATGGCCTCGCGCGAGCCGGCCTGGTCGACGTGCACCCCGTTGCCCTCGATCGGCAGGAGGCAGCTCTGGGCCGTGTGCTGCGCGACGCAGTTGTCGGTCTCGCCCTTGCGCATGGCCGCGACCCCGAGGTCGTAGCACAGCCGCTCGGCGAACGGCGGCCACTCCGGGCGTGGGATGGGATCCAGGCGCTCGTAGCTCTTGCGCAGGCTGGTCATGGCCTCGTCGTTCCTGCCCAGCCGCAACAGGTTCATGCCGATGTCGTAGTCGAGCTTGGCGAGCGTCTTCGGATGCGCCGTCTTCTCGTCGAGCTCGCCGCGCGACTCCTCGAGCTTCTTCAGCGCCGCGTCACCGAGGTAGGCGTTGTTGCGCGGCGTCTTCTTGCGCACGTCCTCGAGCAGAGCGAGCATCCGCGCGTGCCCCTCGCGCTCCTCCGCGCTGGGCGGCGCGTACCGGGCACGCTCCGGAGCTGAGGAAGCAGGTTCTTGGCAGACGGGCAAGGCGAGGAACAGCGCAGCGAGGCTCACTGCCCGAAGTATAGCCGCGAAGTCCGGAGCGCTCCGTCAGCTCTCGAGCAGCGCGAAGGCGCGCACCGGGAACGAGCCCATGCCGCGCACCTTGACCGGCACGGCGAAGAAGCGGAAGCCGTCGTCGGGCAGCCGCTCGAGGTTCACGAGGTGCTCGACGATGCGTACGTCGCGCTCGAGCAGCAGGCTGTGCACGGGCCGCTCGCCGGTCGCCGTGTCGTCGATGTTGAGCGAGTCGATGCCGACCAGCACGGCCCCGCGCTCGACCAGGAGCTCCGCCGCCGCGCGCGTCAGGAAAGGATGCCCGCTGCCATAGGCCGGCGTCCCGAAGTGCCGCGCCCACCCCGTGTCGACCAGCACCGCACGCCCGGTGAGCTCGCGCTCATCGAAGAGCTCCGCCCCGAGCGCCCGCACCCCGCGCGGCGCGCGCACCACGAGCCCCGGCAGATCCGCCAGCGTCTCGAGCGGGAGCTCCGCCAGATCGTGCCCCTCCTCGTAGCGATGGAACGGCGCGTCGAGATACGTGCCCGTATTTGCCACGAGCTCGATCCTCCCGATCGAGAACTCCGTGCCGCTCGCGTAGCGCTCCCGCGAGGTTGCGCGATCGAGGTACTCACCGATCTTCGGCGCCGGCAGGCCGGGGTAGGTAACGAGGCCATCGTGGATGGTGTGGGAGAGATCGACGAAACGGCTCATGATGACTTTCCTGGTCGCGGGAGACGGCAGGATGGGACCATGACCAGGCGAGAGTTCATCGAGGAGAATCTGTCGTGGGCCAAGATCGGAGACCGGGTTTCGGGGCGGCCTGCGCGCCGCAACCTGTTACTTGCGCATGCAATAGAGCGCCTACATGAAGTGGCAATGGCATTGCCGATCCATGCAAGGCACCGCAAGCTGCTTCCTCGATTCCGGTCTCCTTTGCCACCTCCTCGGCATCCAAACCGCGGAGCAACTCCGCCACCATCCGCATCGATCTCCAGCTCGAGGGCGCGAAAGCTCGCCCTGGTCGAGGTGAAGTCCGGAGCGACAGTCCCGGATGACGCGCTCACCGGCCTCGAACGTGCCCTCGAAGTCCTGCAGACGATGGACGAGTCGCGCACCCCGACGGCGCGCCTGGTCTTCGGCGGCGAGGGAGCTCGCAGGGTGGGCCGCGTGCAGATCATCCCGTGGTCGAACGTGGCGGACGAGGACTGGGCCGGCAGGTGAAGTCGAGCACGCAGGCTGGGCGCGTTCGCTCCATGCGCGTGGGAAGACGGTGCTGGTGACCCGCCTCCTTCGCCTGACGATTCGAGTCGGTGCACTATGATCTCCACGGGTAAAATCGTCATGCATCTAGGGAGTCGACGGACGGAGGCCAACGCTCCATGACATCCGGCACCGATCCGGTCGACGAGCTCTTCGCTGAGTTGATCGCGGCCCTCGAGGAGGATCCAGAAACCGACGTCGAGCGCTTCCTGGAAGGGCACGCCTCGCACGCAGCGGCCTTGCGCAAGCGGATCGAGAAGCTGCGAGCGGCTGGATTCCTCGGATCTTCACCTCAGGTGGGAAATCTGCTCCACGAAATGCGCGAGCGCTTCGGTGTGCGAAGCGCCGTCAGGACGGCGTCTGCGGCGCGTGGGGACGGAACAGAACCGGAGCAAAGTGAACTCTTGCCGTCGCGCGTCATCGGCGGCCGCTATCGCATCCTCGGCGAGCTCGGCCGCGGCGGCATGGGCCGCGTGTTCCGAGCGCTGGACGTGGACCTCGATCGCGAGGTCGCGCTCAAGGTTGCCGATCTCGAGGAGGTACTCCCCGGGGCGGGAACACCGCAGAAACGCGTCTGGATCGAACGCTTCCTGTCCGAGGCGCAGGTCACCGCACAGCTCGAGCACCCTTCGATCGTGCCGGTGCACGACATCGGAATCGACCGTACGGGCCAGCTCTTCTACACGATGAAGGTCGTCGAAGGGAAAACGCTCGCGCGCTGCATCGACGACTGGCACATGGGCCTCGCGGATGGGCGGCCGTTCCCGACCGCGGAGCTGCTGCGCATCGTGCTGCAGGTCTGCAACGCGCTCGCCTTCGCACACGAGCGCGGTGTCGTTCACCGCGATCTGAAACCGAGCAACGTGATGGTAGGTCGCTTCGGCGAGGTTCAGGTCATGGACTGGGGTCTGGCGAAGCTGCTGGGGAGTTCCGAGGCTTCGGCGCCGCCCGTGCGTTCTGCTCGGAAGGGCTCCGGTTACCCGACCCGTGTGGGTGACGTGCTCGGAACGCCTACGCACATGGCTCCCGAACAGGCACAGGGCGACCCGAATGCCATCGACTTCCGAGCAGATGTTTTTGGAATCGGCGCGATCCTGCATCACGCTCTGCACGGATTTCCACCCAACCGAGGGAGCGAAGCCAGCGACGGAGCTTTGGGCGTGGTTGGTCAATGGAAGGTGCCCGCGGAACTGGCGGCCATCTGTCAGCGCGCTCTGCAGCCGGACCCGCGCTTACGCTACGCATCCGCGAGCCAAGTGGCAGAAGACTTGAGCGCCTACCTCGACCAGCGCGTCGTTACTGCGTATGAAACGGGGGCGTGGGCGGAGCTACGCAAGTGGGTAAGGCGGAATCGCGCGTTCGCTGTGTCGGCTTCTGCTGGTTTCCTCGCTCTCCTTGCGGGACTGATTCTCAGTCTGTATCTCCGGTCTGAAGCCGTCGCGAGGCGAAACGAAGTCTTCCAGCTGTCTTCCTTGCAGGACTTGGATGACCTGGTGAATGATGCAGGCAGGCTCTGGCCGCCCTACCCCGAGAATGTGCAACAGTACGAGTCCTGGGTGATGAGGGCAAAACACCTAGTCGACAAGCTACCAGAACACGAAAAGAAGCTGGCGGAGGTACGCGCAAAGGCGGTTCCCGCCAAGAAAAGAGAAGCGATGCAGCGATCAGGCTTCGAACTCACAGAAAAAGAGAAGCCCAGTGAGCCAGATTGGACCTTCGCGAGTAGCGAGGACAAGTGGTGGCATGGCCAGCTCGCGAAGTTGGTAGATGGGCTGAAGGCTCTGTCTGACCCTGCGACCGGCCTATTGTCCTTTGGGATTTCCCCTGGGAACGGCTGGGGCGTGGTGAGGCGTTTCGAGTTTGCCCGGACTATCCGCGAGCGGAGCGTCGGGTCACAGCAAGCCTCCGCGTCGTGGTGTGGTGCGATCGCATCGATCTCCGACCCCGAGCAGTGCCCCATGTACGACGGCTTGCGAATCGCTCCACAGCTCGGGCTCTTGCCTATCGGGCGGGACCCAGGCACAGGGCTCTGGGAGTTCGCTCACTTGCAGATGGGAGAGCCTCCGAAGCGGGACGGGGATGGCAAGCTGGTACTGAGCGAAGAGACAGGGCTCGTGTTGGTCTTGTTGCCGGGCGGCACCTTCTACATGGGAGCACAGAAAGAGGACAAGTCGGGCAGGAACTACGATCCAATGTCGCGCCCCAATGAAGGGCCAGTACGGTCTGTCGCCGTTCGTCCGTTCTTCATGTCCAAGTTCGAGCTGACGCAAGGACAATGGGTTCGGACTACCGGCCTCAATCCGAGCGTGACTCCAGCTGGTCGCAATTCCGAGGACGGACACTCGGTCAATAACCTTCACCCTGTCGAATCCGTTTGCTGGACCGACTGTTGCTCGATCCTCGAGAGACTTCAGCTGACCTTGCCCACCGAGGCACAATGGGAATACAGCGCTCGCGGTGGAACGACGACTCCCTGGTGGAGTGGCTCAGATGTTGCCTCGCTACAGGGCACTGCAAACCTGAAGGACGTTTCTCTCGTGGGATTGGAAAGCAAGCCAACAACGGCAACGCCAATAGCTTGGGACGACGGGTACGCCGACGTCCACGCCCCCATTGGTAGCTTTGCCCCGAACCCATTTGGCCTGCACGATGTCTTGGGAAACGTGCAGGAGTGGTGTCTAGACCTGATGAAGGGCCACGACGGCGCCGATGGCCCCAAGAGTGACTATGAAAAGACTGCGGTTGCCGGACACGTGGTCAAGGGCGGCGGCTTCTTCAGCGACGCTGTGTATGTTCGTTGCTCGAGCCGGGATCAGCTCTCAGCGGTCAACCGAAACGGAGGCATGGGGCTCCGACCGGCAAGACCGATCGATGCGGCCCCGCCTGGCGAGCGGTAGCCCATCTGCCCGGGAGGGCTCCTGGAGAGAGGCGTCGACGGCGCAGGCCACCAGCCTTGCCCGATGCGCAGTCTTGGGTTGCCAAGATCGAGAGCCGCGCGCTGAGGCCGCGGACGCTATCCTGCGGCGCCCTTGCAGTGCAGATGTAATGGACTCTCTCCCGGTTTCGACCATGCAGCTCTTCGAGGACGCCCGCAACGGCGACCGAGTTGCTGCCGAGGAACTCTTCGAACGCCTGCTCCCACGCGTGCGCAAGATCGCAGCCTTGCGCATGGGTTGGCGCGAGACCGATCTCTGGGAACGCGAGGACCTCGTGCAAGAAACGCTGCTCGACGCCTTCCGTTCGCTCGCGAGCTTCGAGGCGCGCAGCGAGGGCGCCCTTTGCCACTGGCTGGCGCAGCTCGTCCAGAACAACCTCATCGACCACGCCCGGCGCCGCAAGGCCCAGCGCCGTGATGAGGGCCGCCGGGTACGGCGCAGCGCGCGCTCGACCATCCTGACCGATTCGGTCCTGGGCACGGATCGAGCGACCCCGAGCAAGTTCGCCCAGGCCAAGGAGACCGAGGAGCGCGTGGAAGCCGCCCTGCTCGCCATGGACGAGCGCGAGCGTCGCGTGATCGAGCTGAGGAAGCTGTGCGACATGTCCTTCGAGGAGATCGCGACCGAGCTCGGACTGGGCGGGGCCTCCTCCGCGCGCTCGCTCTTTTCACGCGCGATGGCGGAGCTGGCGAAACGCCTGTAGGCCGGCGAAATCCGTGCAGCACCTGGAGCCGGGGTGCGCTTGGGAGGGCGTTCCGATCGCTCGAACCCAAACAGGAGCATCCACATGAAAGCGCTCGCACGATACGTCGCACCCCTTCTGCTGTCGGCTCTCGGAAGCACGAAAGAGTCCGTCGCAGCACAATCGCCTCCCTGCGGAGTCTTCTCCTTCGCCAGCGGAGCGGATCCTGACGGAGACCTGCCTCACCATGGAGGCCTCTGTCTGGGAGTCGCGGAGGAGGACTTCGAGGCGTACGCGAACGGAGCCAGCGTCGCGCAGATCGCGCTGGGCTCCATGACGATCGACGTGAACATGGTCGATGACCACGGAAACCTGCTCGCCGACGACGCCAGCATCTTCGCGTCCGCGTCGTTCAACGTGCCGGAGGTGATGTACAACAACGCCCTCCTGAATCGGGGCCTCTCGGGTGCCGCCGGTCGGATCGAGTTCGTGTTCTCGTCGCCCGCGGAGAGCTTCGGGGCGTGGATGTTCGACGACTTCGGCGCGGATGATCCGCTCACCTTCGAGGTCCTCGAGGCTGACGGCAGCCTTCACGTCGAAGGCCCCATGCACCTGAACCCGGGTTCGGGCATCGAAGGCTTCTTCGGGTACCGCTCCTGCGTTGGAATCCAGCGCGTGCGCATCGGGATCGCGAGTTCCTACCTGGAGTTCGACCACATCCAGGTGGGAGGGATTCCCGCCAGTCGAGCCGTCGTGCGCAACGGCCTCGGGGTGAACCGGGCTTGCTACGCGGCAGTGCCGCCTGGCATCGGCAAGTCCTGGAGCGCGACGGTCGATGTCTCTGCCCACCCCGGCGCCACTCTGGTTTCCATCGCTGGCTACGGCAGCCCACTGGCCGGCCGGGCTTCACACTACGGTGAGCTCCTCGTCGACTCGGCGAGCCCGCGCCTGTTCCGCAGCTACGCCATTCCGATCGGCGGCATGGCCTCCTATTCCTACTTGGTTCCCGCAAATCCATGTCTGGCCGGCCGCACGATCTACACCCAGGCGGTCATCCTCGGTGGGAGAGCGGAGCTCTGCAACGCCGTCGACTTGACGATCGGCTACTGACTTCCCGACTTCGAGCGTCGGTCTGCTCGCCTCCCGGGCTTGCCGCAAGGCAGGCCCGGGAGAGTTTGGAGAGAACGTGGCCGAAGCCTCCCGCACGGAGTTTCAGGCCTTCTTCTTCGCCTTCTTGGAAGCCCGAGGTCGCTTGACTGCCGTCCCCGACCGCGCGAGCTGGTTTCGCAGTCTCTTCAACGCCCTGGTGTACAGCGAGCGGGCAGAGCTCGCCGCCGCGTAGCCCATCCGCTTCGCGATCTCGGCATGCGAGAGCCCGCACAACCTGCGCAGGATGAGCACCTCGCGGTACGGCTCGTCGAGCTCCTTCATGGCCCGTTCGATGCGTGCCTCGAGCTCGCTCGCGCCGAGCTCCGCGCCCGGCGGTGGCCTGTCGTCGATCAGCCGGCGCAGACTCGCGCCAGGCAGCTCCGAGAAGCGCACGACCCGCGTTCCGTCCCGCTTCGCCGCCCGCGCGTGCCGTTCGTGGTCGCGCAGGTTGTTCTCCACGATCCTGGCCAGCCAGCTCCGGAACGCGCCCTTGGAACGCGGCGCGAAGTGCTTCAGGCCCCGCAGCACCTCGAGCAGGGAGTCCTGGACGAAGTCCTCGGCCTCGCGGTTTCCCCGCAGGCGACGGCGCAGCCGTACCTCGACGATTCCCAGGACCATCGGGTAGCAGGCCTGGAAGAGCCGGTCGAGGGAATCGGCATCGCGCCTGGCCCGGTAGGTCCGCAGGAGTTCCAGTGCGGACTTGGACTCCGAAGGGGCCATCTGGAGGCTGTGGAGCGCACTCCCGAGGCCGTTGCTGCAACGAACCGGACGGCAGCGGCGGTTTTCTCGAGTTCGTTGCAGCGCCCGTGAGGCGATTTCGCTGCTGAGTGCGTGGCCCCATGGCTCCTCCGACCGCAGCTAGGATCCCCGTGCTCCTAGTCAGGGGCGTTTCGAGGAGCGCCCACCCGGAATCCATCACAGTTCGAGCAAGGGAGATGAAGATGATCAGCAAGCTTGGCTCAGGCATCCGTGTCGCGCTGGCGGCGCTCGCAGTCGGCTGTGGGCTCTTGGCGCAGACGAACACGTGGGACGGCGACACGAGTACTTCCTGGGATGAGGGCGCGAACTGGTCCCAGGGCGTGCCTCCCACTGCGGCTCACGCCGTCGTTATCCCCAGCGCCGCCGGCACGATGTTCGACCCCTCGACGTCCGGAGCTGCGGGGGCCACGTGCTCATCGCTCACAGTCCAGAGCAATGGACTCCTGGACATCGCCGCGGGATTCCCGCTGGGGATATCGGGCAGCGCCACGATCAATGCGGGTGGCTCGGTCACTTCTTCGGAGAGCTTTATCTGCGGCCAAGCATTGACGGTGAACGGGACGTTGACGACATCAGGATCCTCGGTGCAGACAACCAATACGTTGACGATTGGCTCGGTTGGTTCGCTGCAGGCGACGAGCGCGACTAGCCTGATCGTGGGGGGAAACCTGAGCATGAACGGCGGCCCTCTCAACGCCCCAATGGCAGTGCTCACGGCAAATGCGGGCGTGAGCATATTCGGCGGCACCCTGACGCTGGGCAGCGGCGTTCACCGAATCAAGGGAGCGTTGGTATCAGATGTCTCGACCGTGACGATCCTCGGCAAGATCTTGTTCGATGGGCCGAGCGGAGTCGTGTCCTTCGGGGCGCTGGCTTCACTCC
>JANOGB010000743.1:0-1827 GCA_031413955.1 Planctomycetota bacterium | reverse complement strand
CGCAGCGTCATTGCGGTCATTGCCAGCTGAGAGAACCATGCTGTAGTAGGGCGCGGCATAGGCGATCTCATCGCGGGCCGCCGCGCCATCGAGTCAAGCCCATTCCTAGTTGCTAATTCCGGTGGCCTCCGGTGAATCACGCGGCCTTCTTCCTCCGCGTGAATTTCGTTCCTACCTCGATGCCCAGGTCCTGCATGAGCGCTTCGCGCAGTTTGGGAAGGTGGGCGTGACCCATCACCTTGCGAAGCCGCGGTTCGATGTCGAGCAGCGCGGAGGCGAGCCATCGCTGCTTCTGGTCCGAGCTCTGCCAGTGGTCCACCTTCCCGCAAACGCCTTCCGCCATCGCATTCACCGATTCCAGGCAGTTGGTCGTCTTCAAGGACCGCCCGATGAGTGCGAACACGCCGAGCCGGTGAAGGGTCAACGTTTCCTCCAAGCCCTCCTTGAGACTGAGCGCGGCTGATTGATTGCACTGCTCGAGGTCGTGGTGGATTTTGAGCAACGCGGCTTTCGCCTCCGCATAGGTCGGCCGCTCGTACGCCTTCTGCAACCGGCGACGCCACAGGGCCTGCTCCCCCTTCGGAAGATGCGCCACCACGTTCTCGCGTTTGTGCCACTGACAGCGATGCACCAGGGCTCGTTTCCCGAAGGCCTTGCGCACGCCGGCCCGGAGCCCCGTGCTTCCATCGATCACCACCAGCAGTCCACGGGAGAGACTCAGGCCACGGTCCAGCAACGAGCGAAGAAACGCCGTCACCACGACCGCATTCTCCGTCCCTGTCTGAACGAAGCCCAACAGCACCTTCGTCCCATCGAGGGCCACCCCGAGGGCCAGGACCATCGAATCCTCGGCGAACGTCTTCCCGTCGAGAAACACCGCCGTGAAGTCCCACTCCGAAAGCCGGCGCTCCTGGAACGCCTTCAACTGCGCCGCGCTCGCTTCCACGAACTTCCGCGACACCGTCGAACTCGACAGCCCGATCGCTCCGGGGATCGCCTCCGCCGCGGCCTCGTAGTTCCGACACGAGATCCCGTACAGCACCCGGCGGAACAGGCCCGCGTCCAACGCCGTCCCGCGATGGAGATCCCCGTAGCTCGGAAGCGGAACCTCGCCCTCCGGACCCCGGACGCGAGGCACCCGGATTCCGATCCGCTGGCCCAGCAACGTCACCGATCCCGGATTCGTCCCGTGACGATCGTACCCCGTCCCTCGACTGTGAACCGGCCCCGCAAGGGTGGCCACGTCCCGATCCAATTCCTCCTGCACCCGCATCAGGCCCAGAGGAATCAACGCCCGAATCATCTCCACCCGCGCCTCTGGCACAAGGCCCTCGTAGTCGTCCCGGCTCAACACCTTCGGCGACACCAGCACCCGACGCTTCCGCTTGCGCGGCCTCACAACCCGTGGCACCCTTCCCATCGGTGGTCTCCTTTCCGGTTGGGGCTCAAGAATTTGCCGTTCTCAAACCCCGTCAGGATGTAGGAGGCCACCTTCATATTTCAACTAAGTTTGGCACTGACTCTACGACGAGGTTGCCAGGGGAATCCGGGTCTGCTGCGATGCTTGGGTTGTTGTTAGCGGGCGCCTCGGTGTTGCCAAAGAGGAGAGGGATGTTGGCCGTGTTGCCGTTGAAAGTCGTGCCGCTGAAGTCACCAGCCATGTAGACGTTGGGGTTCGTGCGCAAGGCGAGTTCTCCGACCGATGCGGCCAGGCCGGTGACGGGCGTTGCGGCTCCGGCGCCAAGCACGAACGTCGGCGGATTGGCCTCAAACACCTGGACCGTCGGACTGGATCCCCCGCTCGCGGTGACGTACAGGCCGAGGCTC
>JANOGB010000742.1:0-23309 GCA_031413955.1 Planctomycetota bacterium | reverse complement strand
CGCACCGCGGAGTCGCGGAGGGCGCGGAGGAAGAGGTCAGAAAAGGAGGGGCCTCCGGGGCTCCAGCTCTCCGAGAGTCGACGATCCGGAGGCCCATTCTTCTTCCTCTGCAAGGCTCCGCGTCCTCCGTGCCTCCGCGGTGCGTTTGGGTTGCGGGCGAGAGCCCGCGCTGAGCGAGCCTGCGCTCGCGGTCACCAACCGAGCGGCAACGACCGTGACGGACTTCGACAACAATGACCTCTGTGGGTTCGTTGGCGTCGACACCGGGAACGGCTTCTGCCGGTGGATCGACGCAGGCACCAAAGGAGCGAATTGTGGTCGCACCGCTGGCGTCGACAACAACAGCGATCTGATGAACAGCATCGTCTTCGCCTACTGCTCGGCGAAGCTGACGCCGGGTTCGGGCGGTCCGGGCGGCACGATCGGCCTCCACTTCTACGAGGGCTACACCCTCTTCGGTGGCGCGGCCACGACCGCCGTCGCGAATTTCACGCTGTCCGGTCTGCCGGGCAACAGCGCGAGCTCGTCGTTCTTCGGCGGTTTCAACTGCTCCTTCATCAAGGTCATCTTCGCTCAGCTCGTGTGCTTCGCGGATGGCCGCATCGGCTACGGCTGGACGTTCGTCGACCAGGGCACGGGCGTCATCAATCCGCTCGGCTCCTCCTGGCGGGAACCTGGCCGTTCCTCTCCTGCACGGTGAGCTGCTCGGGCGCGTTCCTGCAGTTCGACTGCCAAGGCATGACGGACGCGCTCGACGCATACTGCCCGCCAGGTTTTCTGGGGCCGATCACGTTCTCGTTCGGCACGACCAGTGGTACGTTCACCTCGATTTCCATGGCGATCGAAGAAGTCGGGGACACGACGTCGACGATCGCGGGCTGCACCGGCATCCCCGCCGCCCTGGACGTCCTGACCTCCAACCCGGCCTCGGTCGGTGCCAACTGGACGGCCACGCTCACCACCGGCATCAACCGGACCGGCGCGAGCAGCTGGACGCTCTTCTTCGGCAGCACCGGCATCTCCAAGCCCACGGGCTTCCTCGTCACCCAGATCCCGTCGCCCGGCAAACAACTTCGGCACCAACAAAGCCGGACGCCGTCTGCTGTGTGACATCGATGGGACGAATTCCGCCGGCTTCTGCACGGGCGTTGCGGTCGGTCAGACCTCGGGCTCCTCGAGCTCGTGCTCGGGCGTGATCCCCAAGAAGATCAGCCTGATCTGCAATGCCTGGTGTGGCCAAGCGCTCGTCGTCGGGCAGGCGCCAGCGGCGGTGGCAACCGTCGTATGTCGACCGCCATCAACGGCATCGTCGGGACGAACTAGAGTCGCTCTCCTCGCGCGTGGCCAGGGCGGGTGACAGCGCTCACGGCTTCCGTTTCGGGCCCTTCGCGTTGGAACGGTGTTTCTTGCCCACACGCAACACCGCTTGCGCCGCCGCCAGGCGCGCGATCGGTACGCGGTAAGGCGAGCAGGAAACGTACTCCAGGCCGAGCTCGTGGCAGAACTCGATCGAGCTCGGATCACCGCCGTGCTCGCCGCAGATGCCGAGCTTGAGGCCCGGGCGCGCGGCCCGGCCTTCCTCGCAGGCGATGCGCATCAGGCGGCCCGTGCCGGCGCGGTCGAGCTTGGCGAACGGGTCGGCCTCGAAGATCTCCTGCGCGACGTACAGCGGGATGAACTTGCCGCCGTCGTCGCGCGAGATGCCGTAGGTGGTCTGGGTCAGGTCGTTGGTGCCGAAGGAGAAGAACTCGGCCTCGCGCGCGATCTCGCCGGCCACGAGCGCCGCGCGCGGGAGCTCGATCATCGTGCCGACCAGGTAGGGGATGCGCGTCTTGCGCTCGGCGAAGACCTGCTCGGCGACCGCGCGCACCTCGGCTGCCTGGAGCTGGAACTCCTTGAGCGTTCCGACCAGCGGGATCATGACCTCGGGGCGCGGCGTGCGCCTGGTCGCGCGCGCCACGTCGCAGGCGGCCTCGAAGATGGCGCGCGCCTGGACGCGCGTGATCTCCGGATAGGTGATGCCCAGACGGCAGCCGCGGTGTCCGAGCATCGGGTTCTGCTCCTTGAGCGACTCGACCTTGGCCTGCAGCTTGTCGAACGACACGCCCATCTCGCGCGCCAGGAAGCTGATCTCGTGCTCCTCGTGCGGCAGGAACTCGTGCAGCGGCGGGTCGAGCGTGCGGATCGTGACCGGCAGGGGCCCCATGGCGCGGAAGATCGCCGCGAAGTCGGCGCGTTGCAGGGGCAGGAGCTTGGCCAGGGCCCGCTCGCGCTCGGGCTTCGTGTCCGCGAGGATCATCTCGCGCATGGCGTCGATCTTCTGGCCCTCGAAGAACATGTGCTCCGTGCGGCACAGGCCGATGCCCTCGGCCCCGAAGGCGAGCGCCGTCTCGGCTTGGTCGCCCTGGTCGGCATTGGCGCGCACCCCCAGCGTGCGCACGGAGTCGGCCCAGGCGAGCAGCTCGGAATAGGCCTGGAACACGGGCCCCGCCTTGCGCTTCTTGGCGCCGAACAGGACCGTCAGGACCTCCGAGGGTTGGGTGGCGAGCTCGCCTGCGAAGACCTCGCCCGTCGAGCCGTCGAGCGACAGGTACTCGCCCTCGCGCATCGTCCGGCCCGCGACCGTGAGCGTGCGCTTCCTGTAGTCGATCACGAGCTCGCCCGCGCCCGCCACGCACACGCGCCCCATCTGGCGCGCGACCAGCGCGGCGTGCGAGGTCATGCCGCCGCGCGCGGTCAGGATCCCGGCCGCGGCCTGCATGCCGCGGATGTCCTCGGGGCTGGTCTCGATGCGTACCAGCACCACGCGCGCGGCCTTGGCGCGCTCCTCGGCGCGCTCGGTCTGGAACACGATCTCGCCCGAGGCGGCGCCCGGCCCGGCGTTGAGGCCCTTGGTGAGCAGGCGCCCCTCGCGCCGCGCGCGCTTGACCTCGGCCGGCGAAAAGATCGGCTGCAGGAGCTGGTTGAGCGCCTCCGGATCCACGCGCAGCAGCGCCTCTTCCTTGCGGATGAGCTTCTCGCGCACGAGGTCGGTGGCGATGCGCACGGCGGCGAAGCCCGTGCGCTTGCCGCTGCGGCACTGCAGCATCCACAGGCGCCCGTCCTCGATCGTGAACTCGAGGTCTTGCATGTCGCGGAAGTGGCGCTCGAGCTTCTTCTGGATGCGGAGCAGCTCCTTCCAGGCGCGCGGCGCCGCGCGCGCGAGCAGCTCGATCGGCTCCGGCGTGCGCACGCCGGCGACCACGTCCTCGCCCTGGGCGTTCATCAGGAACTCGCCGTAGAAGCGCTTCTCGCCCGTGGCCGGATCGCGCGTGAAGGCCACGCCCGTGCCGGAGCGCGGGCCGAGGTTCCCGAACACCATCGCCACCACGCTCACCGCCGTACCCCAGCTCGACGGGATACCGTTCATCTGCCGGTAGGCGACGGCGCGCGCGTTCTCCCAGGAGCCGAACACGGCCCCGATCGCGCCCCACAGCTGGAGCCGGGGGTCCTCGGGAAAGTCCTGCCCGCTGTGCTCGCGCACGATGCGCTTGAAGAGGCGCACCAGCTCGCGCAGGTCGTCCGCGCCGAGCTCGGGATCGTCCTTCACTCCGCGCTTCTGCTTGCATTCCTCGAGCGCGCTCTGGAAGGGATCGAAGTCGTCTTCCGCGTCGCCCTCGATACCGAGCACCACGTCGCCGTACATCTGCACGAAGCGGCGGTAGGCGTCCCAGGCGAAGCGCGCGTTGCCCGAGCGCTGGGCCAGGCCCTGGACGGTCGTGTCGTTGAGCCCGAGGTTGAGGACCGTGTCCATCATCCCGGGCATCGAGACGCGCGCGCCCGAGCGCACCGACACGAGCAGCGGATTCTGCGCGTCGCCGAGGCGCTTGCCGACCTCGCGTTCGACCGCCTCGAGGGCGCGCTCCACCTCGCCTTCGAGGGCCGCCGGGTAGGTCTTGCGCTTGGCGTAGAAGTGCGTGCACACCTCGGTCGAGAGCGTGAAGCCCGGCGGAACCGGCAGTCCGAGGTGGCACATCTCGGCCAGGTTGGCGCCCTTGCCGCCCAGCAGGTTCCGATCCTCCGCGCCGCCCTCGGCGCGGCCGGGCGCGAAGGAATAGACGAGCTGTCTTCCGCCGCGCGGGTTGCGGACCTCGGTCGCGGCGGGCTTCCGGCGGGAGGGTCGCAGGGGAGTTGCCATCGCTGGGCTCAGGGTCCGCCCGCGCCCGAGCGCGGGGCAGCGGGGAAACCGTCGATCTTCCACTCGTGTCCGGCGCGCAGCTCCCCGACCTCCCGGGCCGCCATCCCGTCCGGGAGAGGCACGCGGACGACCAGCTCGCCGCCCTCTTCTTGCGCGATCCGCCGCCAGTCGACCAGGTCATCGGCCGCGCGCCGATCGCCGACCCACAGCTCGAAGAACTCCTCGCGCACCAGGTCGACCGCGAAGGTCTCGTCGTGGAACCAGGTGTCGACCTCGGCCACGACCTGCACGCGCCCGGGCGCGAGCTCGCGCACGCTCTGGATGTGGGCCGTCGCGGCCAGCTTCAACAGCGGCTGCTGGCGGAACAGCTCGCGCCGGTACTCCACGTAGGCGAGCAGCGAGAAGCCCCCGAACTCGCCCGCCGCGCGGCGCTTGAAGTCGGCCCCCAGGCAGCGGTACTCGAGGTCCGGCAGCCCGGCCCGCAGGCCGGTCTGGAAGGCGCGAAAGGTTTGCTCGGGCGAGCGAAAACCCACCGCCAGCCAGTCCTCGGCCTCCGGCGCGCTCAAACAACTCGCGCCCAGCGCCCACGCCGACAGCAGAGACGCGTACGCGAGAGCGCGCATGAGCCAGGGAAGCGGTCGGGGTGCAGGGAGGGGTGCGGCGCTACCGGAGGACCGCGCGGACCTGCATGGAACCGACAGCGCGGCGACATGCTACCAATGGAGATGATGGCAACGCTGTCCCTTCCGGAGCTCTCGTCCTCCATCGCAGCCTTCCTGGCGCTCCTCGCTCCGGCGTGCGAGCGGGAGTCCGGGCCGCTCCTGGTGGCGGCGCCCGCGCTGGACTTCGGGCGCGTGTTCGAGGGCCGGATCCTGCAGCACGAGTGGGAGATCGAGGTCGTCCTGCCCACGGCCGTGAGCGCCGCCAAGACCGACTGCGGCTGCACCCTGGCGCAGCTCGAGCGCGCGGGGCCGGCCGGCCGGCTGCCCTACGAGTTCGGCGCGCCCCTCGCTCCGGGCGAGCGCCTGCACGTGAACGTGCGCTACGACACCCGTGGGCGGCGCGGCCCGGCCCAGCGCGCGGTCAGGCTGAGCCTGCCCGGGGGCGGCGGGCTCGCACTCACACTGGCGGCGGAAGTGCAGCCCTGGCTGGTCGTCGAGCCGCAAGAGTTCCCGTTCGAGCGCGTGCTCGAGGGGCGCGGCGCCGAGTGCGCGTTCCAGGTCCGCTCCGTTCCCGGCGAGCCGTTCCGGTTGCACTCGACCGGTCTCGCGCTGCCACCCTGGGTGACGATCGAGCTCACGCCCGAGGATCCCGACGCCGAGGGCCGCGCGCGCTCGTGGCGCGCCCGCGGGCTGCTCGGGCCCACGGCGCCGCGCGGTACGTACCACTACCCGCTCGAGCTCGTGAGCGACGTGGTGATTCCCGCTTCGCGCGGCGACGGCGCCGAGCGCTCCTTCTCGTGCGCTCCAGCGTGGCGCCTCCGGATCGTCGGACCGGTCGCGCTCTCGACGCCCAACCTGGAGTTCGGGCTCGTGCGCGCGAACGAGACCGTGGCGCAGAGCGTGCGCCTCGAGAGCTTCGATCCCGCCTTCACGCCCGACTCGGCCGCGGCCCACCTGGAGCCGATCCGGGAGGGGGAGCCCTTTCCCCTGGGGCGCACGGCCCGCGTGCACACGCGGCCCGCGGGTCGGAGCTGCGACATCGAGCTGGTCCTCGCGGGCCTCGATGACGAAGTCGCCGGCACCTTCCTCGGCAAGCTCGTGGTCGAGACGGGTCATCCCGCCCTGCCGCGGCTCGAGGCCTTCGTACGCGGGGTCCGTGCGCCATGAAACCGCGCCGAATCCGCGCCGGTCGATGCCTGGCACCCGGAGCTCTGGCCGAGTGGTCCGCGCCCGCTTTTCCGTCTACACTGTCCCCCTGTCCTCTGCGCCCTGAGCGCGCTATTTCGCGCTCGACCCATCCATCATGAAGCAACTCGTGCTCGCCGGTCTGGCCCTTCCTCTCCTCTCTCTGTGCTCGTGCTCGGGCGAGAGCCGGCCGCCCGCCGCGGTCGCGAGTCAGGCCACGCCTGCCGCGGCCGTCCCCGCCGCGCTTGCTCCGGTGGCGGCGGAGAAGGCCATGGCACCGGCTGCGGCCGCGCCGACGCCGGCGGCCGACGCGGCTGCGAATTCCCCCTTCGCGCGCAAGCGTGCGAGCGCCGGGGACAACCAGCTCGACACCAAGTACGACCTCTCCAAGGTCAAGCTGGACGCGGCGGCGGCGGACGACCACGACCACGACCACTCGACCCACCAGGCCGAAGTGAAGCCCCAGGACGGCAGCTCGCTCCTGCCCGCGGCCCAGGCCGAGAAGAACAAGGGCCGGATCGAGCTCATGGACGGCGTGCAGCAAGTGAAGGATCTCGGCAAGCTGCGCCAGGGCGAGTCGGCCGCCTTCGACTTCCCGCTCGTCTCGAAGGGCGAGGAGCCGCTGGTCATCACCGGCGTCAAGCCGAGCTGCGGCTGCACCAAGTCCGAGGTCGTGCTCCTGGCCGAGGACGGCACGCGCAAGCCCTACGTCAAGGGCGATCCGATCCCGGTCGGGCAGGAGTTCGTGCTCGAGTCGGAGATCTCGACCGACGGCAAGCCGGGCGGTCCCTTCAGCGCGCAGATCTCCATCTACGGCAACGACATCCGCGGCGCCTTCAACGTGCGCCTGACGGCCGAGATCGAGCCCGTTCTGGCGATCACCCCGAGCCCGACTGTGTTCTTCGGGCAGCTCACCACGGCCGACAGGCGCGAGGAGACCGTGACGGTTTCCTCCACGCGCGGCGAGCCCTTCTTGCTCAGCATCGGGCAGGAGACGATCCAGGAACCGGTCAAGCTCGAGTACAGCGCCAAGAACCCGGATGCCGAGGGCAAGTCGAACGAATGGAGCATCCACGTGGTCTTCGGGCCGAACGCCCAGATCGGGATGCGCAGCTACCCGATCAACTTCAAGTCCGACCTGGCCATCGCGCACCCGAAGTACCCGTCCCAGGACGGCAAGCCGCAAACGCACGGCTTCATGCTCAACGTGCAGGCCCAGGTCTCGGGCATGGTCAGCGCCGAGCCGTCCTTCCTCACCTTCGGCATGGTGCGCCCCGGCGAGCCGCTCGAGCGTTCGCTGCGCATCCAGTGCCATGACGACTTCAAGCTGGGCAGCGAGCTGCCGGTGATCCTCGAGGGGCTCCAGGGCCAGGAGCTGCCCTTCAAGGATGCTTTCGCGATCACCATCGAACCCGTCGAGGACGGGAAGGCGGCCAACGTGAAGGTGCTGCTCAAGGGGATGCCCGCCGATCTGAATGGCTCCTTCGGCGGCGTGCTCCGACTGAAGGTCGGTCACCCCTACATGGACGAGCTGCAGATCCGCTTCTCGGGCGTCTGCCGGCCTTCGTTGCCGCCGGCCGTGCAGCCGACCGGGCAGCAGAAGTAAGCGCACAGCTCCACGGAAAGCGCGGACATCCGCGCCCCGGACGGTAACCTGGCCCGCGTGACCTGGTTATTCCGGCGTGCCCTCGCGGGCCGTTCCTGCCCGTGACCCGATCCCTCGGAGAGATGCTGACGGCCGCAGGCCTGGTTTCCGAGGCCCAGTTGCGCGAAGGCCGAGCCCATCAGCGCAACAAGGGCATCCGCATCGGCGAGGCGCTGGTGCAGCTCGGCCACCTGGACGAGGTCAACGTGACCCGCATGGTGGCCAAGCAGAACGGCCTGCCCTTCGTCGATCTCGGCAAGGGCACGATCGCCGCCGCGGTGCTGGAGCGCGTGCCGGCCGAGCTGGCTCTCGAGCAGGGCCTGCTCCCGGTCAAGGAAAAGGACGGCGGCCTGATCGTCGCGGTCGACGACCAGTTGAAGCGCATTGTCGCCGACCAGCTCTCGTTCCTGCTCGGCTGCGAGATCACCGTGGTACTGGCGGCTCCCGCGGCGCTGCAGACGGCCCTGCGGCGCTACTACGGAGCCAAGCAGGAGAGCAACGTGGCGCGCGCGATGGGCGCCGACGAGGCCGACGCGGCCGACGCCCCGATCGTGCGTCTGGCGACGCGGCTCTTCAAGGAAGCGCTCGAGCAGCGCGCCTCGGACATCCACATCGAGCCCAAGGGCTCGGTCCTGCGCATTCGCCTGCGCGTGGATGGCGTCCTGCGCACGGTTGCCGAGCACCCCCCGCACCTCGCCGCGCCCCTGGTCAGCCGCCTGAAGATCATGGGCAGCATGGACATCGCCGAGAAGCGCAAGCCCCAGGACGGGCGCATCGAGCTCACGATCGACGGCCGCGAGGTCGACGTGCGCGCCTCGATCCTGCCCTCCAACCACGGCGAGACCCTCGTGCTGCGCCTGCTCGATCGGGGGGCCAACCTGATCGGGCTGCGCGAGCTCGGCTTCGAGGAAGACGACTACGCGCAGTTCAAGCGCCTGATCGAGCGGCCGCACGGGATCGTGCTGGTCACGGGGCCGACCGGCTCGGGCAAGACCACGACCCTGTACGGCGCGCTGGCCGAGCTCAACCGGCCCGACGTCAAGATCCTCACGGCCGAGGACCCGGTCGAGTACCACATCCCGGGCATCAACCAGGTGCAGGTGAACACGAAGATCGGGCTCACCTTCGCGCGCATCCTGAAGGCCATGCTGCGCTGCGCGCCCAACGTGATCCTGGTGGGGGAGATCCGCGACGTCGAGACGGCCGAGGTCGCCATCCAGGCCGCGCTCACCGGGCACCTGGTGTTCTCGACCCTGCACACCAACGATGCCCCGAGTGCCATCACGCGCCTGCTCGACATGGGCGTGGCGCCGTTCCTCGTGTCCAGCGCCGTGCAGGGCATCGTGGCCCAGCGGCTGGTGCGACGCGTGTGCAAGGATTGCAAGGAGCTGTACACGCCCGAGCCGGCCGAGGTGCGCGTGCTCGGACTCGACCCCGCGCTGCTGGCGGGCAAGAGCTTCGCGCGCGGCCGCGGCTGCAAGAACTGCGAGGGCAGCGGCTTCCGCGGGCGCCTGGGCCTGTACGAGCTGTTCGAGCTGGACAGCGACCTGCGCGACGCGGTCTTCCGCGGCGAACCGCTGGAGCACATCCGCAACTCGGCCCTGGCCAGCGGGCGCCTGCGCCCGTTGATCGTCTCGGGCGCGAACAAGGTGTTGGCAGGGCTGACGACCGTGACCGAGGTGCTACGCGTGACGCGGCTGGCAGCCGTGTGAGAGCGAGGATCCCGTGCGAGACATCGACGTACTCCTGTCCGAAGCCGTGAAGCGCAAGGCCTCCGACTTGCACCTGAATCCCGGGCGCCCGCCCGTGCTGCGCATCGACGGCGACCTGGTCTCGCTGACGGAGTATCCGCTGCTCGACGACTCCACGACCGCCAGGCTGTGCCGCGAGCTCACGGACGAGCGCCACTGGAAGGAGGTCGAGCAGCGCGGCACGACCGACTTCGGCATCGCGCACGCGACCGGCAACCGCTTTCGCGTCAGCGTCCTGCGCCAGCGCGGGCGGCACGCGGCCGTGCTGCGCCAGATCCCCTCGCGCATGCTCTCGTTCGAGGAGATCGGCCTGCCGCCCGGCTGCGTCGAGCTCCTGCGGCGCCCGCGCGGCCTGGTGCTCGTCACCGGCCCGACGGGCTCGGGCAAGACGACCACGCTGGCGACGATGATCGACTGGATCAACACGAACCAGGACCGGCACATCATCACGGTCGAGGATCCGATCGAGTACTACCACGGCCACAAGAAGGGCCTGGTCACTCAGCGCGAGATCGGCGCCGACGTGCCCGACTTCCCCGAGGCCATTCGCCGGGCCCTGCGCCAGGACCCGGACGTGATCCTGCTGGGCGAGATGCGCGACCTCGAGACGATCTCGGCCGCGGTCACGGCCGCCGAGACCGGGCACCTCGTGTTCGGCACCCTGCACACGACCGGCAGCGCGCGCACGGTCGACCGCATGATCGACGCCTTCCCGGCGCACCAGCAGGAGCAGATCCGCGCGCAGCTCTCGGTCTCGATCGTGGCCGTGATCTCGCAGGTCCTCATGGCGCGCAAGGGCGCCAAGGGCCGCGTGGCGGCCTTCGAGGTCATGCTGATGAATCCCGCCATCGGCAACCTGATCCGCAAGAACGAGACGCACAAGATCCAGTCGACCATCCAGACCTCGCGGCGCCTCGGCATGATCACGCTCGACGACCACCTGCTGGAGCTGGTGCAGAAGGGCGTGATCACGCGCCAGGAAGCGCTCGACCACTCGCAGGAACCGAAGGATCTCGAGCTGCGCCTGGGGGCGTCGTCCTCGTGATCAGCGCCGTCATGACCCGCGTCGTGAGGTGCGCGCCATGAGCGAGCCCGCGGGAGGGCGCAAGCTGCTGGGCCAGATCCTGAAGGCGCGCGGCCTCGTGCGTGAGGCCCAGATCCAGGAGGCGCTGGCCGAGCAGCGTAAGCAGGGCGGCTTGATCGGCCAGCACCTGGTCGCGCTCAAGCACTGCAGCAGCGCCGACGTGACCTCCGCCCTGGCCGAGCAGGTCGGCCTCGCGGCCGTCGATCTCGCGCGCGTGCGTCCGAACCCCGAGGCGCTCGCCAAGGTCGACGCCTCGACTGCGCACGCCTACTGCGTGCTGCCGTTCGAGCTCAGCGCCGGACGATTGAAGGTGGCCATCGCCGATCCACTCAACACGGCCGTGCTCGAGGACCTGGCCTTCCAGACGGGTCTCGCCATCGACGGCGTGGTGGCCGATCAGGAGACGCTCAAGGCCAAGGTCAAGGAGTTCTACGGCGCGGAGGGCTCGATCGCGGACGCCATCGCCGCGGCCGCGGCCCTCTCCGGCAGCGATCCCGAGAAGGCCGCCCAGAGTGCCCCGGTCGTGCGTCTCCTGAATTCCATCCTGCACCGCGCCATCGCCGACCGCGCCAGCGACGTGCACTTCGAGGTCTTCCCGAAGGAACTGCGCGTGCGCTACCGCGTGGACGGGGCGCTGTACGAGATCGAGGCGCCGCCCGTGCACCTGGCGGCGCCGCTGCTGGCGCGCATCAAGGTCATGAGCGATCTCGACATCGCCGAGACCAAGATGCCCCAGGACGGGCGCATCGCGCTCTCGATCGACGGCCGTCCGGTCGACCTGCGCGTGGCCACCCTGCCCGGCATCGGCGGCGAGGGCTGCGTGCTGCGCGTGCTCGACCGCTCCTCGGTCAGCCTCGACCTGGTGGCGCTCGGCCTCGGGCCCGAGGACATCGAGACCCTGACCGAGTTGACGCAGCTCCCGCACGGGATCGTGCTGGTCACCGGGCCGACGGGCTCGGGCAAGACCACCACGCTCTATGCCATGCTCAACCTGGCCAACGATGAGGCGGTCAAGATCATCACGGTCGAGGACCCGGTCGAGTACGACATCGACGGCATCGTGCAGATTCCGATCAACGAGGAGATCGGCGTCACCTATCCCAAGGTGCTGCGCACGGTCCTGCGCCAGGACCCGGACAAGATCCTGGTGGGCGAGGTGCGCGACCGCGAGACGGCCCAGGTGGCGGTCGAGGCCAGCCTGACCGGGCACACGGTCTTCGCCACGGTGCACACCAACGACGCGCCCAGCGCCATCACGCGCCTGGTCGACCTCGGGCTCGAACCGTTCCTGATCACGGCCACGCTGGAAGCCATCGTGGCCCAGCGCCTGGTGCGGCGCGTGTGTCAGGCCTGCAAGACGAGCTACCAGGCCGACGAGGAGCTGCTGCGCGAACTCGGCCAGGACGCGGCCGGATTGCGCGGCGCCACGCTGCACTACGGCAAGGGCTGCGAGCAGTGCTTCCACACTGGCTACCGAGGCCGCACCGCCATCTGCGAGATCATGCGCATCGACACGAACCTGCGGCGCGCGATCCTGGAGCGCGCGTCCACGGCCACTGTGCGCGAGCTCGCGCGTCAGGCGGGCATGCGCACCTTGCACGAATCGGGTCTGCGGGCCGTGCTCGCGGGCGTGACCACGCTCGAGGAAGTGCGGCGCGAGACGATGATCTTCTAGCCCGGGCCAGCCCGACACATTCATGAGCCTTCGCCCCGCACATGCATTCCCCGCGCGGGCGCGCTAATCTCCCGCGATTCCATGGCCAAGAAGCTGCAGCGACGGGTGGTCAAGAAGGGGCCGGCCGAAGCCCCGGACGCGGGCGGCGCAGCGGCCTTCGCGCGCCCCAAGGGGCGGCGTGTCTCGGCCCAGGCGGTGACGGAGTTCACCGTCCAGCTCTCGACCCTCTCCTCGTCGGGCATCCCGATGGTGCGTGCGCTGACGATCCTCGAGGGCCAGGCGCGAGCAGGGCCCTTCAAGGACGTGCTCGGCGACCTGGTCGAGGACGTGTCCTCCGGCACGCCGCTGTCCGAGGCCATGGAGAAGCACGGGCGCGCCTTCGACCACCTGTACGCGGCCATGGTGCATGCCGGCGAAACGGGCGGCGTGCTCGACAAGGTGCTCGAGCGCCTGGCCACCTACCGCGAGCGCGCCGCGGCGCTGAAATCGAAGGTGATCAACGCGCTGATCTACCCGATGGTGATCGTGTTCGTGGCCGTGGTGGTGATCTCGGCCGTGATCGTGTGGGTCATCCCGCGCTTCCGCCAGATCTTCGATTCCTTCGGGGTCGAGCTGCCGGGCTTGACGCAAGTGCTGCTCAACATCTCGAACTTCGCGGTGGGGTACTGGTACGTCGTCTTCGGCCTGCCCCTGGCGCTGCTCTTCCTGCACTTTTTCCTGATGGGCCGGCCGGGCCGCTATCGCTACGTGATGCACGGGCTGCTGCTGCGCATCCCGCTGCTCGGCTCGATCCTGGCGCAGTCCTTCACGGCAGCTTTCGCGCGCACGTTCGGGACGCTCTTGCAGGCGGGCGTGCCGCACCTGGACGCGCTGGCCATCGTGCGCGATACCAGCTCCAACGACGTGGTGTCCGCGGCGGTGGAGACGATCCGCCGCACCGTGCGCGAGGGCGAGGCGATCTCGCGTCCCATGGGCGAGACCGGCGTGTTCGACGACCTGGTGTGCAACATGGTCGACGTGGGCGAGCAGACCGGCGAGCTCGACCGCATGCTGCTGCGCGTGGCCGACGCCTACGAGAACCAGGTCACGCGCAAGATCGACGCCTTCTTCAAGGTGCTCGAACCTGCGCTCCTGATCGTGATGGCGATCTTCGTGGGCTTCATCGTGATGGCGCTGTTCCTGCCGCTGATGAAGATCATGAGCACGCTGAGCCAGCCGTGAGGCACTCGCTGCGCTCGCGCGCGCTCCTGCTCGTCTTCCTCTTCAACTCGGCCGTCTTCGCCGCCCTGGGGGTGGTGCTCGTGCGCCGGCAGGCGGACGTGGATCGCCGCGCCGAGGAGCGCTTCACGCGCGAGATGGTGGCCACCATCCAGAGCACGATCCGTCCGGACGCGGCCTTCAACGTGGCCAGCATCCTCTCCTGGCCGGGCTGGCATGCGCTGGCCGACGCGATCTTGGTGGACAAGAACCTGGCGCCCTCCTTCAGCGGCACCCTGATCGCCAGCGGCATCGACCTGAATCCCCTGGGCGTGTCCGCTCGCCCGGCCGGCTTCGATCGCCAGGCCGCCCTGGATGCGATCCATTCGGCCATCCAGGGCCGCGGCCCGGTCCAGGCCTTGGGCGGGCGCGCCATGCCGATCCTGTGGCTCGGCCACGACGCGGCTTTGGGGGGGATCTGGTACCGCACGCAGGGCGAGCGCGTGGATTATCGCGCGGTCCTGGCGCCCATGCTGCCCTGGTTCGCGCTCTCGACGCTGCTGCTCACGGCCGCGACGTTCCTCGCGCTGCGGCGCCTGGTGCTCGACCCGGTCGCGCAGCTCGCCGAGGGCGCGCGGCGCCTGCGCTCCGGCGATTTCAGCGTGCGCCTCGAGGTGCCCACCCGGCGCGACGAACTGGCCGAGCTGGTGCGCTCGTTCAACGCCATGAGCAGCACGGTCGAGAGCTTCAACCAGCGTTTGTCGGAGGAGGTGCGCGTCGCGCTGGAGAAGGCGCGTACGGCCGAGGCCCTGGCCATGCGCGAGCGGCGTCTGGCGGCCATGGGCGAGCTGGCGGCGGGCATCGCGCACGAGATCAACAATCCGCTGGGCGGGCTGCAGAACGCGGTCGACGAGCTGCAGCGCGCCGGGCTCGCGCCCGCCCGGCGGACGCAGTACCTGGACCTGCTGGCGCGCGGGCTCGCGCGCATCGGCGAGACCGTCAACCGGCTACGGCGCTTCACGCCGCGCGAGGCGCCCTTCGAGGCGGTGGACCTCGCGGCCGTGGCGCGCGACGCATTCGAGCTGGTGCAGCACCGCGCCAAGCGCCTGGGGATCGAGCTCGCGTTCCGCGCGAACGAGGGCGTACCCGCGGTGCCCGGTGTCCGCAACGACATCGGCCAGGCCGTGCTCAACCTGCTGGTCAACGCGCTGGACGCGCTGGAGGACGGCGGCTCGCGCGACCCGCGCGGGCCGCGGATCGAGCTCGCCCTGCGCGCCGAGGCACAGGGCGTCTATCTCTCGGTACACGACAACGGGCCGGGCGTGGAAGCGGAGCTGCTCGACAAGGTCGGCGATCTCTTCTATACGACCAAGGAGGTCGGGCGTGGCACCGGGCTCGGCCTGGCGCTGGTGCACAGCGCCGTGCAGCGCCACGGAGGTCACGTGCGCCTGACGAGCGAACGCGGGCGCTTCTTCCAGGCGGAGCTGCACTTCCCCCTGCGCGAGCCGGGCGCAGGAACGCCTCCCGGCGAGGCCGCACCGTGAACGACGTCACCTGGCTGCAAGCCCTCCTGGCAGGGCTGCTCTCGTGCTCGGCCTTCTTCAGCGCCTCCGAGGCAGCCCTGTTCAGCCTGACCCCGCTCGAGCGCAAGACGGCCTCGCGCTCGACTCTCGAGTGCCTGGCGGAGCCGCGCTCGCTGCTGGCGACGATCCTGCTCGCCAACCTGGTGGTGAACACGCTGTACTTCGCCTTCGCCAGCCGGCTCCTGCCGGATGCCAAGGGCTGGAACGGACTGCTGTTCGGACTGGCGCTGCTGGTGGTCCTGCTGCTGTTCGGCGAGATCCTGCCCAAGATCCTGGCACTGCGCACGCGCCGCGCCGTGGCGCGCACGGCGGCGCCGGTGTTGCGCCTGCTGGTGCTGGTGCTCGAGCCCCTCACACGCCCGCTCCTGTGGGTGCTGGAAGCGGTGCACCGTTTCGTCTCGAGGTGGATCCGGCCGGAGGGCGGGATCACGGCCGACGTCCTGGCGCGCGTGCTCGAGCGCGGCGCGGCCGAGGGCGCGCTGCACGAGCGTGAGGCGGACGTCCTGGCGGGCATCCTCGAGCTGGAGGACATCCGCGTGCGCGAGATCATGCGTCCGCGCGTCGACACTCTGTTCCTGGACGTCTCCGGCGAGGAGCGCGCCAGCGTGACCCAGTTGGCCCTGGCCGGCCGCATCGGCTGGTTGCCGGTCATCGACGGCGAGCCGGATCGCGTCGTCGGGTGCGTGAACCTGCGCGAGCTCGTGCGCCATCCCGAGCGCTCGATCCAGGCCCTGGTGATGCCGGTCAGGTTCGTGCCCGAGGTGGCCAGCGCGCTCGACCTCCTGCGCACGCTGCGCGCGGACAACGCCTCCGAAGCCGTGGTGGTCGACGAGTACGGCGGCACGGCCGGAGTGGTCACGACCGAGGACGTCTTCGAGCAGATCCTGGGCGATCTCAGGATCGAGGGCGAGGCGCACGCACCGGCCGTCGTGGCCCTCGGGGACGGGCGCTTTCGCGTGCCCGGCGAGCTTTCCATCCGCGAGTGGAACGAGGCCTTCGGGCTGGAGGTCGTGCCGCGCGAGTTCGAGACGGTGGGGGGCTTCGTGACCGCGCTCCTCGGGCGCATCCCGCGCGCCGGCGACGAGGTGCGCCTGGGCGAGCTCGAGCTGGTGGTGCACGAGGTCCAGCGCCGGCGGGTGAAGACCATCGACCTCGGCCTCGTCCCGGCCGCGAGCGCACGCGCGCTGGAGGAAGGCAAGTGAGCCTCTGGATCGTGGCCCTGGCCGTGGCCGGTCTGCTCTTCTTCTCGGCCATCTTCTCGGGCGCCGAGACCGGGATCTACTCGGTCTCGCGCGTGCGTCTGGAGGCCGAGGCCCATGAGGGGCGCCGTTCGGCGCGCTTGCTTTCGCGCCTGCTGCGCGACGACGCCACGCTCCTGATCACGCTCCTGATCGGGCAGAACCTGGTGCTGGAGCTGCTCACCCATCTGATGGAGGCCAGCGTGGGGCGTTCCGGGGTGCCCGCCTTCGCGCACGAATTGGCCGCGGCGGCCGTGCTCACGCCGCTCGTGTTCCTGTTCGGCGAGCTGATCCCCAAGGACCTCTTTCGCCGCCGGCCGCATCTCTTGCTGGCGCTGGTGGCGCCGGTGATCTCGGTTTTCCGCTGGCTCGTGAGCCCGCTCGCCTGGCCGCTGGCGCTGCTCGCGCTCGGCCTCGAGCGCTTGCTCGGGCTGCGCAAGGAGGACTTCGCTCGCATCCTGAGACGCGAGGAGATGGTCGAGCTCCTGGCCGAGAGCCGGCGCGCGGGCTCCCTCGCGCCCCAGGCCGAGGAGCTGGCGCACAACGTCCTCGTCTTGCGGCATACCCCGCTGGCGCGCGTCGCCATCCCCTGGGAACGGGTCCAGGTGGTCGACCTGGAGCGGGGCGAGGTCGAGGTGCGCGCGCTGGTCGAAGCCGCGAACCTCACGCGCCTGCCGGTCCTCTGCGCGGGCCCGGACAAGAAACGCGCCGTCGTGGGCTACCTCCACCAGCTCGAAGTGCTCGGCTTGCCGCCCGGAGCGCCGCTCCAGCCCTGCATCCGGCCGCTGCTGGAGCTCGCTCCCGACCTGCCCCTGGACCGGGCCGTCGCGCGCCTGCAGGCAGCCGGCCAGCGCCTGGCCGTCGTCGGCAGCCTGCGGGCTCCCAAGGGGCTCGTGTCCTTGATGGATCTCCTGGCCACCCTGGCGAGTCAGCCGCGTTTTTCCAAAACCTCCGCGCATGGCTAGGATAAGGGGCGACATGAAGTCCTGGCTCGAACCGCGGACCGCGCCCGCCTGGATCCTCTGCGCCGGGCTCGTCCTGGTCGCTCTGGGCTTGGTGGCCGAATCCCAGGATCCGCCGACCACCGCCCCCAGGCCGACACCCTTCGTGACGCCCGGGTTCGGAACCGCCGACTCCAACGGCAGGATGATCGCCGTGACCGGCATGGACGTGACCGGCGGCTCGATCCTGTACCTGATCGACACCGAGGGCCGTCACATCTCCGTCTACTCGGCCCAGGCGGGCACCTCGAGCACCTCGAGCATCAAGTGGGTCGGCGGCCGCAACATCGATCTCGACTTGCAGGTCGACGGTTTCAACGACAAGTCCGAGCACAGCTACAAGGAACTGGCGCGGCGCTTCGCCGAGAACGGCGCCAGCGCCACGTCCGACAAGCATTGACCTCCACCCGCTCCTCCCCCTGACGGAGACTGTCCGTGCCCGAGCAAGATTTCTTCAGCTTCGACGAAGCCCTCAACCAGCTCAACCTCAAGGAAGAGGAGCTGAAGCGCCTGGTTTCGGAGGGCGAGATCCGTGCCTTCCGTGAAGGCGACACCATGAAGCTGCGGCGCGTCGACGTCGAGAACCTCAAGAAGGAGCTGATGGGTGGCGAGGTGGTCGACCTCGGCGGAGCGGGAGAAGATCTCGTGTTCGAGGACGAGCTCGAGCTCGAGGAGGCCGGCATGGCCACGGAGGAGATCTCCGACATGGACACCCTGCTCGAGGAAGAGGTCGAGGACGTGGGCGAGGTGGCGCTCGAGGAGGAAGCCGCCGAAGAGGAAGAGTTCGAGGAGGAGCCGGCGTTCGCGTCCCGCGCCGCGGCCGCGAGCGAGGAGGCGAACGAGGGCATGCTGGTGCGTTCGCTGGCGATCCTCACTTCCTTGGTGCTGCTGCTCGCCGTCCCGGTCGTGGTCGGGATGAGCCGGGGCAAGCCGGGCGCGACGGCCGGCTTCTTCGTCGAGCTGTTCGGCGGCTCGAAGTAGAGCGGCGACTTTCCGCTCGCCAGAAGTCAGAGCCAGAAACCCGTGCTTGCTCCGCGCGGGGCACGTGGCTATTCATACGCCCCCGAGGCGGGCTGCCTGCCTCTCCCTTCCAGTACCACACCGTTGCTTGCCCACAAGGATTCGCAAGAGAACTCGGGATGAAGAACACGCTCCGCTGCGCCCTGCTCCTCGCCGTCGTGCCGACCTCGCTCGCCTGCGTCGCGCAGCCGCGCTATGACGATGCCTTGGCCGAGGTCAAGTACTTCCAGCGCTTGTACCAGGACCTCGCCTCTTTCCACGGGCAGTGCGAGGCCAGCATCGAGAGTCTGCAAGGGGAGCTCGCGCTGTACGAAGGCAAGATGCCGCTCGAGGCCGTTGCCACGAAGGAGATCGACGAGCGCCTCGCACAGCTGAAGCTGCTCACCGAGGCCATCGGTACGTCCTCGGGCGCGGCTCCGGGCGACGTGGAATTCCTGGCGGTCGCGGGCGGCTACGGCGTGCGCGTCACCGACGCCGTGCTGTTCGACTCGGGTTCCGACCAGATCCGACCCGAGGGCCGCGAGATCCTGCTCAAGGTCGCGCAGCAGATCGCCTCGCGGCCCTACCAGCGCATCTGGGTCCGCGGCCATACCGACTCCGATCCGGTCAAGCGCGCGGCCACGATCGAGCGCTTCCCGCACGGGAATCTGCAGTTGTCCGCGGAGCGGGCGGTGGAGGTCGGAGCCCTGCTCGCGGCCAACGGTGTCGCGCACGACAAGCTGGTCGTGGCCGGCTTCGGGCCGAACGAGCCCGTGGCCCCCAACCAGAACGCCGAGAACAAGCGGCGCAACCGGCGCGTCGAGATCTTCGTGCTGGAGGACGAGGGCGCCGGAGAGCGCTAGCCCGAACGGGCTAGCAAGCAGAGTGCTCGGAGCCCGACTCGCGCTCCTTCCGTTCTTCGCCGCCTGCGCGCGCGAAGCGGAGCCCGGGTTGCGCGCGCTCTACGAGCTCGAGCGGCTGGCCTTCGTGCCACCGGCTGGCTGCAGCCTGTGGCCGAGCAGCGATCTCACGCTGGCCGAGCCGGTCGTCTTCGATCGCTTCGAGTTCACGCGCGCCGACCTGCGCCATCACTGGCCCGAGCGCCGTTCACGCGCCGACACGATCCGCTGGCAAACCGACGTGGCCCTCGACGCTCCCGAGCGCTTCGACTGGCCAGCGGTCCTGGATTTCTACGAGGCAGAGGAGCTGGCAGCGCTGCGCGGCATGCGTTTGCCCACCCCGACCGAATGGCTGCACGTGGCCGTCGGACGAAGGGACTACCAGCAGCCCTGGGGCGGATCCGGGCGCGAGTTCTTCGCCAACACGGTCGTGCTGCAGGACGGCGAGGACTACAGCCTGAAATCGCCCTGCAGCGTGGGCACCTTCGAGAACGGCAAGAGCCAGCCCTTCGGCTGCTATGACTTGCTCGGGAACGCGTGGGAGTGGGTGGACGGGATCGTGCTCGGCTGCGTGCCCGCGGGCGATCCGGGTGCGGACGAGCTCGACGATCTGGGGGGCACGATGACCTGCGTGATGGGGGGTGCCTACGACACGCGCTGGCGTCCGACCTTCGAGCTCGATCGTGCCATCAACCAGCAGCGCTACCACGCCCGGCGCGAGAACAAGCACACGCTTGGACCCTCTTTCGGCGCCCGCATGTGCGCCGCTGCGGAGCCCTACCTGTGGGCGCAGGCTGCGAACTGGGGGCGCTCCAGCGCGGCGCGCGAGCGCGTGCGGGCCGTCGGGCGGCGGTGGGCGCAGGAGGACGCCCTGGCGCGGGCCGCGCTGCGCACTCTCCTGGCCGAGCTCCGGGCCCGTCCGGGTGCGCCCCCGGCCTTGACCTGGCTCGAGGAAGGCGTCCTGGCCGCGCCGTGAGTGCGCCAGCCGATCCCCTCGGCGCCCTGGCCGACGGCCGGCGGCCGCCCTGGAGCGCCTTCCGCGCCGAACTGGAGGCCGTCGGTTTCCGTCCCTCCAAGACCCTGGGGCAGAACTTCCTCGTCGACCCCAACGCAGCGCACTCGATCGCGGCCGATGCCCAGCTCGCAGCCGGCGCCTTCGTGCTCGAGGTCGGGGCGGGCTGCGGCTTTCTGAGCCTGCACCTGGTCGGGTTCGGCGTCGAGCTCTTGGCGGTCGAAATCGATGCTCGCCTCATGGGCGTGGCCCAACGCTTGCTCGCCGGACACACGAGCGTGCGCTGGTGGCTGGGCGACGCCCTGGATGGCAAGCACACGCTTGCGCTGGGACTCGCGCGCGAGCTTCCGAGCACGGACTGGCACCTGGTTTCCAACCTGCCGTATTCGATCTCGGCTCCGCTCCTCGCCGTGCTCGCACGCCTCCCGAATCCGCCGCGGAGCATGACCGTCCTGGTGCAAGAAGAGGTCGCCCGGCGTCTTGCAGCCCGGCCGGGCGATCCGGAGTGGGGCACGCTCCCGGCCCGCCTGGGACTCGGCTACGCGGCCAGTGCCGGGCGCGCAGTCGGGGCCCAGCTCTTCTGGCCGCGTCCCCGGGTGGCCAGCCGGGTGGTGCGGCTCGTTCGCCAGCCGCTGGGCGAGCTCGCGCCCGCAGAAGCCTTCGATTTCGATGCCCTCGTGGACGGCCTCTTCCAGCACCGGCGCAAGCAGCTCCTCACCATCCTGGCCGAGCGGCTGCAAAACCGTCCGCGCGCGCAGGCCCTGGTGCAGGAGGCCGGGCTCGATCCAGAGGCCCGCCCCGAAACCCTGGCCCCGCTGGAGCTCCTGGCCCTTTCCCGCTCGCCGTTCTGGCGCCAGCGGCCGCTCGACAGCGAAGGACGGGGGCCAGCTCGCCGAGAAGATCCTCCCCATTCCCCTCCCCTGAAAGCTTGAAACCGGGGGCGGTGGAATGCGGAATGTGTTACGCTGAGATGTTGAGGGATAGCGCTGCCAGCGTCCATCGGGGCGGGTCCATGGAAACACTCCTCACGGGCGGCCCGACGCTTCGCGCGCATCTCGCAGCTTTCTAAGCTTGACGGCTTCCGCTAGGCGACCCCCATCGCCTACGAGGGTGCCGTTCCTTCGCTCCCCTTCCCCGTCCCCGATCCGTTCCCCGCCGGCCGTCCTTTCAGCCAGGATGCTCCTCCGCCGCTCCCGGAGGCGCTCAGGCTGTCCCCACCGTCTTGCAGGACCTCGAGTTCCGCCAGTTCATCGAACGCGTGAAGCTGCGCACGCCGATCGAAGTCGTGGTCGGCGAGCGCATTCCTTCCCTGCGCAAGCGCGGAGCCCTGTTCTGGGCTTGCTGCCCGTTCCACCAGGAGAAGACGCCTTCCTTTGCCGCCGACCCGCGACGCGGGACGTGGCGCTGCTATGGAGCCTGCGGCGAGGGCGGGGACGTGCTCTCCTTCGTCGAGCGTTTCGACGGGATGAGCTTCCTCGAAGCGCTGCGCCTGCTGGCCCGGCAAAGCGGAGAGGAGCTGCCTGAGCGTTCCCTGCGTGCGCGCGCCAAAGGCGACGAGGCCGCTCTCGAAGCTCGCTACGATCTCCTGCGTTGGGCGGCGGAGACCTATCGTCAGGCCTGGCGTGGAGCGGAGGCTGCGGAAGCGCGGGCCTACATGCAGCGCCGCGGTCTCGACGAGGCCACGCTCGAGGCCTTCGGAATCGGCTGGGCAGGGGAGAGCGGTCAGGTCCTGGTGAGCGCTGCCCAGCGCGGCGGCAAGCCGCTCGATTGGCTGTGCGAAGCGGGTCTGGTGCGTCGCAGCGAGGGCGGACGGCCCTATGACTTCTTCCGCGGCCGCGCGCTGATCCCGATCCGGGATCGCCTCGGGCGGGTGGTGGGTTTCGGGGGCCGGTTGCTGGGTTCCACGGGCACGGGTGTGGCGGGCGAGGACGAGCCCGAATCCGCCGGGCAGCCCGGGACTTCGGCCTCGAACAAGGGGCCCAAGTACCTGAATACGCCCGAGACACCGCTCTTCCACAAGGGGCGTGTGATCTTCGGTCTGGATCTCGCGGCCAACGCGATCCGTTCCACGCACCAGCTCCTGGTGGTCGAGGGCTACACCGACGTCATGGCCGCGCACCAGGCCGGCTGGAAGAACGCGGTGGCCGTCCTCGGCACCGCCACGACCGACGACCACGCGGCGCTCATCCGGCGCAGCGGCGCGCGCGCCGTCGTGCTGGTGTTCGACGGCGACGAGGCCGGGCGCAAGGCCAGCCTGCGCGGGCTGGCGGGTCTGCTCAAGCTGCCGATCGAGCTGCGGGTGGCCGTGCTGCCCGAGGGCCGGGATCCCGGCGACCTGCTGGTCGAGGACGACGGGGCCGCAGTTTTTCGGGACCGTGTCGAGAACGCGCGCGAGTGGTTCGACTGGTGCTTGCTGGGTCTGGAGGGCAAGCGCGGGAGCGAGCTCGCGAACGCCGTCGAGGAACGCTTCCCGCTGCTGGCCAAGCTCGAGCGACCCCTGGAACGCTCGGCACGTCTGGCCGAACTGGCGCGCTTCCTCGCGCTGCCCGAGGCCGATGTGCGCGCGCAGTGGGCCGCCTTCGAGCGCGCGCAGCGTCCGCGCGCGCAGCCGCTCGTGCCACAAGTCGCGCTCCCGCCGGCGACCGTTCGCCGCTCCGCGCGCTCGAGCAACGAGCAGCGCAGCGCGCGCGCCTATGCGCTCTTGCTCGGCGCACTGCTGCTGGACAACAGCCTGGTGCCTCTGTATTCGCACCTCGCCGCCGGCTGCCCGGAGGGCGACCTTGCCGTGCTCTTCCGTGCGTTGCTGGAGCTCTACGAGCGCGACGAATCCGGCGCGCCCATCGACGCTTCGGCGCTGATGACGGCCCTGGGCGACGAGCCCGCGCGTGCACGCGTCGTCGCGCTGCAGGCCGAAGCCGAGGAGGCCGAGAACGCCGCGCTGCTCGCCCGCGACCAGGCCCGCTGGATCGAGCGTACGCGCGCCGAAGGCGCGCTCGAGTCGCTCAAGAGCGCCGCGCTCCTGAGCGCTGCCGATCCCGCCCCCGGCGACCAGCAGGCTTCTGCCCTCGAGCGCTTGCACCTCGAACTCCGCGCCGGACGCGTCCCCACCGCCAAGCCGGCGTCCGTGCGTTCCCCTTGAATTGCCCCCTGCGTTCCCGCGGGGTGGGGGGGGGGGGGGGGGGGGGGGGGGGGGGGGGGGGG
>JANOGB010000741.1:0-9121 GCA_031413955.1 Planctomycetota bacterium | reverse complement strand
CGGGTTCTGGACCTGGTGCGGGGTCTTCGGGTCGGCCTCGAGCTCGGCCAGGAAGCGGTTCGTCACCGCCACCGAGATGTTGTAGTTCTCGATCTTGCCGAGGTCGTCCTTGAAGCGGATGAACTCGACGATGTCCGGGTGATCGATGCGCAGGATGCCCATGTTGGCGCCGCGCCGGAAGGCGCCCTGCTGGATCGCGTCGGTCGCCTTCGAGAACACTTGCATGAAGGAGAGCGGGCCCTCGGTCGTGCCGCCCGAGGAACGCACGAGGTCGCCCGTCGGACGGAGGCGCGAGAACGAGGAGCCCGTGCCGCCGCCCGCCTTCTGGATCAGCGCGGTCGCCTTGATGGAGTCGAAGATGCCGTCGATCGAGTCCTCGACCGGCAGCACGAAGCAGGCCGAGAGCATGCCCATCTCGCGCCCCGCGTTCATGAGCGTCGGGCTGTTGGGCATGAACCGGCGCTTCGCCATCAGGTCGTAGAACTCTTCCGCCACGGCCAGCGCGCGCTCGGCCGTGCCGCCGGCAAAGAGCAGCTCGGCCTTGGCGATGTGTGCCGCCACGCGCCAGAAGGCCTGGCGCGGCGTCTCGACCACGGCGGCCGTCTCAGGATCCTTCTTGAGGTAGCGCCGCTGGAGCACCGCCAAGGCGTTCGGCGCCAGGTCGGGATCGGCCAAGTGCGCAGGCGGTTCGAGGGCTTCGAGCTGGGCCAAGGCGGCGGCCTGGACCGGGTCGGTACCCGTCCGGGGGGGATCTAGCTTCCGGAACGCCTCGGTGCGCTTCAGCTCGGTCGTCGACACGGGGTGGTCTCCTGGCCTGGGTTTGGAGCGTAAGTCCTTTTCTCGCAAGGCCTTCCGGATTCGGCGGACCGTGCGAGCGCAGAACCTGGAGGGTACCCCCAGGAATTGGCCAAGCAAGCCCCGAGGGCTGGAAAAAGCACAACCTATTGGGGCGGAGGAGCTTCGCGCGGGAAGAAGCGCGCGCGCAGGCGGCGCACGATCTCGTCCCCCTCCGGGATGGCGAGCAGGCGCGCGCAGGCGCCGTAGGTCAGTCCCGCCGCAACGAGACCCGCGAGGAGCGCGGCCAGCGAGCGTCGTGTCTCGACGACGCCGAGCAGGGCGGCCGTGCCCGCCTGCGCAGCCCAGGCGGCGAGCGCGCAGGCGAGGGCGGCCAGCGCGATCTTTCCGATGCGCCTACCGAGCTCGGGCTCGCTGCCTGGCAAGCCGAGCTTCGTGCGCATCCCGCGCGCGAGCCACACGAAGTTGATCCAGGCCGTGACCGCGGTCGCGATCGTCAGCCCGGCCACGTCCATGCCGAAGCCGAGCACGCACAGGAGGTTCAGCGCGACATTGAGGAGCACCATCCAGAACGCGATGCGCACCGGCGTCCGCAGGTCGCCCATGGCGACGTATGCGCGGCTCGTGAGCCCCAGCGCCCCGGCCGGGATCAGCGCGAGCGCGAGACAGCGCAAGGCTTCCGCCACGCGCTGCGTGCCGTCCAGCCCGAAGTTGCCGCGCTCGTAGCACACGCTCGCGATCGGCAGCGCCAGCGCGAACATGCCCGTGGCCGCGGGCAGCGCCAGGAACAAGATCCCGAGCTGCGTGCGGTCGTGCAGAGCGCGCACGCGCGTGCGCTCACCCAGGTGCCCGTGCGCGTTGAGCAGCGGGAAGACCGCGTTGACCGCCGCGGTCGAGACCAAGGCCAGGGGGAACTGCTGGAAGCGGTTGGCGTAGTAGATCGCGCTCGAGCCGCCCGGCCGCAGCAGGCTGGTCGCCATCAGGCCGTCGACCATCACGTTGATCTGGTAGATCGCCGCGCCGATCACGAGCGGCCCGGTCGCGCGCAGGACGCGCCAGGGATCGGCGTCGGCACCTAGATCGGCGCTCGCGCCGCCCAGGAGTCCGAAGCGTCCGAGCGGCGGCAAATGCAGGAGTAGCTGCACCGCGCCGCCGAGGAGCAGCCCCCAGGCCAGCCAGCGCGCGAGCTCCCACTGGCGCGCGACGACCTCCGCGCTCGTCCCGCCCAGCTCATGGCCCCAGCCAGCCGCCACGCCGATCGCGACCAGCGTCCCGATCCAGACCAGATTCATCGCCGTCGGCGCGAGATTGGGCAGCGCGAAGTGCCCGCGCACGGCCAGGGCTCCGCCGCAGATCGCCGCCGCGCACACGAGCACCACGTAGGGCAGCACGCGCACCGTCAGATCGCGCACCGCCTCCGGCGCGGGTCCGAGCCAGGCCCAGCCCGTGACCGGCATCGCGTCCGGCAAGAGATGCACGACGACCATCCCGACCGCGGTCACCGTCAGCAGGATCCAGGTCATCAGGCGCAGCGTGGAGCGGAACAGCGCACGCCCGGCCGCATCGCCGCGCTCGAGATCGGCCCTGGTCATCTCCATCTGCAGGGAGACCGAGAGCGCGCCCTCCCCCAGCAAGCGCCGGAACAGGTTCGGAAAGCGCCAGGCCGTGATGAACGCGTCGGAGATCACCGACCGATCCCCGAACACCGCCGCCATCAACGCCTCGCGCACGAACCCGAGCAGGCGCGAGACGAGCGTCAGGCCCGAGACGAGCAGCGCACGCGCGACGAGGCCGCGGTGGCGCGCGACGGCCTGCGGTGCGGCTTCCAGTGAATCCATCGAGCTCGAAAGGAGGAGGAATCGCGCCACGGAGCGCAAGCTCGCGCCGCGTAATCCGGCTCTGCGTCCGCCGCGTCGCAGCGAATCGTCTGTCAGAGCTCGCTGTCCGGCAGGAGCACCCGCGCCTGCCCTCTGGCCCGAACCCCTTGGAGGCACCAGTTCGCGGCTGGCACAACGAGCGCGGCCGCGACCACGAACCAGGAGAGGAGCGTCAGCCAGGGGAACCCGAACGGTTGATAGCGGAACTCGATGGAGTTCGTGCCGGCGTGAACTTGCACCGCGCGGAAGAGGAAATTGCCCTTCCAGATCTTGGCCGGCTCGGCATTGACGCGCACCTGCCAGGAACGCGCCCAGCGGTCGGTCACCAGCAGCCAACCATCGCGCGGCACGTCCACGTCGAACGCCAGCCGGCGCAGGGTGTATTCCTTCAGCGTGGGCGTGACGCGCACCGCGGCGGAGAGCTCGGCGATCGGCGTGGCCTCGAAGGTCTCCGCGCCGTCGTCCTCGATCACGATCGGCGGTGGGTCGAGGCGCTTCGTGCGCCGCTGGAACGCCAGGAGGTCGCCGGGTCGATCGGCGGCCGTCCGGCCGACGCGCTCGGCGAAGTAGAACCGCTGCGCTCCCATGTACGGCTGCCGCGCGCGCGGATCCTTGTCCCACTCGAGATGGATCTCGTTGCTGAGCGTGGTGTAGGTGCGATACATCGGCTGGCGCCGGAGCATGTTCTTGCTGTTGAAGCCCGGCCCGAGGCCGGCGCTGGCGTTGGAGACGTGCGCGCGCGCCGCGCCGTTCCCCGCAAGCAGATCGAAGGAGCGCAGCTCGCCCTGCTCCAGCTCCGCCCACAGGGCCGCCACGCGCTCCGGCGGGTTGCGCGTGATCGGGTGCACGAAGCTCGCGCTCAGACAGGCGTCCGCTACCGCCAAAGCGATCAGCGCCGCGATCGGGATCCAGCGCGCGCCGGGGCGGCCCCGCAGCAGCCAGGCCGCGGTGACGCACGCCGGTGCGCCGATCCACATCGCGTAGAGGTGCTGGCGCACGAGCTGCGGGGCGTCGACACGCGCGAGCGTGAGCACACGCTCGAAGCGTGCGAACGCCACGAACGCGAGCCCGGCCGCGGCCACGAGGAACGCGACCGTCAGGGTCCAGGTCCGCGCCCCTCCCGGAGTCCGAGGCGGCGCGAGCAGATCCCGCGCCCCGAGCAGCGCCAGCACGGCGACCGAGAAGATGGCGTAAGCCCGACACACGCTGGCGTGCCGGAAGTACCGCGTCGGCGGGACCCAGTCGTAGAGCCAGCCGCGCAGCGGCAAGACGCGGCTCAGGGCTGCGCACAGCGCGAAGGCCGCGGCCGCCACAAGAGCCCAGCGCCAGACGCTGCGCGGTCGCGCCACCAGCGCGAACAGCGCCAGCACGAGCGCCGGCACTCCCACGTACAGGCCGCACGAGGACGTATCGGTGTAGTTCCACAGCTTGGCCTTGGGCACGACCGCCAGGTAGGGGCTGGCGAAGGTGCTCAGCGCGAGCGGATGGAGCGCGTTCGACTCGAGCGCGAGCTCGCGTGAGATCGCACCGGAACGCGAGGTGTAGCCCTCGGCCTCGACGATCGTCCCGAGGTACGTGGGCAAGAGCACGAGCACGCCCGCGCCGACCAGCAGCGCCAGCGCCATCGATCCGTTTCGCAGGGCGCCCGCGCCGGGCCAGTGCAGGCGCTCGTCCGGAACCTCGCTCGGCGAAGCGCGCTCCTGCTCGAGCAGGAACAGCCGGCCGACGGCCCACGCGCCCGCCGCGACGAGATTCAGGAACAGGAGCGCCGGATAGCCGCCCAGACCCGAGAGGCCCCACAGCACGCCGCTCTGGATGGCAGCCCGCGGACGCGCGGAGACCAGCGCCACGTCCAGGCGCCAGAGGATCAGCCCCAGGAACGCGAACGAGCGCACGAACGACGTGTGCTGGGTGTGCCCGAGGAAGAAACCACAGAACGCGAAGCCCAGCGCGACCACCAGACCGAGCGGCATGCCGCAGCCGAGCCGGCGCGCCAGGAAGAGGATCCCGACACCCGCCGTGGACCACATCACCAGCCAGTAGACGAGGAAGCCGAGCACGCGCGAGCCCGTCAGCCATCCGAACGCGAGCAGGATCGGGTCGAAGGCCCCCACCTGCGGATCCGCGAAGTCGGGCGAGCCTGCGTTGTTGAAGGGGTTCCAGGTCAGGAGCTGGCCGGCGCGGATCAGGTCCGCCAGGAACATGTAGTAGGGCGCGAAGAATCCGTCGGCGTCGAAGATGGGGAACGCGCGGCCAATCAAGTAGTCGCGGTTCGCGGCCACGAGCACCAGCACGAACGCGAGCACCGTCAGGGCGACCGCGCCGCGCGCGAACCGCGAGCCGTGCCCGCCTTGCGGCGAAGGCTCGCTCATCCGGGAGCGCCGGGCTCCAGCCCGGCTCTGCTCTTCCTCTTCTTCCGCGGCCGAACAGGAGGAGAGAGGGAACGAGAACAGAAAACGGAGCCGGGCTGGAGCCCGGCGCTCCCGGATGAGCGGAGCGAAGCGGTGAGGGCACGGCCCATCAGGGCCGAAACACTAGCACGAACGGAACGCTTGCTCAGCGCACGCGCGCCGGCAGGATCACCATCGTCTGCCCGGCCCATTGCAGGCGCTTCTGGATCGCGTAGGCGGTCTCGTTGTGCAAGAGGCGCTGGAACCAGCGCTCGCGCTGGAAGATGACCTGGCCGGCGAAGAAGGTCGTGCGCGGGAACTCGCGCACGAGGCCGAGGCAGAGCTTCTCGGCCTCGGCGACCGCATCCGTGCCCAGCGCCTTGCGGCTCGTGGCCGGGATGCCTAGGCCGTGCGCCAGATCGACGTACCTCTGCAGCGTCTCGTCGGTCTGCTGGGTCAGCCGATCCACCTCTTCCTCGCCCTTGAAGGCGCCCGAGTCGACCACGCCGACCGACACGAAGATCACGCTGCGGAAGTGGTCCGGAAAGGTGCGGAAGATGGAGAGCAGCGTGTGGATGCCGAGCCCGCCGTAGCCGGCGACCAGTACGGCGGCCGTGGGCTGGTCGGGATCCGGCGTGCCGGGTTGCGGGCGCTCTGCCGGGAGCGTGTCCTTCAGGTTGCCGAGCTCGGAGTAGAGCTTCGAGAACGCCTGCGAGACCTGCTTGTAGTGCGCGCGGATCGCGTAGCAGACGAGGACCATCGTCCCGGTCACGAGCAGCGTGATCCAGCCGCCCTCCAGGAACTTCTCGTAGACCGTGAAACCCAGGATCGTCGCGCACAGCACGAAGCCGGTCACGAACAGGCTCGTCCAGCGCTTGAAATACGGCCGGCCGCGACGGCGGCCCCACAGCAAGGCCATGCCCAGCATCGAGAGCGAGAACGTCACGAAGACGTTGATGCTGTACATGATCACGAGCTGGCGCACGTTCCCGTGGCTGAGGACCAGCGCCGCCAGCGAGGCCGCGCCCATCAGCAGGATCCCGTTCTGGGTCGTCAGGCGATCGGAGAGCGCCGCGAAACGCCGCGGCAACCAGTTGTCGACGGCCATGTTGGCGAGCACGCGCGGGCCGCCGAGCAGGCCCGCCTGGGCCGCGACGACCAGCAGCGCGCCCTCGGCGATCAGCGTCACGATCACGAATGTCCGCCCGCCCGGCCAGCCGCCGGCGATGCGCTCGACCAGCACGGCGTTCATGGTCTTGCCGTGCTCGTGGGTCACGTCCCACAAGAGGTAGCACACGATCAGCCCGGAAGCCGTGATCGCCAGCGAGCTCGCCATGTAGAGCATCGTGCGCTTGGCGGTCTTCACGCGCGGCTCGCGCATCATCTGCAGTCCGTTCGACACGGCCTCGATGCCCGTGTAGGTGCCGGAGCCGAGCGAATAGGCGTGCACGAAGCGCATGAAGAGGCCTGCCGCGCCGAGCGTGGCCAGGCCGCTCTGGAAGCCCGCCCCCACCGCGCGCGATGTCTCCGGCAGCTCGGGCGCGTGGGCGATGATGCCCCAGCCGATCAGGACCGCGTGCGTCACCAGGAACACGAGGAAGATGGGCGTCAACGCCACCACCGACTCGCGCACGCCACGCAGATTGAGCATGGTCAAGCCGGCGATGAGCAGAACCTCGACCGGCAGCTTCCAGATGTGCAGCGCGAGTGGCACGAAGCTGAAGAGCGCGTCGCCCGCGGCCGCGATCGAGACCGTGATCGTGAGCACGTAGTCGATCAGCAGCGCGGAGCCCGAGATGACGCCCGCGCGCTCGCCCAGCAGCTTGGTCGCCACCAGATAGCCGCCACCACCGTGCGGGAACTCCTCGATGATCCGGCTGTAGGCGACCGAGATCACGAAGATGGTCGTGATCATCATCACGGCCAGCGCGAGCGCGAGGTACGTGTGCTCGCCCAGCTGGCGGAACGCTTCCTCGGGACCGTAGGCCGAGGACGAGAGCCCGTCCGCACCGAGCCCGACCCAGGCCAGGAACGGGATCAGCGAGATGCGATGGAACAGCGAGCGGTCGTCCAGGCTGCGCGGCCGGCCGACCACGAGGCGCCACAAGCGTTTCTGGGGCGTCCGCGCGTCCGACACGTCCGGCTCGCTGCCGGATTCGTCTTGATGCTCGGTGGTCATCTCGTCTGGAGAGGAAGCGCGGAGGGGAACCCGGGACGGGGCTCGGACCTGCGGCGAAGGCCCGTGCTGGAGGCCGCCTTCGCGTGCGTTCTTCGTCAGGATGGGTGGTTTCCGCGAACGCGCCGGTACGGTGCTGCAGGGCGCGCAGGGCAGGTGGGCCGTCCCACCAGGTTAGCGCCGCCCTGCGCGCGTTCAAATCGACCGCACGGGTACGGATCGTAGGATCGAGGACGTGGGCGCCGGGCACAGCTTTCCGACGGATGAGCGCTCGCGCGCCGCCGACGCCTCCTGGCGCGTACTCTTCGCTCTGGCGTTCCTGTCGGCGGCCTGCGCCCACGCCGAGCGACCGCCACCGCCCTACGAGCTGCGAGCGGTGGTCGCGCCGGCGCTGGAGGCACTGGCCGGCGAGGTCGACGCGCGCGCGCTCCTGCCGGTCGCCACCGGCGAGATCCGTGACGAGCTCGAGGAGATCCTGGGGCCGCTGCGCGCGGGCGATCCCGGCTTGCGCGCGCTGGCCATCGAAGACGCGCGTGTGCTCTCGCCGGAACAGGTCGCGACGCTCGCGCCTCTCCTCGGCGACGAGCACGAGACGGTCGAGTGCCGCATCGGCGTGGCCGAGATCCTGGCCGCGCATGCGACGCCCGCGGCGCTCGAGGCCCTGTGCCTGGCGGCGGAATCGGCGCCCGAGCCCTGGCTGCGCGCTCAATGCGCATACCGCCTGGGCCGCACGGGAGAGGACAGCCTGCTGCCGCGACTCCTGCTGCGCCTGAAGTACGAGAAGGACTACGAGACGGCCTTCTGGCTGGCGGACGCGTGCTCGCGCTTCGGGCACCTGGCGGGGCTCGAGGCGATGTTCGTGGTGTGGAACGGCACCAGCGACGAGAGGCTGCGCGCGCGCGTGGCCGAACGCACGAGCGAGCTGGCGGCCGAGTACGGCGCAGCGGATCCGAACGAGCTCCTGGCGCGCTGGAAGGCCGGAATGCTCGGGAACGCTTCTTTCGAGCCGAGCGCGCGCCTGCGCTTCGAGGCCTGGCGCCGCCTGAGCGACCTCGGCCAATGGGACTTGCGCAAGGTCGACGACGCGCGCTTCGTGCTCGCGCACTTCGAAGCCTGGGTGGTGCCGCTCCTGGCGGAAGCCCTGCACGAATCCCAGATCTACGTGCGCATCCACGCCGCGCAATGCCTGGAACGCATGGGGCCGCGCGCCGGCGGAGCGCTGACCGCGCTGCTCGCGGCGCTGGCCGAGCCCCGCCTGGCACCGGCCGCGGCCATTGCGCTGGGCGCGATCGGAGACGTGCGCGCGGCGAGCGAGCTCGAACGCGTTCTCACCCAGGACTCGGACCCCGAGCTCGCCGTCGGCGCCGCAATCGCCCTGGGATCGCTGGCTGCGCCATCCTCCATTCCTGCACTGCGCGCGGCCCTCGACCCCGCCCGGCCGTTCGATCTGCGGCAGGCCGCGGCCGTTGCACTCGTACGAATCGAAGAAGCACCCGACACGCTCGCCTTCCTGCTCGACTGCCTCACCGATGAACGCGGCGACGCGGGCGCGGCCGAACTGGCGCTCGGCGCCTGGATCGGCCGACGCAACCCGAGCGCTCCCGCGGCAGCACGACTGCTGGAGGGCTGGAAAGCACTCGCGCCATCTTCGTTCGCCGGCGCTCCGGCCGGCGGCACCCTTCCGAGCAGCGCGGCCGAACAGGACGAGCGCCGCAAGAAGCGCGCGGTTCTCGTGCGCGAGTTCTTGCGCTCGTGCGAAAGCGGGCGCTGATCTTCTATCGCCGAACCGCTTGTTGGCTGAGCAAGAATCAGCAGGACCACAGAGGCGCAGAGGACGCAGAGACGCACGGAGGGAGAATCCAGAGAGGATGGGGCCTCCGGGG